>NZ_KB911466.1:0-531904 GCF_000383495.1 Mycobacterium sp. 360MFTsu5.1 | reverse complement strand
GACAACGGATCCTGCTACCGGTCACACAAATTTCGTGATGCTCTGGGTGACATCAAGCACCGACGAACCCGCCCCTACCGTCCACAGACAAACGGCAAGGTCGAGCGTTTCCACCGCACGCTTGCCGACGAATGGGCCTACGCCCGGCTCTACCGCAGCGACGCCGAACGCTGCGCCGAGTTCCCGCGGTGGCTACACACCTACAATCACCATCGCGGCCACACAGCACTCAAAGGTCAACCACCCGCCAGCCGCGTACCTAACCTCTCAGGTCAGTACAGCTAGCCGCCGAGGACCAGGACGACCAGAAACAGGTTGAGCAGGAACGCCAGCGCGCCGAACACGATGCCGGACAAGGCCAGCAGGCTGCCGCGGGTGCCGCTGCCGGGGATGCGCTCGTAGGCGACGACGCCGAGCCCGACGCCGATGAGTGCCAAGGGCCCGAACACCACACCGGCCAGCGCGCACGCGACCGAGCCGACCGCCAGCCGGTTCACCCGCGCGCCGATCACAAGGTCGGTTCTTGGCGTGAGGCCCAGTCGAACAGCAGCAGGAAGCCGACCAGGCCGACGACGAGCGTGACAGCACCGATGACGATGCCCGCGATGGCCATGGTTCTGCCGTTGGTGCGCGGTCGGCCTTTCGCCTGCGCCAGGGCCACGGTGCCGAGCACGATGCCCAGCACCGAGCCGGCCGGGCCGAACACGAAGCAGATGAAGTAGAGCGGCAAGGCGACCAGCGACGACACCAGAGACCCGATGGCCATGCCGTCGTTCGACCGCGGCGCCGGATACGACGAGTACAGCGGGGGCGGCAGGTAGCCGGTCGGCGGCAGGTATCCCGGTGGTGCCATCCCCGGCGGCGGGCCGTACGGCCCGGCAGGCGGCGCACCGTAGAAGCCGGGTGGCGGCGGGCCGGGAGGCATGGGTGGCGGCGGTCCGGGAGGCATGGGGAACGGACCCGTCGGCGGCTGCGGTGGGACCTGCGGCGCGGGCGCGGGCGGCCCCTGCTGCCATGGCGCTGAGGTGGGTCCCGGCTCTTCGAGCGCCGGGTACTCGTACACCGGGTAGTCGCTGGTCGCCTCGGCATCGGTGCCGGTCGGCGGCGGCACGGACCCGGCCGGCCTCGAGGGATCCCAGGAGGGTTGGCCCGACTGCCCGCCCGGACTTGTCATGCCGACCAACCTAGCGCACGAGTTCATGGCATCGTGGTAGCCGAAGCGCGTTCCGAGGCGAGTGACAGGAGACCAGGGGCATGACGAATCCGCTGCAGCCCGACCGGACCCCGGGCCCGGGTGGACAGCCCGGATTGCCGACTCCGCCCAAGGGCTGGCCCATCGGTTCGTACCCGACCTATGCCGAGGCGCAGCGCGCCGTCGATTACCTGTCAGACCAAGAGTTTCCGGTGCAGCACGTGACCATCGTGGGCGTCGACCTGATGCAGGTGGAGCGGGTCACCGGGCGGCTCACCTGGCCGCGCGTGCTGGCCGGCGGCATCCTGACCGGGGCGTGGCTGGGCTTGTTCATCGGGCTGGTGCTCGGGCTTTTCGGTACCAATGCGTGGGGCTCGCTGTTCACCGGCCTCATCGCCGGCATCTTCTTCGGCCTGATCACCTCGGGCGTGCAGTACGCGATGTCCCGCGGCACAAGGGATTTCAGCTCCACCATGCAGCTCGTCGCGGGCCGCTACGACGTGTTGTGCGATCCGGTGTGTGCCGAACAGGGCCGCGATCTGCTGGGGCGGCTGTCGCTCTAGGGCCTTCCGGCCTCGGTCGCCATATCCGCCACCAGGTGGCGATATGTTGCATGGCACACCTGCCGCGCTCTACGGTTTGCGCGCGGGAGGTTCCCGTGAGACAGGAGGCGTCCGTGGTGCGCGCGGGAAAGCTGCGGGCTGCGCTGGCAGCGGGTGCGGCGGCGTGCACGGCCGCCACGTTGGTCTCCGCCTGCGGTTCCGGTGCGGGCGGCACCGTCGTCAGCGTGTACACGTCGGCCAATGAGAAGGCGACGTTCTCGGCCCTCGCCAGGCGGTGCAACGCCGAACTCGGCGGCCGTTTCAGCATCAAGCAGGTCAGTCTGCCCAAGGGCGCCGACGATCAGCGGCTGCAACTGGCGCGCCGGTTGACCGGCAACGACAAGAACCTCGACATCATGGGCCTGGACGTCGTGTGGACCGCCGAGTTCGCCGAGGCCGGCTGGGCCGTGCCGCTGTCCGACGACCCGGCCGGTAAAGCGGAAGCCGACGCCGCCGACGACACCTTGCCCGGACCGCTGAAGACCGCGCAGTGGCAGGGCCGGCTGTTCGCCGCGCCGATCACGACCAACACCCAAATGCTCTGGTACCGGGCCGATCTGATGTCCGAAGCGCCGGCCACCTGGGACGACATGGTCGCGCAGGCGACACGGCTGCATGCCGCCGGCGGACCGAGCTGGATCGCCGTGCAGGCCAAGCAGTACGAGGGCCTGGTGGTCTGGTTCAACACCTTGCTGACCAGTGCCGGTGGCAGCGTGCTGTCCGACGACGGCAAGACCGTCACCCTGACCGACACCCCTGAGCACCGCGCCGCGACCGTCAAGGCGCTGCAGGTCATCAAGTCGGTGGCCACCGCACCCGGCGCCGACCCGTCGATCACCCAGACCGACGAGGGGACGGCGCGGCTCGCGCTCGAGCAGGGCAAGGCCGCGCTCGAGGTGAACTGGCCGTTCGTGCTGCCGTCGCTGCTGGAGAACGCGGTCAAGGGCGGCGTGCCGTTCCTGCCGCTCGATCAGCACGCGGAGCTCAAGAGCGCCATCAACGACGTCGGCACCTTCGCGCCCGACGACGCGCAGTTCACCACCGCCTACGACGAGAGCAAGAAGGTGTTCGGCTTCGCGGATTACCCAGCGGTGCAGCCCGGGGTGCCGGCCAAGGTCACCATCGGCGGGCTGAATCTTGCTGTGAGCAAGACCAGTACGCACAAGGCCGAGGCCTTCGAGGCCATCCGGTGCATGCGCAGCGCGACCAACCAGCAGTTCACGTCGGTGGAGGGCGGGCTGCCCGCGGTCCGCGCGTCGCTGTATGACGATGCCAAGTTCCAGGCCAAGTACCCGCAGTACGCGGTGATCCGCCGCCAACTCGCCGACGCCGCTGTCCGGCCGGCCACGCCGCAGTATCAGGCGGTGTCGACGCGGATTTCGGCGACGCTGGCCCCGATCACCAAGATCGACCCGGAGCGCACCGCCGACAAGCTGGCGTCCGAGGTACAGCAGGCGATTGACGGCAAGGGGCTGATTCCGTGAGCGACACCGGAGTTGCGAACACGGCAGCCAACCCCGAGCGCCGGCTCGCCTACCTCCTGATCGCCCCCGCCGTCCTGGTGATGCTGGCGGTGGCCGCGTATCCCGTCGCCTACGCGGTGTGGCTGAGCCTGCACAGGGACAACCTCGCGGCGCCGGCGGAAACCCGCTTCGTGGGCCTGGACAACTACACGACGATCCTCACCGACCACTACTGGTGGACGGCGTTCGTGGTCACGCTCGGCATCACGGTGGTGTCGGTGGCCATCGAGTTCGTGCTCGGTATGGCGCTGGCGGTGGTGATGCACCGGACCATGTTCGGCAGTGCCGTCGTGCGTACGGCCATCCTCATCCCGTACGGCATCGTGACCGTAGCCGCTTCCTACAGTTGGTATTACGCGTGGACGCCGGGCACCGGATACCTCGCGAACCTGCTGCCGACGGGCACCGCGCCGCTGACCGAACAATTGCCGTCGCTGGCCATCGTGGTGCTCGCCGAGGTGTGGAAGACGACGCCGTTCATGTCGCTGCTGCTGTTGGCCGGGTTGGTGCTGGTACCGCGGGAACTGCTCGACGCGGCGCAGATGGACGGCGCGGGCCGCTGGCAGCGGTTCGCCAAAGTGACTCTGCCGCTGATGAAACCGGCCATCCTGGTGGCCCTGTTGTTCCGCACGCTGGACGCGTTCCGCATCTTCGACAACATCTATGTGCTCACGGGCGGCACCAACAACACCGGTTCGGTGTCGATCCTGGGTTACGACAACCTGTTCAAGGCGTTCAACATCGGCCTGGGCTCGGCGATCAGCGTGCTGATCTTCCTGACCGTCGCGATCATCGCCTTCATCTACATCAAGATCTTCGGTGCCGCGGCGCCCGGTGCGGAAGCCGAGGTGCGGTGACGTGAGCGGGCAGAGAAGTGGCGGCCGGTTGGCCGGCTGGGGCGTGGTCAACATCCTGGTGGTGATCTACGCGCTGCTGCCGGTGCTCTGGATCTTCTCGCTGTCCCTCAAGCCGACGTCAACGGTCAAGGACGGCAACCTGATTCCGCGTCAGATCACCTTCGACAACTACAAGGGCATCTTCACCGGCGGCGCCTTCGGCTCGGCACTGTTCAACTCGATCGGCATCGGGCTCATCACCACCGCCATCGCGGTGACGATCGGTGGCATGGCCGCCTACGCCGTGGCGCGGCTGGACTTTCCGGGTAAGCGGCTGCTGGTCGGCCTGGCATTGCTGATCTCGATGTTCCCCCAGATCTCGCTCGTGACACCGCTGTTCAACATCGAGCGCACCGTCGGGCTGTTCGACACCTGGCCGGGCCTGATCCTGCCGTACATCACCTTCGCGCTGCCGTTGGCGATCTACACCCTGTCGGCGTTCTTCCGGGAGATCCCTTGGGATTTGGAGAAGGCCGCCAAGATGGACGGCGCCTCGCCGGGGCAGGCCTTCCGGAAGGTCATCGCGCCGCTGGCCGCGCCCGGCATCGTCACGGCGGCCATCCTGGTGTTCATCTTCGCCTGGAACGACCTGCTGCTGGCGTTGTCGCTGACCGCCACCCAGCGGGCCATCACCGCACCGGTGGCGATCGCGAACTTCACGGGCAGTTCGCAATTCGAGGAGCCGACCGGGTCCATCGCCGCCGGCGCGATGGTCATCACGGTGCCCATCATCATCTTTGTTCTCATCTTCCAACGACGGATCGTCGCGGGCCTGACGTCCGGTGCGGTGAAGGGGTAGGTCATGGCCGAAATCGTTTTGGACCACGTCACCAAGAGTTACACCGGCGGGGCGACCGCAGTGCAGGACCTGTCGCTGACCATCGCCGACGGTGAGTTCCTGATCCTCGTGGGGCCGTCGGGGTGCGGAAAGTCGACGACGCTCAACATGATCGCCGGGCTCGAGGACATCAGCTCCGGCGAACTGCGCATCGGCGGGGAGCGGGTCAACGAGAAGGAGCCCCGCGACCGGGACATCGCGATGGTGTTCCAGTCCTACGCGCTCTACCCGCACATGACGGTGCGGCAGAACATCGCGTTCCCGCTCACGCTCGCGAAGATGCCGAAAGCCGAGATCGCGGCCAAGGTCGAGGAGACCGCGAAAATCCTTGACCTGACCGCACTTCTGGACCGCAAGCCGGCCCAGCTGTCCGGCGGCCAGCGGCAGCGCGTGGCGATGGGACGCGCCATCGTGCGCAGCCCCAAGGCCTTCCTGATGGACGAGCCGCTGTCCAACCTGGACGCCAAGCTGCGGGTGCAGATGCGCACCGAGATCGCCCGGCTGCAGGCCCGTCTCGGCACCACCACCGTCTACGTCACGCATGACCAGACCGAGGCGATGACGCTGGGGGACCGCGTCGTCGTGATGAGCGGCGGTGTGGCACAACAGGTCGGCACCCCAGACGAGCTGTACAACGCGCCGGCCAACCTGTTCGTCGCCGGCTTCATCGGTTCCCCGTCGATGAACTTCTTCCCGGCCACGCGGACGGACGTCGGGGTGCAGCTGCCCTTCGGCGAGGTCACCTTGAGCGACGACGCCCGCGCGGCGCTCGACCTGCAGCGGCCGTCGGCCGACCTGATCGCGGGTGTGCGTCCCGAGCAGTTCGACGACGCCTCGGTGATCGATGCGTACGCGCGCATCCAGTCGCTGACGTTCGAGGTCGACGCCGAGCTGGTGGAATCACTCGGCGCGGACAAGTACGTGCACTTCCGCCTCGAAGGTGCCGGCGCCCAGGCCGCGCAGCTGGAGCAGCTGGCCGACGACACCGCGGACGCCGGGTCGAGCGAAAACACCTATGTGGCACGGGTTTCGGCCAAGTCGTCCGCGACGGCGGGCAGTCGGGTCGAGCTGGCCCTGGACACTTCCAAACTGACCCTGTTCGACCCGGCCACGGGTCGCAACCTGTCACTACCGCAGTGACCGACGTCCTCGGCGCGGTTCGGGCCCGTCTGACAACGCATTTCGCCGACCGCGGCAGTACCGCCGAGCCGGTGGGTGCCAGCGTCACCTTCCTCGGCGCCGACCCCATCGAGGTGCTGCGCTACGGGCCGACCGACGGCGACGTGTATCACTATGCGTCCCTGGGCTGTTCGCGCTACCCGATGACGGACCCGATGGACATGGTGGCCGACGGGATCCGCGGCCCGCGGGCGGAGGCCGTACTGTCCCTGCGCGGCCCCACCCCGACGGCGCTGGCCCGCTCGATCGCGGTACTGGCGTCGGCGCCCGCCGTCGAAGGCCTGATCCTGGAGCCGGATGCGCTGATCGATCTGCAGCAGCCGGTCTGGCAGGGGGCGGCATTCACCGCATTCCTGTTGGGCGCCAGCGACATCGGCGAAGTCGAGCTGCCCGAGCCGTACCAGCCGGTGCGGATCCTGAGCGCCACCCCCATCACCGCCACCGAGGCCGCCTGGGTGCGGCTCAAAGGCGCCGGCGCCATGCGGGATGCGTGGCAGCAGGACGGCGTCGACGTCCTCGATCAGCGACGCCGGGCCGCCGAACCTCGGGCCTAGGACGTGTTGTTGGGACAGGCGACATCGGCCCACACGACATCACCCTCGGCGGGTTCGTCGGAGGACGGGTTGTTGACCCGGACCACGGTGCAACGGGGCAGGAGCACCGGCTTGTTGCCGTTGAGCCAGTTGATCCTGACGGTGTAGCCCTCGGCTTCGAGGTCTCTGATCACGGCGTCCGCGCCATTGGCGTGGGCGGCCGGCGCTGTGATGCCCGTGAGCACCCCACTGGCAACGACCAACGCGACTACGGTGGACTTGCTACCAATTTTCATTGGAAGATCATGCCCGAACAGTTGTCACCGGTGGCCCGTTTTGCTATGCACCGCGACGCTCAGCGCCGTACGGACCTCAGCAACCGCGCGTTCGGCGGCACGGACGGCACCTTCCAGGTAGCTCTCGAATTCCGGGGCGGTCTCCGTGCCGGCCCAATGCAGCCGACCCACCGGCGCGGTCGCGGCGTCGCTGTAGCCGGTGAGTATCCCCGGGGCACGGGTACCCACGCAACCGTTGATCCACGGCTCGTCGGCCCATGACTTCTCCACGACCTCAACCGGATTCGCCGCTTCGGGGCCGAACAACGTGACCAGGTCGCGCACGAACGCAGCATGGCGGGCGGACGGGTCATTCAGCACCTCGTCGGTCCAGGTGAAGCCCGGACCGGAACCGGCGGTGCCGACGAAAGCGAGAAGGACACCCACACTGGCGTCCAGGGGCGAGTTGTCGACGACGAAATGTGCGATCGGCAAATCGGTGATCGCCGATCCGTTGAACCCCTGCTCGCGCCAGAACGGCTTGTCGTAAACCGCGAACACCTTGCTCTCGGTGCCGTTGTGCCAGGCCTTTTGCAATGCGGCGCGACGGACCGGCAACGCGGGGGTGACACTGATCCGGCCCGTGTCCGCGGGAGTCATGGCCACGATGACCCGCTGGCAGTGGACGTCGATCCGCGCCGAGCGGACGGTGACGCCGTCGGCGTCCTGATGAATATCCCGGACGGGGGAATCGATGATCACGCGGTTGCCCAGCTTCTCCGCGAGTGTCGCGGACACCAGGTGCATGCCGCCGACCACCCGGGAGTCCTGCGCGCCGTCGCGGGTATTCACCATGAAGTTGATGCCGCCCGACGTCGTGATCTGGTGCAGCACCTTGAGCAGCGAAACCCGATGTGGGTCTTCGGCATACACCGTTGTGAAGCACAGCGTGAACACATGCCTGGCCTCGTCGGTGAGGCAGTTGGCATCCAGCCAGTGTCCCAGCGTGGTGCTGTCCCAGGCGGTGGCCTTCTTGGCGGTCCAGGGGGCCGTCGCAGGCACCTGCTTGGCCATGCGCTCGAGCCGGAACTGTGCTTGGGCGAAGTCGAGCATCGCCGCAGGGCTCAGCGGGGGAATCGTGCCCCGGTAGGTACGGCGCTTCCCGTGCTTCAGGTAGATGGATTTGCCTTCGGTATAGGTCTGGAACGTCGACAGACCCAGTTCGTCGATCAGTGCATACATCCGGGTGTGCAACGGGCCGATCCACTGGCCTCCGCCATCGGTGACCGCGCCGGCGCCGACGTCGACGTTGACGGTGCGCCCACCCACTCTGTCGCCGGCTTCGAGCACCAGTACCGAAACCCCTTGCTGGGCGAGCCGGTATGCGGCGGTGAGGCCCGACAATCCGGCTCCGACGACGACAACATCGACAGTCTTCGACTCGGTCATGTTCGCTGCTCCTGATATTCGACGGCAGAGCTCCGGTCGGGATAAACCAAAACTCGATTCGATATTGAGATTAAGGGCGGCTGATGCTAGCGTCAACATCGATATCGATTTCAGATCGAGTTTTGCATCACATCCGAATCAGACCGAAGTCCTCGACAGATATGGGGTATCGCCATGGGTGCCAAGCGAATTGTCTTCATCGGCGCGGCCGGCGAGATGTGTCGGCTCGCCATCCAGCGTTTCGCCGTCGCCGGCGGAGACTGGGAACTGGCGCTCTACGACATCCGACCCGAGCTTCTCGATCCACTGCTGCAACGGCTGCCGGCCGGCTTGGCCACCACGGCGCGCCTCGACCTCTATGACACCGAGGGGTTGCGGGCCGCGGTCGACGGCGCCGCGTTGGTGGTGCTCGGCGCCGGGCCTTACAACCGCACCGCCGGTCCGGTGATGGCGGCCTGCCTGGGGGCCAGAGTGCCCTATCTCGACTTCGACGACGACATCGAAAGCACTTTGCACGCCCTGTCATTGCACGACGAAGCCCGCGCGGCCGGGGTACCGATGTACATCGGTTGCGGCGCGTCGCCCGGCATCACCAACGTCTTCGCCGCCGATGCGGCCGCCGAACTCGACACCGTCGAGAACATCGACGTGTACTGGGTGGTCGGTGACGAGCGTGGGGCCGTCGGTCGTGCCGTGCTCGACCACATGCTGCGGGTCGCCGCCGGCCCGTGCATGACGTGGCAGAACGGCGGACCGGTCATGCATCAGTCGTGGCTCGAGACCCGCTGGACCGAATTGGGCGGCGGGCTGGGCCTGACGATGGTGCACGAAACCGCGCACCCGGAACCGGTGACGTTGCCGCGAAAATATCCGGACGCCAAGAACATTCGCTGCTTCGGCGGTCTGGACCCCGCGGGCTACAACGGCTTCGTTCGAGGTCTGGGCCTGGCGGTGCAAAAAGGCCAGATGCCGATGGAGCGGGCCATCGATTTCGCCGTGGCCGCGATGACCAACAAGTTCGGCAGCGTCGCTGGTTGGCGTTATGCGTTGTCCGGCATCGGCAAGCTCGTCTCTGACGGTGAGGCGACGCGCGCCGAACTGATCAAGTTCCTCGCCATGGCGGCGGTCGGCCACACGTTCCCGCATCGATCGGGCCTCAAGGTGGAGGCCACCGGGCTGCGAAACGGATTGCCGACGGCGGTGACCCGCCGTACCCCGGTGAGCGGAGCCGGTACCTATCTGTTCACGAACATGGCGGCGGCGACGGGCACGGCCTGTGCGGCCTTCATGGTGGCGGCGCTCGACGAGGAACCCGGAACGCGCGCAGGGGTTTTCGCCCCCGAAGAGTGGGTCGAGCCACAGCGGTTCTACAAGGCGCTGGAACAGGTCGGCACCCCGCGTGCCGAGATCCTCGACGACGCGCACTAGGGACGGGCCGCGCCATGGATCTCAAGACCGGGCTGTTCGCAGTCGCCGATCTCTTCATGATGTTCGCCGGATTCACCTACGGCCTCAAGTTCATTCGCAATTACCGGAACTACCTGCTCGGACTCGAATGGATCGTCGTCGCGACGTCGGGCACCAACTTCCTCATCTGGGGCCTGGTAGGCGCCGACGAATCCAGTCCGATGTACCACCTGGCGTACTTCTTCGATGCGTTCTCCCGCTCGATCGGCATCACCGTGATCCTCGTCCTGGGCCTGATGAAGGTCACGCACGGATACACGCCGTCAGTGGCCGTCGATGTCGGCGTTTTTGCGCTCGCCATCGTCGGCGGACTGGTGATGTCGAATTTCGCGGCCGAACTCGGCGTGGCCGGTGCGATCTTCTACGTGGTGATGAACGTGCTCACCAGCTTGTTCCTGCTGTATTTCGCCTGGCGGGTATGGCAGGTCGGCGCCCGCGGCATCGCGCTGGCCACTGTGGCCGCCACGGCGGCGGGCGCAGTGGTCGCCGCGATCTACGACTTCTATCGCATCCCCGGCGACGACGCCCACCGAACCATCTTCTACATCATCGCGCTCGCCACGTGGGGCATGCAGATGACGGTGTGCTACTTCGCATATCGCGCACTGCACGGCAGCAATGAACGCGCCGCGGCTGCGCAGGCCCCTGCGTTGATATGATGTCGAATCGTGTTCGATAACCAGGCGTCGGCATTGCCGACCGTGGTGCAGCGCCGCGGGATCGAACGAGTACAGGCCATCCTCGACGCGGCCTCCGCGTTGCTCGCGGAGCAGGGTTATGACGCCGCGACGCTCAAAGCGGTCGGCGAACGCGCCGGCATTCCGACGGCGTCGATGTATCACTACTTTCCCGATCGCCATCAGGTGGACGCGGCACTCGCGCAGCGTCATCTCCGCGACCTCGACGCGCAGATTTCGGCGTCGGTGCGCGCGTCGAAACTGCGGTCACTGGCTGACGCGGTGGACGCCGTCGTCGACCCGTACCTCACCTACTTCCGTGAGCACGCCGACTTCGTGCAGCTGTGGTTCGCGAGCCGGACTCCGACACTCAGTGAACTGGCCACCGAGTTCGACGAGTTCCAGGCGAGGCAGTACTGGCAGGTACTCATCGAGAAGGGGCTGATCCGTTCCGGCACCCCGGAATTGGTGGTGCAGCTGGCATTCGAGGCCGGCAACCGGTTGTTCGACTTCGCGTTCCGGCGGTCGCCCAGCGGTGACGACCTCGCCATCGACGAGGCGCGCCGCCTGCTGACCGCGTACCTCGGGACCTACGCGCCGAAGGTGACCAAGGCGCGCCGGGCGAAGTAGGTCACAGCCAATGGTTGTGGCGGAAGGTCCGGTACAACCCCGTGCAGACCAGCACCATCACCGTCAGCACGGCGAAATAGCCGTAATGCCAATGCAGTTCGGGCATGTTGTCGAAGTTCATGCCGTAGATGCCGGCGATCATCGTGGGCATCGCGGCGATCGCGACCCACGCCGAGATCTTGCGCATGTCCGCGTTCTGTTCCATCCCGACCTTGCCGAGCGCGGCCTGCACCAGCGAGCTCAGCAGGTCGTCGAACCCGGTGATCTGGTCGGCGGCCTGGCTGTTGTGGTCATGTACGTCGCGGATGTAGCGGCGGACTTCTTTGGAGATCAGGTCGTTGTGGTCGGACAGCAGTCGCTGCAGCGCCATCGTCAGCGGATTCACCGAGTGCCGGAGTTCGACCACTTCACGCTTGAGCAGGTAGATGCTCTCGATGTCGGTCTGGGTGTGTGAGGAGAAGACGGTCTGCTCGATGGTGTCGATGTCGGTCTCGACCAGCGCGGTGACTTCGAGGTAGCTGTCCACGACATGGTCGGCGATGGCGTGCATCACCGCGTACGGGCCCAGCGTGAGGATGGTCGGCGACTCGTCCAGCCGGTGCCGTACCCCCGCCAGTCCACTGTGCTCGCCGTGCCGGACGGTGACGACGAAGTCGGGCCCGACGAACACCATGATCTCGCCGGTCTCGACGATCTCCCGGGCATTGACGACGGACTCGTGCTCGACGTAGCTGACCGTCTTGAGCACCAGGAACAGGGTCTGGTCGTACCGTTCCAGCTTGGGCCGCTGGTGGGCGCACACCGCGTCCTCGACGGCCAGTTCGTGCAGCCCGAAGACGTCGGCGACGGCCTGCATCTGGTGCTGGTCGGGCTCGTGCAGCCCGATCCACACGAAGGCCTCCGCGCCGGCCGCGCGCAGTTCGCGCACCTTGGCGACGGCGGCACCGTGGGTGTACTTGCCGGGTAGCCGCGCGCCCATGGAGTAGACGCCGCAGTCGACGGTGGCGCGGGCGACCGGAACGTGGATCGAGCTGGCATCGGGGCCGGCTTGCGTCTTCTTCGGGACGGGACGGAAGTTCGATGGTTGGAGCGCGCGGAACGAGGGCATGCGGCTGACCTCCCGTGGGGCGGACTTCTCGGATCAATAGACCAGTCGCAAATGCTACGCGGAACCCGCGAGTAACAATTGAGTGAAGTAGCCTGACGCGGTGTCAGATAAGTCAGGTGCTGTGCGCACACCCCAGGTGGTCATCGATGATGCGGAAATTTTCGCCGCCCACGAAGGGGGCAAGCTCTCCGTAGCCCTCAACGAGCCGCTGGATACCCAGCGCGCGTTGTCGATCGCCTACACCCCGGGCGTCGCCCAGGTGAGCCGCGCCATCGCGGCCGATGCGACCCTGGCCAAGAAGTACACCTGGGCCAACCGCCTGGTCGCCGTCGTCAGTGACGGCAGCGCCGTGCTTGGCCTCGGCGACATCGGCCCGGCGGCGTCCCTGCCCGTCATGGAGGGCAAGAGCGCCCTGTTCAAGACCTTCGGCGGCCTCGACTCCATCCCGATCGTGCTGGACACCAAGGACCCCGACGAGATCGTCGAGACCCTGATCCGGCTGCGTCCGACGTTCGGCGCCGTCAACCTGGAGGACATCTCCGCGCCGCGATGTTTCGAGATCGAGCGCCGCGTCATCGAGGCGCTGGACTGCCCCGTCATGCATGACGACCAGCACGGCACCGCCATCGTGGTGCTGGCCGCGCTGCTGGGCGCCACCAAGGCCCTCGACCGCGACATCCACGACCTGAAGGTCGTCGTGTCGGGCGCCGGCGCCGCCGGCGTCGCCTGCACCAACATCATGCTGGCCAGCGGCATCCGCGACATCGTCGTGCTCGACAGCAAGGGCGTCGTGCACTCGGGTCGCACCGACCTCAACAGCTTCAAGGCCGAACTGGCGAACCGCACCAACCCGCGTGGGATCACCGGCGGCGCCGCCGAGGCACTGGCCGGCGCCGACATGTTCCTCGGTCTGTCGGCCGGTGTGATGCCGGAGGAGATCGTCGCGACGATGGCCCCCAACGGCATCGTGTTCGCGCTGTCCAACCCGGATCCGGAGATTCACCCGGACGCGGCCCGCAAGTACGCCGCCGTGGTGGCGACCGGCCGTAGCGACTTCCCGAACCAGATCAACAACGTGCTGGCCTTCCCCGGCGTCTTCCGGGGCGCCCTGGACGCCGGTGCCCGTCGCATCACCGAGGAGATGAAAGTGGCTGCCGCACATGCCATCTTCTCGGTCGTCGGTGACGATCTGACGGTCGACTACATCGTGCCCAGCGCGCTCGACCCGCGCGTGGGTCCGGCCGTGGCGGCTGCGGTGGCCGCCGCGTCGCAAGCCTGAACACCATGAGCCGCCGGGTCGCGGCGGGCGGTGTGGCGCTGGCTGCACTGCTCACCGCGACGACGGCGGGCTGCAGCACCGGACAGTCGGTGCCGGGACCTCCGGCACTGACGGTCGGCGCGGCGCCGACCAGCGAGTCGAAACTGCTCGCGCATCTGTACTCGGCGGCGCTGGGCTATTTCGGTATCCCGACCCGTGTGCACCTGGTCCCGGATCCTGTTGCGGCCCTTGACTCCGCCGATGTGACGGTGGCGCCGGGGCTCACCGGCGAACTGCTCGCCAGGTTCGTCCCGCACGCCACGGCACGGGCCGACGAGCAGGTGTACCGGTCGATGATCTCGGCGTTGCCTGAAGGCGTCGCCGCCGCCGACTACACGGCGTCGGCCCAGGACAAGCCGGCTGTCGCGGTCACCGCCGCGACGGCGGACCGTTGGGGCAAGCGGGATGTCGCGGCGCTACCGGGGCATTGCGGCGGTTTGTCCGTCGGAGTGGTGGCGGGGGACGCGCACCCGGCTCGCGTGGGGGACTGCGTCCTACCGGCCGCTCGTGAATTCAAGGACGCCGCAGGCCTTTTCGATGCGTTGAAGGCGGGTGCGGTGACGGTGGCCTGGACCTCGACCGCGGCGCCGGCAGTACCGGCGGGTGTGACGGTGCTGACCGACCGCACCGCGCTGATCCGCGCCGAGAATGTGGTGCCCTTGTACCGGCGCAACGTCCTCGCCGAACAACAGGTGTTGGCGCTCAACGGAATTGCCGGCGAGCTGGACACCGCGACGCTGACCGACATGATCGGTCAGGTCGACAAAGGCGCCGATCCGGCGGCGGTGGCGGGTGCGTGGCTGGCCCAGCACCCGCTGGACCACTAGCCGAGCCGCGGCAGCACCCGTCCGGCGATGGCGGCGAACAGGCCCTGGTAGGCACCTGACCCGGTGATGCGGACGATCACGTCGACGATCTTGGCGTCGGGCCCGACCAGCACCCGGGCGTGGCCCTTGCGGACCGCCTCGAGGATGATCTGCGCGGCCCGTTCCGGCGTGGTCAGGGCCGCCCGGTCGAACAGCTTGTTCAGGCCCGCGGAGTCGATGTCGGACGCCGCGGTCGAGTTGCGCACGATGTTGGTCTTGATGCCGCCCGGGTGCACCGTGGTGACCTTCACCGGATGCCCGGCGAGCTTCATCTCCTGGCGCAGCGCCTCGGTGAAGCCGCGGACGGCGAATTTGGCTGCGTTGTAAGCGGATTGGCTGGGCACCGCGAACAGGCCGAAGATGCTCGAGACGTTGACGACGTGCCCGTCGCCCGAGGCGATCAGGTGCGGCAGGAAGACCTTGGTGCCGTTCACGACGCCCCAGAAGTCGACGTCCATGACGCGCTCGATGTCCTTGAACTGGCTGACCTCGAGATCACCGGTGAAGGCGATGCCGGCGTTGTTGTAGACCTGATTGACCTTGCCGAAGTGCTTGACCACCTCGTCGGCGTAGAGCTCGAAGGCCTCCCGCTCGGCGACATTGAGCCGGTCGGCTTTCACCGGAGCGCCGATGGCCTTGACCTGTTCCTCGGTCTTGGCCAGGCCCTCGGTGTCGATGTCGCTGATCGCGAGCGACGCACCCGAGCGCGCCAGTTCGATGGCCAGCGCCTGACCGATACCCGATCCGGCTCCTGTGATCACACAGACCTTGCCGGCGAATCCCTCCATGACCGCTCCTTTGCGTTGGGTGGTGGGTGTCAGTGCGAGCGCGACGGCATCACGCGGGACGTGACGCGGGAGAACAGGTCCTGGTACGCGCCCGAGCCGGTGGCCCGGATGATGACGTCCAGCAGCTTGGCGTCCGGCCCGACGAGCACGCGGGCGTGGCCCTTGCGGACGGCCTCCAGGATGATCTTGGCGGCGCGTTCGGGCGTGGTCTTGGCCAGCTTCGCGTCGAAGGTCTTGGCCAGTTCCTTCGGGTCGATGCCTTCGACCGCGGTGGAGTTGCGGGCGATACCGGTCTTCACGCCGCCGGGGTGCACCGTGGTGACCTTGACGGGGTGGCCGGCGAGCTTCATCTCCTGGCGCAGCGCCTCGGTGAAGCCGCGGACGGCGAACTTCGAGGCGTTGTAGGCGGCCTGGCCGGGGACGGCGAACAGGCCGAAGACGCTGGAGACGTTGACGACGTGGCCGTCGCCCGAGGCGATGAGGTGCGGCAGGAATTCCTTGGTGCCGTTGACGACGCCCCAGAAGTTGACGTCCATGACCCGTTCGATGTCCTTGAACTGGCTGACCTCGATGTCGCCGGTGAAGGCGATGCCGGCGTTGTTGTAGATCTGGTTGACCTTGCCGAAGTGCTCGGCGACGGCGTCGGCGTAGAGGGCGAAGGCCTCGCGCTCGGTGACGTTGAGGCGGTCTGTCTTGACGGGGGCGCCGATGGCCTTGATGCGCTCTTCGGTCTCGGCGAGGCCCTCGGTGTTGACGTCGCTGATCGCCAGCTTGGCGCCCGAGCGGGCGAGCTCGATGGCGAGGGCCTGACCGATACCCGATCCGGCTCCGGTGACGACACAGACTTTCCCGGCGAAGCCCTCCATGAACACTCCCTTGTGGTCGATGCGCGTGCTGCTAGCGACAGTATCCGGTACCGCCGGTGTCGGATGGCACCGGGTGTGCTGCAAGAGTGGCGGTACCCAACGGTACCAAACCGTCCTCAACCTGTGAATCATGCAAGGAAACGGCCGCCGCAAGCGCATTTTGTCGCTTCTCGCCGACGTTACGGAGACGCTCGCTGCACTGCTCCGCTTCTTCGACCCGACGGCAAGGAGTTGATTCCGATGACAGCATCATGGGGCCTGACCGGACCGCAGTTTCTGGGGATCTATCTCGTCACGTATCTGCTTGCGCTGGCATTGATGTACGCCTTCCGAGCGGTGTTGATCCACTCGGAAACTGCGGAAACCGATGCCGCGACTCCGCGGCCGCTGCTGGATCCGTACGAGACCGCTTACCTGGCCGGCGGCTCGGACCGTGCTGTCAGCGCGGCGATCGCGAACCTGGCCCTCAGCGACCGGCTTCTGGTTTCTCGCGGCGGCACGCTCACCGTTGCCGCCGACGTCACGCTGACCGACGATGTGGACGCCGCCGTCGCCGACTGCGTGTCCGCGGCGCCCCGCCGGAAGGTCGCGATCAAGCGTCTGCGCGAGCACCCGCGCATCGTGGCGATCGGTGACCGGTTGCGCGCCCGCGGTCTGCTTCTCGACAGCGCTTCGACCGCCGCTCTGCGCGCCTGCGTGCTGCTGCCGTGCGCGGTGTGGGTTGTCGGTGTGATCCGGTTGATCAACGGCATCGAGCTGCACCACAAGGTCCTTCTGCTGTTCGTTTTCCTGGTGGCCACCGGCTTGTCGACGCTCGTCCTGGTGCGCGCATTTCTTGCCGATGCGGCACACCAACCGTCCGCGGCAGGACAACTCGCACTGCAGGGCATGCGCAACCGGTATGAGTCCGGGGCGGCCCTGACCGAGCCTGCGACGGAGGCCGGGCGCACCGATGCCGCCCGCCTGGCACAGGTGGTCGGCGTCGCGCTGCTCGGATTCGCCGCGCTGACCGACGACGATCTGCGCACCTCGTTGCTCGGCAGCGGCGGCGTCGCAGATGGCGGTGGTTGTGGCGGCAGTGGGGGATGTGGCGGCGGCTGCGGCGGGTGCGGCGGGTGCGGCGGATGACCGCCGGTGCCTCCGGTCCCGCCGTCGGTATCGGCTGGCGGCCCGAGATCGACCTCACCATCGAGCGACTGCCAGGTGTCGAGTTCATGGAGGTGATCGCCGAAGGCATCCGGCCGGGCGCCCTGCCGGAGTCGTTGCAGGCGGTTCATAGTCAAGGAATTCCCGTTGTGCCACATGGAATTTCGCTTTCGCTGGGTGGCGCGGAGCGGCCTGAATCCGCCCGGCTGAAGCACCTCGGCGAGTGTGCGGCGGCCCTCGGTGCCCCGTTGGTGAGCGAGCACATCGCTTTCGTGCGCGCCGGAAACCGCGAAGCCGGGCATCTGCTGCCGGTGCCGCGCAGCCGCGCCGCGCTCGACGTCGTCGTGGCCAACGTCCGGATCGCCCAGGATGCGCTGGCCGTTCCGCTGGCCCTCGAACACGTGGCGTCCGTTGTGTCCTGGCCCGACGACGAGCTCACCGAAGCGCAGTTTCTGTGCGAGATCATCGAGCGCACCGGCGCGCTCCTGCTGCTGGACGTGGCCAACCTGTACACGTCCGCCGTCAACTTCGGCGCCGATCCACTCGAGGCACTCGACACGTTGCCGTTGGATCGGATCGCCTACGTCCACGTCGCCGGCGGTGCCTTGCGCGACGGCGTCTGGCACGACACCCACACCGCCGACGTCGCCGAGCCGATCCTGGACCTGCTCGCCGAGCTCGCGGGCAGAACCGCGTTGCCCGCCGTCATGCTGGAACGGGACGGCGCCTACCCGGCGCCGAGCGTGCTGGCCCGGGAGTTGGCCGCCATCCGGTCGGCTGCCGGGCGAGCCGGTGACGACGTGGTCCGGCCCTGGGCCGCGGGACTGCGGCGTGCATCCGGTCGAGTGGCGCCCGAGCCGTCCGACATCGCGCGTCGGGCGTTGGCCGACGCCGAGGACGCACTGCTACAGGCACTGCTGGGGCTGTCCGGCCCGCCGCCGGGATTCGACGCCGACCGGGTTGCGGTGGCCGGCACCGCATTGGCGCACAAGCGAGCCCATACTCACGCGAAAATGAGCTTGGGTGCGAAGTTCCGGCGGAACTTCGCACCCAAGCTCAGGTTCGGCGCTACGGGGCGAACGCCTCGTCGATGATGGCCTGCTGCTCGATGGCGTGCACCTTCGAGCTGCCCGACGACGGCGCGCTCATGGCCCGGCGCGAGATGCGCTTGATGCCGGTCAGGCGGTCGGGCAGCAGCTCCGGCAGGCTCAGGCCGAACGTCGGCCAGGCACCCTGGTTGGCCGGCTCCTCCTGCACCCAGAAGTACTGCTGCACGTTCGGGTACTGGGCCAGCGTCGCCTCGAGCCGGCGCTTGGGTAGCGGGTACAGCTGCTCGATGCGCACGATCGCGATGTCCTCGCGCTTGTCCTTGGCCTTGCGGGCCACCAGCTCGTAGTACAGCTTGCCGCTGGTGAGCAGCACCCGGGTGACCTTCGACCGGTCGCCGACGCCGTCTTCGTAGGTCGGCTCTTCGAGCACCGAGCGGAACTTGATCTCGGTGAAGTCCTTGATGTCGCTGACCGCGGCCTTGTTGCGCAGCATCGACTTCGGGGTGAAGACGATGAGCGGCCGGTGGATGCCGTCGAGGCCGTGCCGGCGCAGGAGGTGGAAGTAGTTGGCCGGGGTCGACGGCATCGCGACCGTCATCGAACCTTCGGCGCACACCTGCAGGAACCGCTCGATGCGGCCCGATGTGTGGTCCGGGCCCTGGCCCTCGTGACCGTGCGGCAGCAGGAGCACCACGTCGGAGAGCTGGCCCCACTTGGCCTCACCGGAGCTGATGAACTCGTCGATGATCGACTGCGCGCCGTTGACGAAGTCACCGAACTGGGCTTCCCACAGCACCATGGCGTCGGGGTTGCCCACCGAGTAGCCGTACTCGAAGCCGACCGCGGCGAACTCCGACAGCGCCGAGTTGTAGATCAGCAGCTTGCCGCCGGTCGGGGTGCCGTCGGTGTTGGTGGCCAGCAGCTGCAGCGGGGTGAACTCCTCACCGGTGACGCGGTCGATGAGGACCGCGTGCCGCTGCGTGAAGGTGCCGCGCTGCGTGTCCTGACCGGAGAACCGGATGAGCCGGCCTTCGGCGACCATCGAGCCCAGGGCCAGCAGCTCGGCGAACGCCCAGTCGACCTTGCCTTCGTAGGCCATCTCGCGGCGCTTCTCCAGCACGGGCTTGACGCGTGGGTGCACGTTGAAGCCCTCGGGCACCGCGAGGTGTGCGTCACCGATGCGGGCCAGCAGCGACTTGTCGACCGCGGTCAGCAGGCGCTGCGGGATGGTCTGGTCGGACTCCACCGACTCGCTGGGCGCGAGCTCGTGCTTCTCGAGCTCGCGGACCTCGTTGAAGACCCGTTCGAGCTGGCCCTGGTAGTCGCGCAGGGCGTCCTCGGCCTCTTTGAGGGAGATGTCACCGCGGCCGATGAGGGCTTCGGTGTAGGTCTTGCGGACGCCGCGCTTGGTGTCGATGACGTCGTACATGTACGGCTGGGTCATCGACGGGTCGTCGCCTTCGTTGTGGCCGCGGCGGCGGTAGCACAACATGTCGATGACGACGTCCTTCTTGAACGCCTCGCGGAAGTCCACGGCGAGACGGGCCACCCAGGCGCAGGCCTCGGGGTCGTCGCCGTTGACGTGGAAGATCGGCGCGCCGATCATCTTGGCCACGTCGGTGCAGTACTCACTGGAGCGCGAATCCGTTGGCGCCGTGGTGAATCCGATCTGGTTGTTCACGACGATGTGGATGGTGCCGCCGGTGCGGTAGCCCTTGAGCAGCGCGAGGTTCAGCGTCTCGGCCACGACGCCCTGGCCGGCGAACGCGGCGTCGCCGTGCAGCATCATCGGCACGATCGAGAAGCGGCCGTGCGCGTCGCTGTCGTCGTGTTCGTCGCCGACCAGCAGGTCCTGCTTGGCCCGGACCAGGCCCTCGAGGACCGGGTCGACGGCTTCGAGGTGACTGGGGTTGGCCACGAGCGACACGTCGATCTCGTTGTCGCCGAACATCTGCAGGTAGTGGCCGGTGGCGCCGAGGTGGTACTTCACGTCGCCGGAACCGTGCGCCAGCGCCGGGTTCAGGTTGCCCTCGAACTCGCTGAAGATCTTCGAGTACGGCTTGCCGACGATGTTGGCCAGCACGTTGAGGCGGCCGCGGTGCGGCATGCCGATGACGACTTCGTCGAGGTTGTGTTCGGCCGCCTGGTCGATGGCGGCGTCCATCATCGGGATGACGGCTTCCGCGCCTTCCAGCGAGAAGCGTTTCTGCCCAACGTATTTGGTGTGCAGGAAGGTCTCGAAGGCCTCGGCGGCGTTGAGCTTGGACAGGATGTACTTCTGCTCACCGACCGTGGGCTTGTCGTGCTTGACCTCGACGCGCTCCTGCAGCCATTTCTGCTGCTCGGGTTCGAGGATGTGGGTGTACTCGACACCGACGTGGCGGCAGTAGGCGTCGCGCAGCACCGACAGCACGTCGCGCAGCTTCATGAACTGCTTGCCGGCGAAACCGTCGACCTTGAACTCGCGGTCCAGGTCCCACAGCGTCAGGCCGTGGGTGTTGACGTCGAGGTCGGGGTGGCTGCGGAAGCGGGTCTTGTCGAGGCGCAGCGGGTCGATGTCGGCCATCAGGTGGCCGCGGTTGCGATAGGCCGCGATCAACTCGATGATGCGGGCGTTCTTGTGGGCGATCGAGTCCGGGTTGTCGATCCGCCAGCGCACCGGCTCGTAGGGGATGCCCAGCTCGCGGAAGATCTCGTCGAAGAAGGCGTCGTCGAGCAGCAGGTGGTGCACGGTGCGCAGGAAGTCACCGGACTCGGCGCCCTGGATGATGCGGTGGTCGTAGGTCGACGTCAGGGTGATGAGCTTGCCGACGCCGAGCTCGGCGATGCGCTCTTCGCTGGCGCCCTGGAACTCGGCCGGGTACTCCATGGCACCGGCGCCGATGATGGCGCCCTGACCGCGCATCAGGCGCGGCACCGAATGCACGGTGCCGATGGTGCCCGGATTGGTCAGCGAGATGGTGACGCCGCTGAAGTCCTCGGCGGTCAGTTTGCCGTCGCGGGCACGCCGGACGATGTCCTCGTAGGCGGCGATGAACTGGCCGAATTGCATTGTCTCGCAACGCTTGATGGCTGCAACGACGAGCTGGCGCGAACCGTCCTTGTTCTGCAGGTCGATCGCCAGACCGAGGTTGGTGTGCGCCGGCGTGACGGCCGTCGGCTTGCCGTCGACCTCGGCGAAGTAGCGGTTCATGTTGGGGAACTGCTTGACCGCCTGGACGATCGCGTAGCCCAGCAGATGGGTGAAGCTGATCTTGCCGCCGCGGGTGCGCTTGAGGTGGTTGTTGATGACGACGCGGTTGTCGATCATCAGCTTCGCGGGGATGGCGCGCACGCTCGTGGCGGTCGGCACGTCCAGCGACGCGTTCATGTTCTTGACGACGGCGGCAGCGGCGCCGCGCAGCGTCTGCGTCTCGGCGTCCTCGGCGGGCGCGGGTCCGGCAGCGGCCTTGGCGGGGGCGGCCTTGGCAGGCGCGGCGGGGGCCGGGGCAGCCGGTGCGGCAGGGGCCGCGGCGGGAGCCGGTGCGGTCGGCGCAGCAGCCGGGGCTGCGGGTGCGGCGGCGGGCGCCGGGGTCGCCGCGGCTACGGAATCTGTTGTGTCCGTGACGGGTTCGGGGTTGTAGTCACGCAGGAAGTCGTGCCAACTCGGGTCCACCGAGGACGGGTCCTCACGGAATTTGCGATACATCTCTTCGACCAGCCACTCGTTCTGACCGAATGGTGAAGGTGATGTGCTCACGGCCGCTATTCGCCTCGTTTCCTTCTGTCCGGCGAGTGCCGGACCTCAGCCCGGCGTACGCGCCCTCTGTTGTGTTGGCGGTCGCCCGCCCCCGTGCCGACTAAGGCTAACCCGTCGGTCGAATCCTCGGACGGCGGAAGCCTACGTATTGGTTCATCAATCTGCGGAGGGTTTGCTAATCCCGTGCCTCGGGCAGCACGTGCAGCGTCTGGCGCCACCGCGCCGGGGCGGGCCCGAAGGCCGCGCGGGCGTTCTCGATGATCTTCTTGCTCATCAACCGGTTGCCGACACCGCCGATCACCGCGCCGACGCCGACCGGCAGCAGCTTGCCGAACGCGATGGCGCCGCGCTTGAGCGTGTACTTCTTCACGAAGAACTTCAGCAGTCGCGAATTCAATTGCGAGACAGCCGGTAGCGGAACGGTCGCGGCGCCGTCGGCCAGCCACGCGCCGCTGGTGCGGCCGGTGCCGAGCAGGTCCCCGATGGCGTGCTTGCCCTCGTCGCCGACGAGTACGGCGAGCACCAGCGCGCGACGACGCTCCCGCTGGTCGACCGGGATGCCGTGCACCTCGGCCACCGCCAGGGCGAACACCGCGGTCGCTTCGAGGAACACCACGGTCTCGCCGGCGACCGCGGACATCGCGACGAGCGTGCCGATGCCGGGGAAGGCCGCGGCCGATCCGACTGCGGCGCCGCTGGCCATGGTCGCGGCCAGGTAGTGCTTCTCGAGTTTGGTGACGATCTCGGCCGGGGTGGCACCGGGGTTGTGTTCACGTAACCGGTTCACGTAGGCGGCCACTGCCGGCGCCTGCACTCGGGCTCCGCCTTCGAGGATGTGCGAGAGCGCCTTGGCGGCAGCGCCAGGGTTCTCGGCGTGGGCGTCATGCTTCACAGGCAACTGCCCCTTCATGCTGGAGCGAGCACTCATCGGCCGGCCTCTCCATCTCCGTCTCAGGAATTCAGGCTAACGCGTGGTCAACGATCGGGGCGGCATCTGAGTGCCCGGCACCGGCTGAGCCGGTGATCACATCTGAACACTGCGGGTTTGCCGGGAAGAAAAAACCGGTATGCATTGCTAACCATATTCATGGCAGCATCGCCCCTTGTGGATCTGACAGCGGTAGGCGACGCCACCGATAGTGGCGTGCCCGCCGAGGCCCCGGAAGTACGTCCGGCGCCGAGCCGTACCCGGATGATCGTGGTGCTCGGCCTGCTGGTCGCACTGGGCCCGCTGACCATCGACATGTACCTGCCGGCACTGCCCCGGATTGCCTCTGAGCTGGGGTTGTCGTCGTCGGTCGCGCAGCTGACGCTGACCGGGACGCTGGGCGGCCTGGCCCTCGGCCAGCTGATCGTCGGCCCGCTGTCGGACGCGTTGGGCCGTCGGCGGCCCCTGGTCGCCGGCATCCTGCTGCACATGGCGGCGTCGCTGCTGTGCCTGTTTGCGCCGAACATCGAGGTGCTGGGCATCGCCCGCGCGCTGCAGGGTGTGGGTGCCGCCGCGGCTTCTGTCGTGGCCGTCGCCGTCGTGAGTGACCTCTTCGAAGAGTCGGTCGCGGCCGTCGTGATGTCGCGGTTGATCCTGGTCCTGGGCGTGGCGCCGGTGTTGGCGCCGTCGCTCGGCGCGGCCGTGCTGCTGCGCGGTTCGTGGCACTGGGTGTTCGCCGCGCTCGCCGTCCTGGGCGGCGCGATCCTGGCGGTGGCGGTGCTGGCCCTGCCCGAGACCCTCGCCGTCGCCGACCGGCGCCCGCTACAACTGCGGGCGATCTTGCGGACGTACGTCGAGGTGCTGAGCGATGTCCGCTTCGTGGTGCTGGTCCTCGTCGGTGCCCTCGGCATGTCGGGCCTGTTCGCGTACATCGCCGGTGCCGCCTTCGTGCTGCAGGGGCGGTACGGCCTCGACCAGCAGTCCTTCGCGCTGGTGTTCGCCGCCGGGGCGATCGCGCTCATCGGCTCCACCCAATTCAACGTCGTACTGCTGCGCCGGTTCGAGCCGCAGAAGATCGCGGTGGTCGCGCTGATCGCCGCGTCGGTGTTCGGCCTCGTGTTCGTCGCGCTGGCCGCGCTGCACGTGGGCGGGCTGGCCGGGTTCCTCATCCCGGTATGGGCGATGCTGGCCGCGATGGGCCTCGTGATTCCGAACACACCCGCCGTCGCACTGGCCCGTCACCCCGATGCCGCCGGTACCGCGGCGGCCGCGCTGGGCGCCGCCCAGTTCGGGCTCGGCGCGGCGGTGGCGCCACTCGTCGGCGCGCTGGGTAACGGTGAGTTGGCGCTCGCGGGCGTGATGACGACGGGCGTCGTGGTCGCCCTGTTCGCGCTGCTGGCTGTCGGCGACAAGGGTGAGTCGGGACACGAACGTCACCGCCATTAGGTCTGTGGTGGCGGCGCCGAACTGCTGACTTGTTCGGATCCGCGACTGTCCGTAGCGTCGAAGTGGAGACCGGCACATCGGCCGGCCACCAGACTTGATACCCACTGCATGCATACGTTGATTTCCGCCGGAGTTCGTCGGTGAGCGCTGCGCAAGTGAGTCGGCCGTGGCATGCCCTCTGGGCCATGATGTTCGGCTTCTTCATGATCCTGGTGGACTCCACGATCGTCGCCGTCGCCAACGTCGTCATCATGCAGAAGCTCGGCACCGACTACGACGGTGTCATCTGGGTGACCAGTGCCTATCTGCTGGCGTATGCGGTACCGCTGCTCGTCGCGGGCCGGCTCGGTGACCGCTTCGGGCCGCGCAACCTGTATCTGACGGGCCTGGCGGTGTTCACGCTGGCGTCGTTGTGGTGCGGCTTGTCCGGCAGCATCGGGATGCTGATCGCCGCGCGCGTCGTACAGGGGCTGGGCGCGGCGCTGCTGACGCCGCAGACCCTGTCCACGATCACCCGCATCTTCCCGCCCGAACGCCGCGGCGCGGCCATGAGCGTGTGGGGCGCCACGGCCGGGGTGGCGACACTGGTCGGCCCGCTGGCCGGTGGCGTGCTGGTCGACCATCTCGGCTGGCAGTGGATCTTCTTCGTCAACGTGCCGATCGGCATCGTCGGCCTGGCGCTGGCCTGGGTGCTGGTGCCGCAGCTGCCGACCGAGCGGCACCGGTTCGACGTCCTCGGCGTGGTGCTGTCGGGTGTCGGCATGTTCGGCATCGTGTTCGGCCTGCAGGAGGGACAGACTCACGGCTGGGCCTGGTGGATCTGGCTGGTGATCCTCGCCGGCGTGGGCTTCATGGCCGCCTTCGTGTACTGGCAGGCGGTCAACCCGGACGAGCCGCTGATCCCGCTGACGGTGTTCCACGACAACGACTTCTGCCTGTCCAACGTGGCCGTGGCCACCATCGGCTTCTGCGTCACCGCGATGATCCTGCCGGTGATGTTCCACGCCCAGGCCGTCCTCGGTCTGAGCGCGACGGAGTCGGCACTGCTCACCGCGCCCATGGCGGTGGTGTCCGGGATGCTGGCGCCGCTCGTCGGCAAGCTGATCGACCGCTACCCGCCGCAACCGATCGTGGGGTCGGGATTCTCGGCGCTGGCGATCGGGCTGACCTGGTTGTCGTTCGGGCTGACTCCCGACACGCCGCTGTGGCAGCTGACGCTGCCGTTCATCGTCATGGGCATCGGCATGGCGTTCATCTGGTCGCCGCTGGCGGCGACCGCGACCCGCAATCTGCCGCCGCGGCTGGCCGGCGCCGGGTCCGGCGTTTACAACGCGACGCGGTTGGTCGGCTCGGTGCTGGGCAGCGCCGGCATGGCCGCCTACATGACGTCCCGGATCAGCGCCGAGATGCCGACCGGCGGCCGTCCCGTTGCCGGCGAAGGCACACCGGTGACGCTGCCGCCGTTCCTGCACGAGCCGTTCGCGACCGCGATGTCGCAGTCGCTGCTGCTGCCGGCGTTCGTCGCGTTGTTCGGCATCGTCGCCGCGCTGTTCCTGCGGGGCCAGGCGACCGCCGCGCCGTTGGTTCGGCCCCGGACCTCTGTCCCGGAACCGCCCGAACCCAACTACTTTCCCGATGACGACGACTACGTCGAGTACACCGTCGACCGCGCCGCATTCGACGCCGTGGCTGACTCCGAGCAGTGGGACCGTTACGCCGTGCCCGCCGAATCTGATGAGGACTACGCGCACTTCGAGTCCGAAGACCCCGACGAGCCGCGCACCTCACCTATTCCGATGCGCGTCGACCACTGGCACAGTCCGCGTCGCCCGGAGGTCGTGGCGGCTGAAGCGCCTCCGACGCCGCGGCGCGGCCGGCACTATCGGGAAGACGACGAGGCCGACGATCCCGGCATCTACGGTTTGCATTCGATGTAGTGCCGCACGGGTTCGCACCGGCTCGCGAACGTAACCGCAGGGCGATTTCCGGCGACCATTCGCGCCGTGGCGTTACGGCCGCGACCGGCGGTGCTCAGTAGACGCGGCTGCCCTGCGCCGACAGCACGAAACCGTGGGTCTTCCGGTCCTGGCCCCAGGCTTCGCCGGGATTCTGGATTTCACACGTGAGGGCACCGTCGCCCGCGGTCGCGCACACTTCGTCGTTCTCGTCGACGGCCCCCTTGGCGCCGGGGACGACGATCTTCTGGCCGGGGGCCAGCTCCCGGTAACTGGCCGGGTCGACGAGCACGCCGCCGTCCTGCGTTTCCTTCTGCTTCACATCTGCCTGGCCGAAACTCGCCACGCTGCCGGCCGCGACCTCCACCTGGGTGACGCCCGCGGGTACGCCGGGCAGCGTCCCCCAGCACGTGATGCTGGAGTAGTACTGCCACGAGTTCGGCCCGTCGTACAGCTCGCAGTGCACGCCGCCGGCGGTCTTGAACCGGTGCGACGACCAGCCGTAGTGCTTGGGCCCGGCGTAGTCGCAGACGTTCACCGCGCTGTAGCCGTCGAACCCGGTGATGACGGCGGGCGCGCGGCTCGGGTCGGTGGTGCCGCAGGCCGGGGCGGCGTGGCTGTCGGGCGCTACTGCGGTGAGCGCGAGCACGGGGAGCGTGGCTACAACCAGGGCGTATCGGCGCACGATATTGACGCTACCGGAGCCTCTGGAACCGGATCAGCGGAACAGCACCGCGGGATTGAGGTACCCCGTCGGGTCGAACGCTGCCTTCACCGTGCGCATGGCTGCGACGTCGGCGTCGGTGCGTGACATGGTCAGGTAGTCGCGCTTGCGGGAGCCGACGCCGTGTTCGGAGCTGACGTTGCCTCCGCATTCGGCGATCAGATTCATCATCGCGGTGTAGAGGGCGCGTTCGCTTTCGCCGGAGACGTTGCAGCGCACCAGGTTCAGATGCAGGTTGCCCTCGCCGATGTGACCGAACAGCACGGGAATGGCCTCGGGCGCGTGCTCGGCGGTGACCGCGGTCGCGGCATCAGCGAACCGTGCCACGGCTGAAAGTGGCAGCGACACATCGAATTTCAGTGGAGGGCCGTACCAGCCCAGCACTTCGCCGATCGATTCGCGAACCAACCACAGCCGCTGGCTGGCGGCGGCATCGACGCCCACCGCGGGTTCGCCCGTCAGCTCGGCGTCGGCCAACACGTCGGCCAGCAGGTCGGTTTGGTCTGCCTCGCCGGCCATTTCGACCAGCAGCTGCCACGCGCCGCTGACGGCCGCGTGCACGCCGAGGTGCTCCGCGGTCAGGGCGCTGGCGCGCGCGTCGACCAGTTCCAGTGCCGCGATGCCGTCGGTGTCCCGGAGCCGTCGCCCGGTGGCGATAAGGGCGTCGAGGTCGTCGAACCCGGCCACCGCGGTCACCCGATGCGGCGGTACGGGGTGCAGCCGTAGGTCCAGGCCGGTGATGACCCCGAGCGTGCCCTCGGCGCCGACGAACAACGAGGTCAGGTCGTAACCGGTGTTGTCGCTACGCACTTGGCTGTGCCGCCGCACCACCGTGCCGTCGGGCAACGCCACCTCGAGGCCCAGAATCTGTTCGCGCATGTTGCCGTAGCGCACCGTCCGCAGGCCGCCGGCATTGGTCGACGCCATGCCACCGACGGTCGCCGAATCACGGGACGCGAGGTCGACGCCGAACACCAGCCCCGCGGCGGCGGCGGCGTGCTGCACGGCGGCGCAGGTCGCTCCGGCCCCGACTCGGACCCGGCGTTCCGCGGTGTCCACGGCGTCGATGGCCGACAGCCGTTCGGTGGACAGCAGGATGTCGTCGTGCTCGGGGACGGTGCCGGCTACCAGTGACGTCCGTCCGCCCTGCACCGTGACGCAGGCGCCCGCGCCCCGGCACGCCCGCAGTACTGCCGCGACCTCGGTCTCGCTGCCCGGGCGGACCAGCGCCTGGGCGTGGCCGCGGTAGCGGCCGGTCTGGTCGACGACGCGTCCGGCGAGGACATCGGGATCGGTGGTGACGTACCCGGCGCCGACGATGGATGCGAGCTGATCCAAGAGAGTCATGGCCGTGAGACCGCCTGTTGACGGGCAATCTGGCCGGCGGCGTATGCGACCGCCGGTGGCGGGACGAGTGGCGCCGGGATGCCGATGCGGCCGGTCTTGGTCTGGAGGGTCACCAGCTCGGCGGAGGGCCGGATCGCGGTGACGGTGCCCCAGTCGAACGTCAGCGTGCCGGTCGGGCTGGCCAGCATGAACCCGTGATCGTTGAATCCTGTCGCCCACTGTGCGCCGGGAAACATGGTGCGGCCCAGCGCCCGGTGGCTGCTGAACCAGGTGAGCGCCACGATCACGCCGACCAGGAGCGGCAACAAGAAGATCGCAATTCCGATGCCGGCTCCGATGGACGACGCGCGGCTCGCGGTGAACCCGACAACGACGACGATGATCAACCACAGCTGCCACCGGGTCAGGGCTTGCCGGGTGGAGAGCCACGTGAAATGCCCACGATCGGACGGCCCCGCGGTCCAGACGTGGTGAACGGGTGGCACTGGTATCCCCGGCGGCGGCATGGTCATGCGGTCACCGACAGGAACGCGCCGAGTTCGATCATCCCGTCCGGCGTCGAGGGGAGATAGTCGGTCAACAGCGCCGAACGCACCACGTAGGCGGCGTATTTGGCGCGGCTGATCGCCACGTTGAGGCGGTTGCGATTGAGCAGGAAGCCCATGCCGCGGGGTACTTCGGCGATGGACGACGCCGTCATCGAGACGAACACCACGGGCGCTTGCCGCCCCTGGAACTTGTCGACGGTGCCCACCTGGACGTCGCCGTAGCCCGACGCGTCCATCCGCTCGCGCAGCAGTACCACCTGCGCGTTGTACGGTGCCACGATCAGGACATCCTCGGGACCAAGGGTTTTCGTGCCGTCCTCGTCGGTCCACTGCCTGCCCACCAGGCCGCCGATGGCGGCGATGATCGCCTCGGCCTCCTCGGGGCTGTCGGTCGCATTGCCCTCGTGCTCGACGATCATCAGGTGCACACCTGGCTCGATACCAGCCAATCGCCGTGCGCCGCTGACGCTTTCGGCCGCCAGTAGCCGGTTGTCGTAAGACAGCGCCGACACCGGGGCGCACACTGCCGGGTGCATCCGGTACGACACGTCGAGGAAATAGCCGCGTTCGGCGGGCAGGGTATGACTGCCCTCGACGAGCCAGCTCAGGGCCGACTCGTCGACCGGCTCGGGGTGGGTGCCCTGGCTGACCTGCGGCAGCTGCTGCGGGTCACCGAGCAGCAGCAGATTGCTCGCCGCCGGTGCGACGGCGATGGTGTTGGCCAGGCTGAACTGGCCGGCCTCCTCGATGACGAGCAGATCCAGGCTGCCGCGCGGGACACGGCCGTCGTTGGCGAAATCCCAAGCGGTGCCGCCGATCACGCAGCCATTGCTGTCCTCGATGAAGCGCGCGTACTGGTTGTCCGGCACGTCGGTGAACGGCGCGTCCTCGGGCGCACGCTTCTTGCCGACGACCCGGCCGTCGACCCCGGCCTTGACCACGCTGCTGAGCACGTTCTCCACGACGGCATGAGCCTGCGCCACCACACCGATGCGCCAGTGGTCGCGGTTGACGAGGTCGGCGATGACCTTCGAGGCGGTGTAGGTCTTTCCGGTACCCGGCGGGCCGTGCACCGCAAGGTACGACGAATCCAAATCCCGCAGGGCCGCAACGATATCCCGCGTCGTGTCGCCGGTGCGGGGGAGCGGGCCGGTGGACAGCGTGCGCGGGGCGGACCGCAGCAGGATGTCGAGCGCCGCGTGGGGCGGTAACGACGGCAATCCGGCGGCGAGCTCGGCAGCCGTCGTCTCGATCGAGGTCCGCAGCGGTTTGGTGTTCGGCGGCGGCCCCGGCGTCAGGGCGAAGGGCAGCTGGCCGAACTCATCGCCGTCTTTGCCGGTCCGGTGCACGATGAGCACCTCGGTGCCGTCCTCGTTGCAGTCCACCACCGTGGCGGTACCGGCAGCGCGGACATCGGGATCGTCGGAAAGTCCTGCCGGAGAGGGTGGTTCGTAGAGCGCGAAAACCTCGGCGCCGGGCCGGATCGAGCCGGCGGCGATCTCGCCGCGCAGCAAAACCTGGCGCTGCGGCTTGCGGGCCTTGGGTGGGATGTTCCAGTCGACGGCGACGTGCGGGGTTGCCGTCGACACGAAAACGTCTGTGCTGTCGGCCCATTCGTCGACCGGGTTGTTGATCCGGTCGAAATGCTCCCACCAGAACGGCTTTTCCTCGCGCTGGTGGTACCCGCGGGCGGCCGCGACCATGGCGACGGCCTGCTGCGTGTCCGAGCGTGCCGTGGTGCCGTCGCCCGCGTACTTCGCCAGCGCGCGCTGGGTGGCATCGTCGGCCGGCGCGGCCGTCTCCGGTTGCGTGGGGCCGCCGACCGCCGGTCCGCGCGGCGCGATGCCCTCGGCCCATGCCACCCCGAGCAGCCACTCGCGCAGCCGCAGCGTGGAGCGGCAGTCGTAGTGGTTGTAGTCCTCGATCTCCTTGAGGACCGTCGCGGCTTCCTCGTGCTCGCCGGCCGCTGCGAGTTCGGTGTACCGCGCGTACTGCGTGATGGAGTCGGTGGCCTTGGTGACCTCGCCGACACGCAGCTCGCCGCCCATGTACAGCGGCTCCAGGTACTTGATGCTGTAGCTCTCGGTCCCGACCCGAATGCTCTTGCGCACCAACGGCAGCAGGTCGACCAGCACACCGCTGCGCAGCAGCTCGTCCACCTCGGCCTCGCCGACGCCGTAGCGCCCGGACAGCCGCAGCAGCGTGCTCTTCTCGTAGGCCGCGTAGTGGTAGATGTGCATGTTCGGGTACCGCTTGCGCTGCTTGCGAACCAGCGCCAGGAAATCGATGAGCGCCTGCCGTTCACTGGTCCGGTCATGCGCCCACAGCGGGTGGAACTGCCCCGTCGCGGTCAGGGTGCCCCACAGATACTCCAGGCCCCAGTCCCGGCCGTTCTCGGTCCACAGCGGGTCGCCCTCGTAGTCGAAGAACAGGTCGCCGCGGTCGGGTTCGGGCAGCCCCGTGAGCGGCTGTGCGTCGATGACCTCGAACTGCGGCTTGTCGTCGACCGGGGGAGCGACCTGCAGCCGCGCCTGCCCGACGAGATTCGCCACGATGCGCGACGAGAGCCCCGGCACCGCGCCGCTGTGCTCGGCCAGCTGGTGCATGGTGGTGATCCCGGCGTCGAGCAGCCGGGCTCGTTGGCTGACCCGCATGCCGGCCACCAGCAGCAGGTCATCGCGCTCCCGGACCTCGACTTCGCAGTCCTCGCATTGGTGGCAGGCGCGCAGCGTCGGCGTCTCCCAGGACACCTGCGCTCCGCCGGCCCGGTGTTCGTCGAGCAGTCGCTGCAGCGCCGCGCGCCGCGGCAGGTAGACCGGAAGCAGTTCGGCCACCGGATAACTGGCGATGGTGCCGTCGCCGAGCACCAGGTCCACCTCGGGCGCCACCGGTATGCCGGCCTGGTCCAGCGCGTCGGCGTACGCCGCCAACTGCAGGAGCGCCTCGACTTTCACCGACCGGGCCAGCTTCGTGTCGCGCAGGCGGTAGCGGCCGTCCTCGAGGATCAGGAAGTCGGCGAAACCCAGGAAGCGGCCGTCGAACATCGCGGCCTGGTAGATGACCGGCGCTCGGCGGTCGACGGCGGCGCGGGTGGCTTCGGCCGCGGCCAGCAGCCCGGCCACGGTGTACGGCCGCGGCCGGCCGATCATCGTGACGTTGTCCCCGGATGTCTCCCGCAGCTGCTCCAGATGCCGCTGCTCATGGGCGTCGCCCAATTCGGCGGTGCGGGCCAGCAGGTCGTCGTCGACGACGGCCTTCGGTCCCCAGCCCAGCAGCCCGTCGAACCGGCGCAGCAGCGCGTACTCGCAGCGCGCCGCAGCCGCGAGATCCGATGCGCTGTATATGACCGGCGCAGCGTGATCGGTCGGACTGAGGAACACGTCGCCACCATATGGCAGCCCGCCGACAGACCGGGGTTACCTTGGCTGGAGTGAGCAGGATTTTCACCACGAGTGTCGCGTCGGTCTATCCCCACTACGTCAACAAGGTGGAGAAGAAGGGCCGCACGACCGCCGAACTCGATCAGGTCATCTGCTGGCTGACCGGCTTCGACCAGGCCACTCTGGCCGAGCACCTGAAAGCGGAGACGACCTTCGAGGACTTCTTCGCCGTCGCGACGCTGAATCCGAATGCCACCCTGATCACCGGCTTGGTGTGCGGTGTCCGCGTCGAGAACGTCGAGGACCCGTTGATGCAGAAGATCCGCTACCTCGACAAGCTGGTCGACGAGCTGGCCAAGGGCAAGGCCATGGACAAGGTGCTCCGCGGTTAGTGCGTGTTGCCGATCAGCTCGACGCCGTTGCCGTTCCAGTGGAACCGCACGATGCTCTTGAGCCCGCTGGCCGGGTTGGTGTAGCTCAGGGCGACGGTGTCGCCGGTGGTCTGGGCCAGGTCGATGCCGTTGAACCCATAGGTGTCGGGCACGCCGGTCGGGATCAACTGGCCCAGGTGGAACATCACGGCGCGGGTGTTCGGCTGTTCGGCGTTGGTGTTCGCTTTCACAATCACCACCGACAGTGGCGCGCACTGGTTGTAGTTTCCGGCCAGCGGTTCGGGGCTCCAGCCCTGCTTGCTGCGGGGATCGGCCGGCAGCGTCGACACCGCTTTCGCGATATCGGGCGCCGTGAGACTGACGGCACAGGGGTCCGCCGGGGCCGCGCTGGTCTTCGGACCTGCGACGACGGTCGGCGCGGCGGGTTTCTTGGTGGCGGCCGGCGCGGTCGGCTCGGGGGTCTTGGAGGCGGTGGAGTCGCCCGACCCACAGGCGGACAGGCTTGCCGCCGCGAGTGCGGCCACCGCGATCGTCATCAGTTTCGGTTCGGCGCAGCGCACCCGGCCACCCTATAAGGCGGACCAGGGGGAGTCCGGTCAGCCATGCTGGGCGTACCTGGCCTGATAACCCTCTAGACTCCTTGCATAATGACGACGTCTTCGCCCGAGGCCGACCCGGATTCGGGCGGCCCCAACACCACCGCTGATCCCGCTTCAGAAACCTCCGCCGACACCGGCGCCGAGGTCACGTTCGCCGACCTGAACATCCGGCCGGAGGTGCTGCGGGCACTGACCGATGTCGGATACGAATCTCCGTCGCCCATCCAGGCCGCGACGATCCCCGCGATCCTGAACGGGTCCGACGTCGTCGGCCTCGCCCAGACCGGTACCGGCAAGACGGCCGCCTTCGCGGTTCCGGTGCTGTCCAAGATCGACCCCACCAGCCGCAACACCCAGTGTCTGGTGCTGGCGCCGACCCGGGAGCTGGCGCTGCAGGTGGCCGAGGCGTTCGGCAAGTACGGCGTGCACCTGAACGTCAACGTGCTGGCGATCTACGGCGGGTCGTCGTACACACCGCAGCTGGCCGGCCTCAAGCGCGGCGCCCAGGTCGTGGTGGGCACCCCGGGCCGCGTTATCGATCACTTGTCGAAGGGCAGCCTGAACCTCTCGCACCTGGACTACCTGGTGCTCGACGAGGCCGACGAGATGCTGCAGATGGGTTTCGCCGAGGATGTCGAGCGCATTCTGGCCGACACCCCGGAGTACAAGCAGGTCGCGTTGTTCTCGGCGACCATGCCGCCGGCCATCAAGAAGATCACCTCGAAGTACCTGCACGACCCGGTCGAGGTGACCATCAAGGCCAAGGCCCAGACCGCCGAGAACATCACGCAGCGCTACATCCAGGTGGCCGGCGCCCGCAAGATGGACGCCATCACCCGGCTGCTCGAGGTCGAGCCGTTCGAAGCCATGATCGTCTTCGTCCGCACCAAGCAGGCCACCGAGGAAGTTGCCGAAAAGCTCAGGGCCCGTGGCTTTTCCGCGGCGGCGATCAACGGTGATATTCCGCAGGCAGTCCGCGAGCGCACCATCAACGGGCTCAAGGACGGTTCGATCGACATCCTGATCGCCACCGATGTGGCGGCGCGCGGCCTGGACGTCGAACGTATCTCGCACGTGCTGAACTACGACATTCCGCACGACCCCGAGTCGTACGTGCACCGCATCGGCCGCACCGGCCGGGCCGGGCGGTCGGGTACCGCGCTGCTGTTCGTCACTCCGCGGGAACGGCACTTGCTCAACTCGATCGAGCGCGTCACGCGCAAGAAACTCATCGAGTCCCAACTGCCTTCGGTCGACGACGTCAACGCCCAGCGCGTGGCCAAGTTCCGCGACTCGATCACCGACTCGCTGAACGCACCGAGCGTCGAGCTGTTCCGCCGGCTGATCGAGGACTACGAGCGTGACAACAACGTGCCGTTGGCCGAGATCGCGGCGGCGCTGGCCGTACAGACCCAAGGCGGTGAAGAGTTCCTCATGAAGGAGCCGCCGCCGGAGAAGCGGCGCGAGCGTCCGGACCGGGACGACCGCGGGGACCGTGGCGATCGCGAGCGCAAGCCCCGCTCCACGCGTGACGACCTGGCCACCTACCGCATCGCGGTGGGCAAGCGGCACAAGGTGATTCCGGGTGCCATCGTCGGCGCCATTGCCAACGAGGGCGGTCTGAACCGCAGCGACTTCGGGCACATCAGCATCCGGGTGGACCACTCGCTGGTGGAGCTGCCCGCCAAGCTGAGCAAGGACACGCTCAAAAAGCTGGAGAACACCCGCATTTCGGGCCAGCTGATTCACCTGGAACTCGACAAGGGCGGGCATTCGGGCGGTTACCAGGACCGCGGCGGACGTCCCGACCGCGGCTCGGACCGGGGTTCGTACTCCGACCGCGGCGGCCGTCAGGATCGTGGGCCGTACAAAGGCCGTGGCGGCCGCGACGACGACCGACGCGGCGGCCACAGCGAAGGTCGAGGCGAGGGCAAGCGCAAGTACAAGTGACCCGGGTCGACTCACTCACCGGGGTCCGTGCGGTTGCCGCACTGCTCGTTGTACTGACCCACGCCGCATTCACGACGGGTAAGTACACCCAGGACTACGTCGGGCTGATGTACTCGCGCGCCGAGATCGGCGTACCGATCTTCTTCGTGCTGTCGGGCTTCCTGCTGTTCACCCCGTGGGTCAAGGCGCTGGCTCGTGCCGACGCCGAAAAGCCTTACGACGCACCGTCGGTGCGGCGCTACGCCTGGCACCGGGTACGACGGATCATGCCCGCCTACGTGGTGACGGTGCTGGCGGCCTACGCGCTGTATCACTTCCGGACAGCCGGCCCCAACCCCGGACACACCTGGCTGGGGCTGCTCCGCAACCTCACGCTGACGCAGATCTACACCGACAACTACCTGTTCTCCTGGCTGCATCAGGGCCTCACCCAGATGTGGAGCCTGGCGGTGGAAGTTGCTTTCTACGTTGCCCTTCCGGTGCTGGCCTACCTGCTGATGGTGGTGCTGTGCCGGCGGCAGTGGCGGCTGGGCCGGCTGCTGGGTGCGCTGGCGGCGCTGGCGGCATCGAGCCTGGCGTGGCTGACGCTGGTGCACACCACCGATTTTCTGCCCGACGGTGCCCGGCTGTGGTTGCCGACCTACCTGATCTGGTTCGTCGGCGGGATGCTGCTCTCGGTGTTGTCCGTGATGGGTGTGCGGGCCTACGGATTCCTGTGCATCCCACTGGCATTGGTCTGCTACCTCATCGCGTCGACGCCCATCGCCGGCGCTCCGACGACCTCGCCCGCGACACTGCCGCAGAGCCTGTGGAAGGCGGTGCTCTACGCCGCCATCGCCACACTGGTCGTCGCGCCGCTGGGGTTGGGGAACCGCGGTTGGTACGCGCGGCTGCTGGGGAGCCGGCCGATGGTCTTCCTCGGCGAGATCTCCTACGAGATCTTCCTGGTGCACCTGGTCATCATGGAACTGGTCATGGTCGAGGTGATGCACCAGCACATCTGGACCGGATCGACCTTCGCGTTGTTCACCTGGACGATGCTGTTCACCATCCCGGCGTCGTGGCTACTGCACCGCTTCACGCGGGTCCGGAACTAGGAACAGTCGCAGCAGCCGTCGCAACAGCAGCCGTCGCATTCGCAGCAGCCATCGCAATCGCAGCAGCAGTCGCCACAATCGCAGGCAAAGCAGCCGTCGAACCAGCCGGCCTTGCGCTCGGCCTTCTGCTCGGGATTCTCTTCGCCCGTTTCGATCCCGACCACGTCGTCCAACGGCAGCTCACCGAATGACGCGGCCGGTGGCTCTGCCTCGGGCGGCACATCCGTCGCCTGGTATCCCGCTTGGCTGAAGGTCCGGGTCACGGCCCGCCGCAACTCGCGCGTCAGCAGCCGGTGCACCAACCGCCCGTCAGTGAATGCCACGTCGGCCAGGGCCAGTTCGATGCCGAGCACCGCGTCGTCGCACATGGTCCGGACGTCGCCGATCGGTGTTGCGGTGGCGGCGACCGGATTCCACTTCCCGTGCACCCGATCGTCGTGCAGATCCTCGACCGCGTCGAGCAGGTGCGCGACCCGCCCGAACAACTGGCCGACCTCGCGCAGCGGCTCGACATTCGCCGGCCGCCCGGCCAGCACCGCGGTATGGCCGAACGCCGTGGCCACGGATGTCTCGGTGGGTTCGGTGACCACGAGCAACGAACTACCCGGTGCCGCAGCGGCTTCCAGCGCCGCCTGCCGACCGATCGCGTCCATCAGGACGCCGGTGTCGAAGCCCAGCGCGGTACCGACGTTCGTGCCTTGGCGTTCCCACCGGTCGGCGATCCGGCGGGCCGCGGGCCGCACGCCCGCCGCGGCGAACACCCCGTCGCCGTCGTCGACGTGATCGCGGACCCGGGCGGCGGCGAGCACCAGCGAGACGACAGCCGCGAGGCGAACTGATTCGCCTACCGCGACGTCGGCCTTGCGCATGCCCCGCAGTGGGCAGCGGCCGGCCTCCCGGCGTCCGGGCGCCGCGGTGGATTGGGCTTCCACCAACGCCGATACCACCAGCCCGTCGTAGTTCGTGGCGACGCGGCCGCCCTGTCCATAGTCGTCGCGAAGCGCGAGGCACAGACCGCACAATTGGGCGGTCCAAACGGCGGAGAGTTCCTTGCCGAGTCGATGGCGGCAGGGCCGGAGGATGCCGAACACGGCTCGAAGATAGCTGTGGCCAGTGCAAATCGCAGGCAATCAACCAACACGGCGAATTAGGTTATGCTGCCCTAAGAGTCCAATCGGAGGGTGCAATATGACCGAGTCGAAGCCGTCGCGCGGAATCCAGGGCGCGCTGGTCAAACTGTGGCGGGGCGGCGATTACCAGCTGACCGTCACCGGCCGCACCCAGATCACCCCGAACTACCTGCGGCTGCATTTCACCACCGGCAACCTGCTGGCCGAACGGCCGGTGCACCCGACCATGTGGGTCCGTGGCTGGTTCCCCGACGGTGACAAGGCACACCAGCGCGGCTACACGCTGGTCAACCCCGATCCGGCGGCCGGCACCACGGATATCGACTTCGCGCTGCACGACGGTCTGGCCACCCGCTGGGCGCAGGAGGCTAAGCCCGGTGACACCCTCGAGGTGACGCTGCTCGGCAGCAGCTTCGAGCTGCCCGAGCCCGCCCCGGCCGGATATGTCCTCGTCGGTGACACCGCATCGCTGCCGGCGATCAACTCGCTGCTGCAGGCCATCGGCGAAGCGCCCATCCAGGTGTACCTGGAGGCGGGCCATGACGACGACCGCGATCTTCAGGTGGGCACCGGTGCTCCGGGTCTGACCGTCACCTGGGTCGACCGCAAGAACAACGGCGAGGCGCTGGTCGAGACCGTCCGGGCGTCGGCGTTCGACGCGTCCGATCACTTCGGCTGGGTGGCGTGCGACAACCGGACCACCCGGTCGGTGGCCAAGGTGCTGCGCGAGGATTACCAGATTCCGAAGAAGGCCATCAAGGCTCGCGCCTACTGGGAAGCCTGATCGCTCGGAACCAGCTGGGACACCACGAATTCGTCGATCATCGCGCGTTCGTCGTCTTCGTCGGCGCCGGGGAACATCAACAGCGACACCAGGATCCGGACCAGCCAGCCGGCCCGGCGGTGCGCGGCCTCGGTCGCCAGCTCGGGCCACGACGCCGACAGGAACGCCGCCACCAGTCCGGTGATGACGTCGGACTGCGCGGCGACCTCGCCACCGATGGGCCGCTGCGTGGCGACGAACCACGATGACAGGGCAGGACTTTCCCGCACACTGCGCAGCGCGATCGCCACGCCGTCGAGCAGCCGGGTGCGCGGGTCGGTGATGTCGGCGATCTGCTCGCCGACGTGACCGAACACCCGGAACGCCTCGCGATGCACGTAGGCCAGGTGCAGCACGTCGCGGTTCTCGTAGTACCGGTACAACGTCGCGCGGGAACACCCTGCCGCCCTGGCGATTTCGAGCATCCCGACAGTCGCGGCGTCCTGCTCGGCGAACAGGCGGTCGGCGGCGTCCAGGATGGCTTCGGCCGCGACCTCGGTGCGGCGGCCGGCGAGCCAGTCGTTTGCCATCAGCCGATCGTAAACGGCACCGAAAGCGGGCGGCGCACGTAGCTGCCTCCGGCCCACTCGATGTTGTCCTCGTCGACGGTGAACTCCGGTATCCGTGCGAGCAGCTCGGTCAGTGCGACGCGGGACTGCATCCGCGCGGCCGCCGCGCCCAGACAGTGGTGCGCGCCGTGACTGAACGTCAGGATGTTGCGCGGGGCGCGGGTGACATCCAATTCGCCTGCGCCCGGGCCGTATTGGCGTTCGTCCCGGTTGCCCGAGCCGTAGAGCAGCAGGGCCTTGCGGCCCGCCGGGATGGTGGTGTCGCCGATGGTCACGTCGCGTGTGGCGGTGCGGGCCAGGCCCTGGACCGGCGAGGTGAGCCGGAGCAGCTCGTCGACGGATTCAGTGATGAGGTCCGGGTTTTCGACGAGCAGCCGGCGCTGGTCGGGGCGCCGGTGCAGCAGCTGCACGCTGCCGCCCAGCATCCCGGTGGTGGTGTCGTTGCCGCCGGTGACCATGGTGAACGTGAACGCGAGGATCGACAGCACGCCGCTGATGTCGCCGTCGGCGCCGATGCCCGCGGCGACCAGGTGCGACACCGTGTCGTCCTCGGGCTCCTTGCGGCGGCGCTCGATCAGCGCGGTGAAGTACCCCATCATGTCGCCGAGCGCGCTGCCCAGCGTCTCGAGCGCGCCTCCGAGGCCGCCTTCGGCGGTGTTGGCGGCGACGATGGCCTCGGTCCAGCCGTCGAACTGGTCGCGGTCGGCTTCGGGAACGCCCAAGTAGTGCGCGACGACCATCGACGGCAACGGCTTGAACAGCTCGGCCACGATGTCACCGCCGCCGGCGGCCTTGAGCTTCTCCAGCCGCTGCACGACGAACTCGCGCACCTTGGGCTCGACGGCCTCGACCTGGCGCGGCGTGAAGCCGCGTGACACCAGCTTGCGGAATTCGGTATGTACGGGCGGGTCCGTCATCACCATCGGCGGGTTGTCCTGCAGCCCAATGAGTTCCAGCTCGCCGTAGTTGACGGTCAGGCCCTGCGCCGAGGAGTACGTCTGGTGATCGCGCGCCGCGGTCCAGATGTCGGCGTGCCGGGACAGCACGTAATAGTCGGCGCCGGGATTGTCGGCGGGCACCACATGGTGAACGGGGTCGTGGTCGCGCAGCGAGCGGTACATCGGCCAGGGATCGACCCACCCGGCGGAATCGGCAAGCTGGAAGGCCACGGGGGAGTCCGATGTCTCGTGAGACAAAATCGCCGTCATGTCTTATGTGTACGGCGGCGAGCCTGTTGTGTCAATCCTTTTCCGGCTACTGTCACCACAACCACCGCGCTTGGATGGACAACTCACGGCACTACGCATGGATGTCGAGTGCTGCGCGCATGATGCTGTCGGTGTCGATGCCGTGGTAGCGATAGACCGATTCGAGGTCTCCCGCCTGTCCGAACCTGCTGACGCCCAACGATTTACAGCGCACCTGGTTGACGGTCGCCAAGAAGGTCAGCGTATGGGGATGCCCGTCGAGAACTGTGACCATCGGTGCGGCACGCTCAGCGGGGAATACTTGATCGAGGATCCAACTGGGCGCGTCGTCGAGTCCGTCCCGGCTCTGCAGGGCTCGATGGAGCAGGTCGGGGCTCGTCACGCACACGACTTCAGCGTCGACACCCATGCCGGCGAGCCGCTCGGCAGCCGCAATCGCCTCGGTGGCCAAGGCGCCTAGCGTCACGATGCATACCGCGGGCCTGGCGACCGGCCGCAACGTGTACGCGCCGCCTATCACCTGCCGGCGACGCCGTTCGCGGGACGCGGGGTCGGTAGGGATACCGGCCAGCTCCTGACGAACGGGTCGCGTGGACAACCGAAGGTAGGACGATGTTCCGTCAGGGCGACCCAATCGGCTGATGCAATACAGCAGGATCCATTCGACTTCGGTCGCGAACGCCGGTTCATAACTGACGCATCCGGGTTGCTCGAGCCCGATCGACGGGGTCTTGATCGACTGATGCGCGCCGCCTTCGGCGGCCAGCGTGACCCCAGACGGCGTTCCGACCAGAATGGACTGACCGCCGGCGTAGATTCCGAACGACCACGGCTCCAATGCGCGTTCGACGAACGGGTCGTAGAGGACGCCGATAGGAAACAATGGCTGACCCCACCGGCTCCAGGTCGTGCCCAACTCACCAAGCAGGCCAACCAGATTCACCTCAGCGATGCCGAGCTCCATATGCTGCCCCGTCGGGTGTTCGCGCCAGTGCATGATGGTCTCGGTGTCGTCGGCGAACCAGTCGGGTCGCTCGGTCGGCGACCACACGCCCACTTTGTTGAGCCATCCGGCGAGGTTGGTGCTTGAACTGACGTCGGGGCTGACGGTCACGACGCGCTGCGCAACCTCGGGGGCCTCTCGGGTCAGATCGAGCAAGGTGCGTCCGAGGGCACTCTGGGTGTTCGAGACCGCCGGCGCGGTGCGCCCGATATCTATTGGCACCGAAGGTGGTTGGCGGCCAGGAACATCGACTCGACGCAGTCGTTCGGCGACCTGCCGGCACAACTGCCCAGCAGGCGATTGGGGATCGAAACGCCTGAACGGCCGGCGCGGATCCTCGCCCAGATTCTGAGCCAGCGCAGTGAACTGTTGGTCAGTTAGCAGCGACGAGTGATTCTGTGGATGCCCCTGGATCGGCAGGCCGTATCCCTTGACGGTGTATGCGAGGATGACCGTCGGTCTGGAGTCGTCGATCTGCGCGTAGGCCTCCTGCAACGCGGTGATGTCGTGCCCACCGAGGTTGCCGATTGCCTGCAGCAGGGTGGCGTCATCGAGATCCGCGATCACGGCGCTCACCCCGGCGGCGTGAATTCCGTTTCCGGGCAGCCGATCCCGCAATTCCATACCCGAACAACGCAGTAGGCGTTGGTATTCGGGGTTCGGCATGGTGAGGATCCGGTCGCGCATGGCTTCGCCGCCGGGGCGGGCGAACAGCTGCTCCAGCAGCATGCCGAATTTGACGGTCAGCACCTGCCAGCCTGCGGCGGCGAACATGTCGTGCAGCCGCCCTGCCGCGATGTGGGGCACGACCCGGTCCAGGGATTGGCGGTTCATGTCCACGATCCACACGATTTCCCCCAGCTCCTGCACCGTGGGGTCCATCACCGCTTCCCAAACCGCCCCTTCATCCAGTTCGGCGTCACCGATGAGGGAGTACTGGCGTCCCGATCCGGCGTCACGGAATACCGTGTCGACATAGCGACGGGCGAGACCCGCCCAGATCGGTGCGGTCGCGCCTATCCCGACCGACCCCGTGGAATAGTCGACCGGGTCGGGGTCCTTGGTACGACTCGGATAACTTTGCACACCGCCGAACTCCCGCAAGGTCGTCATGTATCTCTCGTCGAGAGCACCGAGGAGATAATTGATGCTGTGCAGCACCGGAGAGGCATGCGGTTTCACGGACACTCTGTCGCCCGCTTGTAACTGACTGAAGTACAGCGAGGTCATGATGTGCACCATCGATGCCGAAGATGCCTGGTGCCCGCCGACTTTCAAGCCGCTTGGGTTTGCCCGTACGCGATTGGCGTGGTGCACCATGGCGGTCGCCAACCACAGGACGCGCGACGCGATGGCATCGAGATCGGCTGTGGCTGTTCGGTAGTCCGCGCCGGAGGGCGGTGCCGGCGACTGTGTGTACGTCACGATGTCTCGAGTCTCCTTCGCACAGCCGGACCGTTGGCCGGCGTCGGCACGGGCACGGGATACACGTCGCTCCACGCCCGCTCGATGAACGTTCGTAACTGCTCTACCGTTTGCGGACCGGCGTCGGTGCGCCATACCACGTGGCCGTCCGGCCGTACCACGACGGCGCCACGGTCCCCGACCTCGAACAGAGCGGTGGCGGTTCGGTCACCGTCGCTGTTGCTGATCAGCGCAATGACGTTGAGAGGTAAGGAGATTGACGTGCTTGCCAGCGCGTCGGCCCACCCGCTTGCGTCGGCGGTGAAAACCGTGAGTCCTCTGCGCGCGATCACATCATGGGTGGACACCGCCGAACCATCGGATCGACGGATGAACGTATGCGGTAACCGTGCACCGGGATGGGTGGTAGGGCGATAGAACGCGACATCCCCTGCCGGGCAAGGTCCTTCATCGGTGTCGATCAACGAACTGGCGTAGGCGTAGCCGAACTCCAACCCGCTGGCCACGAAATGTTCTTCTTGCCCCGGAATGGCGGCGGCCATCCGCTCGCGCAGGCGACGGCTGCGGGTACTGCTGCGCAGCAGGCGTCGCGTGCGCGATGTCTGAGCCGTGGTCAGTGCGTCCGCAACGCGAGCGATCGCCGAATCGGGGACGCGATCCAAGGGCAGCTTGCCGATGAGTTCGGTCGCTTGGTTGAGCGAGCGGTTCGTCACGCCGAGCGGTGCGGTGACGTCGTCGAGCTTGAAGTGGTTCTGGGTGCTCTGTTCGGCGAACCGTGCGACAACGGGACGCCGCTCGATCTCGTAACTGTCCAGCAGTGCATCGGAGGCTCCGTCCTGCAGAACTGCGGCGAGCTTCCAGGCCAGGTTGTGGGCATCCTGCACACCGCTGTTGAGGCCGAAGCCACCGGTATGCGGGAATCGGTGAGCCGCATCTCCGATGAGCAGCAGTGATCCGGACCGGAAGCGGTCGGCGATCTGTTTGGTCATGGTCCAGGTTCCGGTCGACCGAATCCGATACTCGGAGGATCCGATTACGTTGGGCAGCATACGGTTCCAGAAACGACGAGCGTCGCCGGCGATTGACTGAGCCGCATGCAGATAGGGCGTCATCAGGACGTAGTCGTCGTCGGCGTGGGCGATCATCACCCCGCTGAAACGCGGGTGGTAGATCCAACTGAGCAGCGGCCGGGGAGCGCCGTCGGGATAAAGCCCGGGCGCGTGGAAGAAGACGCTGCCCATGTTGGCCAGCACCGGGCCGGTCATCGCGATGCCGGCGGCGCCCCGCAACGCGCTGTTTGCGCCATCCGCAGCGATGATGAATCGAGGTGAGACGGTCACCGGATCGCTGCCCTGCCTTCGCAAGGTCAGTGCCTTGCCATCGTGGCCGGCACGCCACCCCCTCCGGAAGTCGATGAGGGGGTCGTCCTCGAGAGCTTTCCAGAGCTCGGGCATCAGCAGGTGTTGACCGATGTGGGAGATGAGATAGGGACTGTGCGTACGTACTTCGGCTAGCCGATCCGGTTGGGAGAGCAGGTCGATCTCGCCGATGGGCTCGGATCGCACATCGGTGCACCACCGGATGACATTCACGGTGTCGATGGGCGGCGTAATCGACGCCAACGCGCGCCCCAGCGTAGGTGAGGCTTGGTTCCATATCTCCAGGGTGCGGGCGTTGATGACGTGTGCCGCCGGATGTAGGCGCGTTTCCGCGCGCTCCTCGATGACGACGGTCGGAATGTCGTATCGTGCCAGCAACAGGGCAAGAGTCGATCCCGAAGCGCCGGCACCGACGATGACGATCGATTCATCGGCCATGTCTCACAACGTCTTCCATGTGATGGCGCGCTTGTTCGATCGTGGTTTGGTGCCCGGGCGGGTACCGGCTCCACGCTTGAGCAGCTGTTCTCGATGCACCCCCGCGCGTAGCTGTTCGAGTAGATAGTCGGGGTCGATGTTCATGCCGATCGGGTCCTGGTCGAAGTCGGTGCTGTTGAAGTAGTCAGCGGTCTGCTGTGCCGTGGGGAAGTTCTCGGTCTGGAACTCCAGTCGGATGCCCTCTGGATCCTCGTAGTAGAGGCTCGTCGTGGGACCGTGGTTGATGGACCAGACCGGTGTGATGCCAACCTGCTTGAGCCGTTCGTAGGTCAGCAGCAACCCCTCCACCGAGGCGAAGGTGAAGGCGAGGTGGTCGATGCCGTAGGTCTTTCGACGCCATCGCGACAGCGGGAACGCGTACCGCAGCGGCGGCGGCAGCTTGACCAACGCCAGCCGATGACTCTCGTGATCCCATGCGAGGAAGGCGATTTGGGCGTCTTCGTGGACGACGCGGGCCCCGAAGACCTGCCCGTACCACTCGATCATCTCGGCGCTGCGCGCGGTCTTGACGACCCAGTGCGCGATGAAGTCGGGTACCAGTCGGTCGGGAAGTTGGTCCAGATCCGGTGCGGAGGTGGGGCTGCTTTCCTGGTCTGGCGGTTGCGATGGGCTCGGTGTGGTGCTCACGAGTTGTCCTCTGTTGTCAGCGTATTGGGGCGACGATGGTGTTTCGTTGGGTGCCCAGGTCGAGCGTTCCGGCCGCGTTCCGGATGGAGGCGGTCACGACATCGCCGGGCCCGAGGTAGGGCTTGCGCTGGTTGACCTTGACAAATGCCGCCCATAGCTTGTCCTCGGGGAGCAGAGCCGTGGCCAGGCGTCGGACGAGGGGAGGCGGCGCGCCCGCCACGATGCCGTGGGGTGTCCCGGTCAGCAGTACGTCACCGGGATTCCAGTTGCAGAACTCGCTCAGTTCGGTGAGTGTCTCGGCGGGCCGGTAGAGCATGTTCACGGTGTTGTCCGCTTGCCGCAGCGATCCGTTGACCTCCAGGCGCAGCTCGAGATCGTCGAGCAGCCCCAGATCCTCGGCTTCGAGAACCGCCAGCACGGGACCCAGCGGGCAGAACCCGCGGTAGCTTTTGCCTTTCAGAAATTGTCCCTGAGGCAGCTGCACGTCTCGGGCGGACAGGTCGTTGCCGATGGTGACGCCGAAGACGTAGTCGTGCAGATTCTCGGTGGTGACCGTCGTGGGCGCGTGCACTGTTCCGCGCAGAACCAACGCGAGCTCGATCTCGTAGTCGAGCAAGGTGACATGAGCCGGTCGGGTGACCGGGTCGCACGGACCGGTGACCGCAGCGTCGGTCTTGTCGAAGAACAGGTTGAAGGTGCGCCGGTCGGGGTCCATCCCGGACTCGATCGCATGTTGGCGGTAGTTGGCACCCTGGCACATCACCCGACACGGTGTGGTTATCGGTGACAGCAGTCGGACTTCGGCCGGCTTCACATTGCCGGGCGTTGTCGCCGCCGCCGTCCAGTCGGACCTACCGCCGTCGATGAGGTCGGCGGTGCTGGGGTAATCGCCGGAGAGCGGCGAAATGACATCACAGGCGAGCACACCCCACGAGATTCGCTCGTTGTGCTCGTATCGGACGAGGTGGACGACCATCGACAACTCCCGTGTCTGCCCGTCGTTTGACGGGCTCTGTGACAAGTCAACTGCCCGACGGCAACGCCACACCTGGTCCTGAGTCCAGAATTCGTTGGTCGCGGCTGGACTTCAGTCCGACTTCGGGTTCGCTGCTCCCAGAACGGCATCGCCGAGTTCCTCTGCGAGGGTGAGTGCGGCGTGTAGTTGCAGGCGGCGAACCGTCGCGGGATGGCCTCGAAGCTGCTCGGCGCGTTGCACGCGATAGGCGACGGTGTTGCGGGCGATGAGGAGGTCGGCAGCGGTGCCGGCCAGACTTCTGTCGAGGTCGAGGTAGCGCTTGAGGGTGCGACGTACCGTGGCGACGGACTCGATGGTGTCGATCAAGCCGCCGAGTTCGCGGGCGACGAATGCACGGGCTGCGGGCAAGTCAGTGCTGAGCATCGCGACGATATCGAGATCCTGGTACGAGAACGACGACGTGTCGCGGGTCGACATCGCGCCGACCCGCGCCGCCTCGGTGGCTTCCCGATGGCTGCGGCGGAACCCATCGACGCCGGCTCCCGCCGTCCCGATGGCGATACGAACGCCGGAAATCGGAGGCTCCGTCGGGACGGCCGGCTCCGGTGCGTGCGACGTCCGCGAACCCCACGCCCAAACGCGTTGGGCCCCAACGGGAAGCGTGAGTATCGCGGTGCACCCGGCAGCGGCGAGGGCCTCGGAGGCCGCGGTCCTGAGATGAAGCGGTTCGCTCGGCACGGTCGGGGAGGTCCAGGCGATCACCGCCACATGCCAGCGGTTCAGGTCGTAACCCAGGATCCGGATTGCCCGGTCCATCGGTACGGCGGTGCCCTGCAGAATGTCTTCCACGACTTCTGCGCGTCGGGCCACCGAACTGGTCACCCAGGCCTCGCGGGCGCGGGCGTACTCGTCGGCCATCCGTTCGGTCAAAACCTCGACGATGCCGAACAACGTGTCGCTGATTCGCCGCATTTCGCTGAAGCGTTGTGATTCGGGCACGACGTGTTCGGCGGCGTCGAGCATCACCTGCGCGGCGGTGGCGTGGGCGACGTGGATGCTGCGGAGCACGTGCTCGACGCCGATGCCGCGCGCCACCACCTCCATCGGGCCGGCCAATAGTTCCGGCATCGTCGTGACCGTCACGTCGTCGTCGAGGGCAAGTGCCGACAGCGCGCCCAATGCCACGGCCTCGCAGCCTTTGGCAACCTCGTCAGCCACTGCATCCACCGACAGCTCAGGGATCGCGGCGGTGATGTTGGCAGTCATCAACGCGGCCAGTTCGACAGCCCAACCCACCGGACCGGGCCCCAACTGCTCGGCGACGACCTGCGCGCGGTCAGGTAGGACGGAGACGTCGGGGACGGCGCGATGCGCGGAGGGTCCCAGCTTGGCGAACCAGGGCCGTTTCATCTGTAGAGACGACCTCCCGCCGGTGGGTGGGTTCTGGTCCGGCTTTCGACCGTCAGATGCCGCTGAGGCGTGGGGCGTTGCGTCGGTGGACGACCAAGCCGAGGCCGGGGCATTGGCGATGCCTTGCGACCGTGGTCGTTCATCGGGTTCTGATCGTCACGAATGTCGTAGGCGGAGCGGAAGCGTCTCATGCCGTGGCGACCCCGTGCTCTGCGGCGACACGGCGCGCGAACTGTTCGTAGCTGGTGGCCGGCCGCGGCAACACCTTTGCCAGATCATCGAAGTTGCCGGCGGGTAATCCATGGACGTCGTAATACGTCATCATCCGCACGTAGGTGTCCTGGGCGTCGGCCGGCCAACTACGGAAACCGCGGGCATTCGGTGCGGCCCGCAGCCCACGAATGATGTCGGGGACGGAACGGAATCCGGTCGACGCCAGTGATCGCACGATTGCACCGCCGAACGGCCCGACGGCCAGCAGTGGATTCGTCAACGACCCCGGCGGAATCCGAACGGCAGTCATGGGGTGGCCGAGCACTCGGCTCCAGATCCGGGCCATCTCATGACGATTGAGTTCGACGGTGGACAGGTCATACGTCTGGCCGATGTGCCCCTCGGGATGCGTCAACACGTGGGCCGCTGCGGCAGCGATGTCTACGACGTCGACCACTCCCATCCGGCTCTCCGGTGAGGTGGGATACGGCAGCAGGCCCGCGCCGAAGAAGTCCCAGAAATCCAGGACGTTCTGCATGTAATGCGAGGGGCGAAGGACCGTCACGGGCAGACCCGAGTCTCGTAACTTGTTTTCCGCCAACAGCTTTTGGTGATGATGGGGCAATTCGGCGATATCGGGATGGATGACCGAGTGGAAGACGATGTGGTCCAGCCGCTCGGCCCGGGCCGCCGCGATCAGTCTTTCGACCACCGGCAGCTCGTCGATGAGCTGGGTCGGAGCGGCGTGATAGATCTGGCTCACTCCATGCAGTGCCGATTCGAGGTCGCCGGGTCGTCGGAGATCTCCGATCACGACTTCGGTCGCGCCGTCGGCCTTCGATCGTCGTGCTTGGTCTTCGTTCTTGACGAAAGCCCGCACGGTGCGATCGTCGGCCACGAGACCCCGAACCAGCGGACGTCCGACTCCGCCTGCTGCGCTGGTAACCAGAATCATGGTCTGCTCCTATCGTGGGGCGTGAATAGTGTTGCGCTGAAGTCCATTTGGGGAATGGCTAGCGATGGTGGGCATCATTCAGATGCTGTGGCGGACGCAACGAGCGAGCCAGGGCCGGCATGAGTACGCGCCGGGGAACCAACCGGGCCAGTGCTGCTGACGCCGTATTGCCGGCTCCCGAGACCACCGACGGGGGAGTGCGGCGGCGATCGAGTGCCCTCAGGCCGGCTGCAGCGACCTGGTCCGCGGTCTGCATTCGGCCCACCACCGTGGCGGTTTCGCCGATCACGTCGAAGAACTCGGTGCGAGTAGGGCCCGGAGCGAACGAAAACACCTTGATTCCGTGCCGTTTTGCTTCGTACCACAAGGATTGGCTGAAGCTGAGCACGAAAGACTTCGATGCCGCATACACGGACAGAGAAGGCACCGGTTGATAGGCGGTGGTGCTGCAGATGTTCATGATGGCGCCGTGCCGACACGCGACCATCGCGGGCAGAAACGCATGACAGATGTCGACGACCGCCCTGATGTCGACCGCGAGCACCCGCGCGTAGTCACTCGCGTCGCCGTCAAGGAACGGACCTTGGGTGGCGAAGCCGGCGTTGTTGATGATCAGGTCGATATCGCCGTTGACGAGGTCGCGCAATCGGCTGCCCGGCGCTTCCCCGGCCAGGTCGAAAGCGATTCGGGCGCAGGTGATCCCATACTCCGCCTCGAGCTGGGCTGCGAGCGCGTCGAGCCGATCCCGCCGGCGCGCCACCAATACGAGGTCGCAACCGCGCTTCGCGAGCGCCCGGGCGAAGGCTTCGCCGATTCCCGAACTGGCACCGGTGATGAGCGCGCGCGAAGCGCGGAACGGCTTGGCCATTGACCCCTCCATCGGTCTGGGTTGCTGTTTGTGCTCACCGTCGCGGCGGGGCGCATGCAACAAATGCGACTATTGCATACGAAATGCAAATAATGCAACACCACGTACGATCGGCAGATGGGTTCCAAGGCGCACCGAAGCGACCCCGAGCGTCGCGCCGCCGTAGAACGTGTCCTCGGGGGGCAGCGCGCATCGGTCGTCGCCCGGGAGTTGGGGGTGCACCCGGCCACGCTGTACCGATGGGTGCACGACGCATCGGATGGTGTTGCCGAGACCCCCCTCACCGACGTCCGCTTGATGCACGCCACGCAGTCATTGCTGCGAGATCACGACTACAGCCAGATCACGGTCGAACAAGTGGCCCGGTATTCCGGCGTCGCGCTGCGTACCGCTTTCCATCATTTCGAGAGCAAACGTGAACTCTTCCGGGCCGCGATCGACAACGCGGCCACGGTCTTGATCGACGCCATGGGCCGGCGGTACCGAGACGCCGAATGGCCATCCGAGCCATTACTGCAGTTGAGCTTGTTCCTTCGACTGTCGGCCGAAGCCATTTACGCCACGCCGGCTGCGCACGTCCTGTTTCGCGACCTCGGCGTTCCGCGGTCGGATAGCTTCGCTCTGCGCTGGCACGACACGTTCGAGCAGGCGGTTGCGCAACTGCTCAGTAGGGCGGCAGACGACGAAGCGATCGACAGCGACACCGACATCGCGGCAGCGGCCCACACGATCACCGGCGCGATGCGCGGCATACATGCCGCAGTATTCGACGGCGGCGACCCGGCGCAGGCACTGAGAATCGTCGCTCGGCTCCACCTCACCGTGTTACCTGGCTGAATTCCCTGCGGCGTGTCTGCTCAAGGTGAATTATGTTGTGCCTGATGTCATTCAGATCATTCGGGCCGCTGCGATCTCTGTGATTTGTGGTCGTTGACCGAGCCGCAATCTACAGCCCGAAAATCAGATCCCCGCCCCCGGATTCAGGATGTTGTCGGGATCCAGTGCCGCTTTGATCCGGCGGTTCAGTTCCATGACCTCCGGGCCGAGTTGCCCGGCCAGCCAGGGCCGCTTGAGTCGGCCGACACCGTGCTCGCCGGTGATGGTGCCGCCGAGCGACACGGCCAGGTCCATGATCTCGCCGAACGCGATGTTGGCGCGCCGGGTGTTCTCGGCGTCGTTCGGGTCGTGGACGATCAGCGGGTGGGTGTTGCCGTCTCCGGCATGGGCGATCACCGAGATCAGCAGGTCGTGCTTGCGGGCGATCTCGCCCACGCCGTCGACGAGGTCCGCCAGTGCAGGCAGCGGCACACCGACGTCTTCCAGGAGCAGTGGGCCCTTGGCTTCCACGGCCGGGATGGCGAACCGCCGGGCCGCCACGAAGGCCTCGCCCTCGTCGGGGTCGTCGGTCAAAAACACTTCTGTCGCACCGGCTTCGGTGAACACGCGGGCCATGAACTCGGTGTCCTCGACGCCCGCCGGACCGCGGTCGTCGGAGGCCGCGACCAGCATGGCCTTGGCGCTGCGATCCAGGCCCATCTTGAGTTTGTCCTCGACGGCGTTGATGGCGACGTCGTCCATGAACTCCAGCATCGATGGGCGAATCCGGCCGGTGACGGTCACGACGGCGTCGGCGGCGGCGCGCACCGAGTCGAAGCTCGCCACCACGGTGCAGCCGCGGTGCTGTGGCGGCAGCAGGCGCAGGGTCGCCTCGGTGACGATGCCGAGGGTGCCCTCGCTGCCGACGAACAGTTTGGTAAGGCTCAGTCCCGCAACGTCTTTCAGCCTTGGACCGCCGAGCCGCACCGCGGTGCCGTCGGCCAGCACCACCTGCAGGCCCAGGATGTAGTCGGTGGTGACGCCGTACTTCACGCAGCACAGGCCGCCGGCATTGGTGGCGACGTTGCCGCCGATGCTGCAGATCTCGAACGACGACGGATCGGGCGGGTACCAGAGGCCGTGGGCCGCAACGGCTTTCTTCACCTCGGCGTTGAGCAGGCCGGGCTGCACCACGGCGGTGCGGGTTGCCGTGTCGACGACGATGTCGCGCATCCGTTCGGTGGTGAGCACGATGCCGCCGTCGACGGCCGTCGCCCCGCCGGACAGGCTGGTGCCGGCGCCGCGCGGCACCACCGCGATCTTGTGCGCGCTGGCCCACCGCAGGACCGTCTGCACCTCCTCGGTGCTGCGCGGTCGCACCACCGCGACGGGGGTGCCGGCGTCGGGATCCAGCGCGCGGTCCTGTCGGTAGGACGCGACGATGTCGGGATCGGTGACGACGGCGTCGGCGGGCAGGTCGGCGATGAGGCTCGGCAGCGCGGTATGCACGCGGGCAAGTCTAGGAGCCGGGTGGCGACCAGCGAAGACTCGCGTCATGTGCCGTAGGCATTAATCCCATGTAACGCCCGTGTTACGGGTATCGTCAGCTATGTGTACAGCAAGGCCTTGTTGGCCGAGATGGGAGCGCTGCGCGACAGCCGTCGCGGAGCGCACGTGTCTGCGACCGCGATCGAGCTCCATGTGCGTGCCGTGAGTCATAGCGTGCGCACGCGCCGGCCGGCTTTCGTGGCCGATGCGGCGCTCGATCTGATCGCGTCAGGGTCGGTGACAACCGTTGCCGCACTGGAGCTTTGGATGGCGGGTCTGTGGCAGCGGGTGCCCGGGGGCTACCTGATCGACGACCGTGAACTGATCGCCCACCTGTCGTCGGGTCCGGTGCGGCGCTGGGTGCGCCGGGTGTGGCTGAAGCTCAACAGCGAGTCGGTCATCCCGTTCTGACGGCACCGGCAGTTGTGCGGACTCCGCGTAATGCGGCAAACAACAGGTCGTTCAGCATGTCGATCAGGTCGTCCCGGTCGACGGTGATCGCCCCGACGAGGACTGCGGTCAGCGTCTCACCGACCCCGCCGATGACGAACTGCGCCGCCAGCTGCAGATCGAGTGGTCGCAGTTCGGAGCCGGATTCATTCAGTCCGGCGACGATGCCCGCGAACCGCTGAGCCTCGGCGAGGCGGCGTGGGCCGAGGACGGGTGAGGAGCCGGACTCGATCAGGACCACGCGGCCCTTGCGTGCATCGGTCAGCAGGAGATCGGCCAGTGCCCCGAGTGCCGCGCGTGAGCGAGCGCGCGGACCGCCGTCGGTATCGGCGATCGCGGCGAGTCCGCGCTCTTCCAGTTCGGCCACGATTTCGTCGAATACGGCGATGTGCAGGTCTTCGATCGTCGGAAACGACTCGGCGAAGTAGCGCGCCGCGAGGCCGGCCTGCTCCGCCACGCCACGCAGGGTGGTCGCGGGGATGCCTTTGGTGCCCATCAGCTCCAGGCCTGCCGCAATGAAGCGACGCCGCCGGTCGGCGACGCGGTCGGCGCCGCTCATGCCGCCGTAGTGCCGTGCCCCACTCACGCCACCCATCTTGACACATGCGTTGACAGATGGTTGCCTCATCTCATCTATCAACGCTTGATGACAGATTGGATGGGCACATGACCATGACTGCATCGCCCGTGGGGGCCGGGGTGGAGCCGTGGCACCCGAGCCAGCCGCATGCGGAGCTGGCGGCCGACGTCCGATGGTGGTTGGGCTCGCCGCTGAGTCTCGGGCTCTTCGGGCGCCTCGCGCTCGACCAGGTGGCGTACCGCCCGATCGCGGCGGCGGTCGATTGGTCGGGACGGTTCCAGGAGAACTTCACCGACCGGGGCATCAGGTCGCTCGCCTTCGGCATGCTCATGCTGTTCGGCGACGAGGCCGACCGGCGCGGAGACACCGAGGAACTCAAACGGCTGCATGCCGGCGTGCGGGGAACCGGCACCGGCGAGTTCGCCGACACGCGGTTCAGCGCCCTCGACCCCGAACTCTGGAATTGGATCGCCGTCAGCTCGCTGAATCTGTTCTACCGGGGCTACATCGCGGTCCGCGGTGAAGACCTCGATGCCGAGCAGCGCGAGGCCGTGTATCGGACCCTCCGGTGGATGATGAGCTATCTGGAGCTGCCCAGCGCTCGGGCCAAACTGCCCGAGACCCTGGCCGACATGGAGGCGTACTACGACTGCGTCGCCGAACAGCACTTGGCGGACAACGCATTTCTGCAATATGCCGACGAAAGCTTCGACGCGTTGCCCGTGCCGGCCTTGCTCCCCAAGCAACTGCGGGTGCTCCTGCTGCCGCTGTGGAACGTGGTGACACCGATTGCGTTGCGGGTCCCGAAGGTGCTTGGCCGGCGCCACGCCCACCCGAAGATGCGGGAGCTGCTCGGCATTCGGTCGACGCCCCTGAACCGGCTCGAATATGCCCTGTACCTGAAGGCCTCCCAGATGGCCTGGCGGTACCTGCCGCGCGCTGTCGTCCTCGATCCCTTGGCGTACAACCGCTACCGCTACGAACGGCTGCGCTCGGCCTACCACCGCGTGCAATTGGACAGCTTCGCCGCTTAGCCGCGGCGCGTAGGGGCAGAATCTGGGGGTGCTGCCACATCCCCGAACCGGAGTGCTGTTCCCGTCCCCGGTCCCGGCCGGGGCGGGCTGGCCCGGGGACCCGGCCGACGCCGACACCCCGGTTGCCCGCACCGCCGCGCAGATCCGGGCCAGGGCCCGTCGCTGTACCGAACTGACCGACCTCGACGCCCAGGTGTCGGTGTGCCGCGGCTGCCGTCGCCTGGTCACCTGGCGCGAGGACGTCGCCACGCGGACGCTGGCCAAGCGCAAGGCCTATGCGGCCGAGCCGTACTGGGGCCGGCCGGTGCCGGGGCTCGGGGTGGACCGGCCGCGCATCTGGGTGCTCGGGCTCGCGCCCGCCGCCCACGGTGCCAACCGGACCGGCCGGGTGTTCACGGGTGACCGGTCGGGCGACTTTCTCTTCGCTTCGTTGCACCGCGTCGGCCTGGCCAGCAGCGCCGCGAGCATCGATGCGGCAGATGGATTGACCCTCAAGGATATTCGGGTGGTCGCCGCGGTCCGGTGCGCTCCGCCGGACAACGCGCCGACGCCGGAGGAACGTCTCACCTGCGAGCCGTGGCTGAGCGCGGAGTGGCGGTTGACAGGCCAGGACGTCCGGGTCGTCGTCGCACTCGGTGGCTTCGCCTGGAAGGCCGCGCTGGAGCTGACGGGAGCGGGGCGGCCGTATCCGAAGTTCGGTCACGGCGCGCTGGCGGCGCTTCCCGACGGGCGGAGCCTCCTTGGCTGCTACCACCCGAGCCAGCAGAACACCTTCACCGGCAGGCTCACCCCGGCCATGCTGGACGACGTGTTCAGCACGGCCAAGGGAATCGCATCCCGCCCTGACGGGTTGGAATAGATCGTGCAGTTGTCTGTTCTCGATCTCGTCCCGGTCCGTAGCGACCAGTCCACCGTGGACGCCTTCGCCGCCACCGTGCGCCTCGCCAAGGTCGCCGATGAGCTGGGCTACACGCGCTATTGGGTGGCCGAGCACCACAACATGCCCGCGGTCGCCGCGACCAGTCCGCCCGTCGTCCTGGGCTACCTGGCCGCGCAGACCGCGCGAATCCGGCTGGGCTCGGGCGGCGTGATGCTGCCCAACCACGCGCCGTTGGCGGTTGCCGAGCAGTTCGCGCTCCTGGAGGCGGCGGCCCCGGGCCGCATCGACCTCGGCGTCGGCCGTGCACCGGGGACCGACCCCGTCACCTCGATCGCGCTGCGCGGCCCGGCCGGACGCACCGACGAGGACATCCACCGCTTTCCTGAGTACCTCGACGACGTCGTCGCGCTGATGAGCCCCGGCGGCGTCAAGGTGTCCCTCGAGGGGCGAAACCTGTTGGACAAGAACTACATCCTGAAGGCCACCCCGTCGGCGGTGAGCCCGCCGAAACTGTGGCTGCTGGGCTCGTCGATGTATTCGGCGCACCTCGCCGCAGCCAAGGGGCTGCCGTACGTGTTCGCCCACCACTTCTCCGGCCAAGGCACCGAGGAAGCCCTGGCCACGTATCGCGAAGAGTTCCGGCCCAGCGAATTCGCCGACAAGCCAACCACGTTCATGACCGTCAACGCCTGCGTGGCCGAGACGCGCGACGAGGCCGAACAGCTGATCCGCCCCAACCTGCAGATGATGGCGTGGCTGCGCACCGGCGAGCCGCTACGTGCGCTGGACCTGGTCGAGGACTCGGAGCACAACGAGCTCACCGCGACGCAGCAGGCCATCGTCGCCGCGGGAATGGAGCGGGCCGTCGTCGGCGCACCGGCAGAGGCCGCGGACCAAATCCGGGAACTGGCATCGCATTTCGGTGTCGACGAGGTGATGGTCAGCCCCGTCGCCGCCGCTCGCCGGGGCTGCGATCCAGCCACCGCCCCGGCTCGCGAGACGACGCTACGGCTGCTCGCCGAGCAGCTGCTCTAGCGCGGCGTCAGCGCGACCACCGGAATGGGCCGGGTGGTTCGCTTCTGGTAGCCCGCGTACCGGTTGGCGTTGTTCTTGTTCACGACCTGCCACAGCCGCGCGTAGTCGGGGTCGTCCTTGCCGACAACGCGGGCGGTCACCGGGATTCGCTTTGTCCCGACGTTGATTTCGATCTCGGGCTTGGCCTTCAGGTTGAAGTACCAGCCGGGCGCCGTCGGCTCGCCGCCCTTGGACGCGACCACCAGGTAGGCGTCGCCGTCCTTCGCGTAGGTCAGCGACGTGGTGCGGGCCAGGCCCGTCTTGGCGCCGACGGTGTGCAGCAACAGGCTCGGCGGGACGCCGGGGAACTGGTGCCCGATCCGGCCTTCGGTCTTCTGGTAGATCCGGTCGTGCATCTTCAGCAACGGGAGGCCGAGGTATTTCTCCCACAGGGGCATGCTCATGGCTTCAAGTCTGCCTGCGGATCAGAGAGCCGCGCCACCGCCTCCAGTAGGATCTTTCCGCTGGTTTCCCGGTCTGGATCACGGCGCAACAGCATCCCCTTGGCAAACGCCAACTTGTCGCCTGCCTTGCGTGGGACGACGTGCAGATGGATGTGGAACACCGTCTGAAATGCGGCTTTGCCGTCGTTGATCGCGATGTTGTTGCCGTCGGCGTGCAGGCCGGACTCGCGCGACGCCTGTGCGATGCGCTGACCGAGTTTGGCCATGCCGGCCACCACGTCCGGCGGGGTGTCGACCAGGTTCTCGTAGTGCTGTTTGGGCACCACCAGGGTGTGACCGCGCGAGAACGGACGGATGTCCAGGAACGCCACGTAGTCGGCATCTTCGTAGACGCGCACCGCGGGCGCCTTCCCGGCGACGATGTCGCAGAACACACAGGCCATCAGTTCACGGTAGGCCAGCTCGCTCGCTCAGCGTCTGTCGCATCCCTCAACGTCGCTTGCACCTCGCCTCTGGATTGTGCGACTCAGACGTTGGCGGCCGCCCACTCCGCCAACCGGCGGTCGCGTTCGGCGGCGTCGACCTCTTCGACCCGCGTCATCACCGCCCAGCGCTGACCGAACGGGTCGACGATCGACGCGAACCGGTCACCGGTGACGAAAGTCTGTGTCGCTTCCCGAATTGTCGCGCCGGCACGCTCGGCCCGGTCGGCGACCGCGTCGACGTCGGGGCAGTACAGCACCAGCGAATGCGTGACCGGACCGCTGCGTGGCGGCGCCACCAGTTCGTAATCGGGGTTGGGATCGGACAGTTGCAGCCGGCCGGTACCGAAGTCCAGCTCGGCGTGGGCCACCTTGCCGTCGCTCGCGTCCATCTTCTCGATGAGCTGCGCGCCGAACACCTCGACGTAGAAGTCGATCGCGGCGGCAGCCCCATCGATCACCAGGAACGGGGTGAGGCTGGTGTAGCCCTGGGGAATTGGTTGCACGCTCATGGCATCCAGTTTCGTAGTGTCAGTGGTGTGGCGGCTTGGAAAAACCCGACACCCGCTCCGAAGCTGGGTGTGGTCGGCCGTGCCAATACCGGCTCGGTGTTCGACCTGCAGCAGTGGCAGCCGTCTGCCGCGGCAGCAGTGTGGGTTGAGAACTTCTGGGCCGTCACTTGGGATCTACGGGACACCGAGCCGGTCGACAGCACCGTCATCACCTTTCCCGCGGTGCACTTGACGCACGAGTGGGGCACCGACGATGTTCGGCACGGCCACCGGTTGCCGGCGACGTTGGTGCACGGCGTGGTCGAGCGGGTGTTCACCACCAGGCTGTCGGAGTCAGGTTCGGTGGTGGGCGCCAGGTTCCGGCCCGGCGGCTTCGCGGCCCGGTTCGGCCGGGACGCCGGCACACTGACGGGTCGCGTTCTCCCGGTTGATGACGAATTGCTCGGTACCTCAGCGTCTTTCGCTGACGACATCGACCAGGCGGCCGCAGCGCTCGACGACGTGATCGGTGACCACGCCGACGCGGACGCCACATATCGGGACCTGCTGACGTTGCTCGACCGGGTCCGCGCCGATTCACAGCTGCACCGGGTCGAACAGGTGATGGCGCTGTCTCCCTGGAGCGAGCGGACCACGCAGCGGGTGTTTCGCCGTTACGTCGGGGTGCCGGTGAAATGGGTGCTGTGCCGCTACCGCCTGCAGCACGCGGCACTGGAGATCGAGACGGTGCCGGACCTCGACTTCGCCGACCTGGCAGTGCGATTGGGTTGGTACGACCAGGCGCATTTCATCAACGACTTCCGCGCCATGCTCGGCTGCACGCCGGGGGAGTACGCCACAAAACATCGCCGATGATGGGTAATCTGCGCCGCATGGACCCTCGTGAACTGGCGTTCGCCGGCGCCGCCGAACAGGCCAGGATGCTCGCCGCCGGTTCGGTGACCGCACCCGAGCTCGTCGAGCTGTACCTGGACCGGATCGCGCGCATCGATCCCGAATTGCGGTGTTATCGAACAGTTCTGGTCGAAAGCGCCAGAGCCCAGGCACAGGCCGCGCAGACCCGGCTGGACGCGGGGGAACGGCTGCCGCTGCTCGGCGTGCCGATCGCCATCAAGGACGACACCGATGTGGCGGGCGAGCTGACGACGTTCGGCAGCAGCGCGCACGGACCGGCGGCCACCGCCGATGCCGAGGTGATCCGCCGGCTGCGCGCCGCCGGCGCGGTGATCCTGGGCAAGACCGCGGTGCCCGAGATGATGATCTGGCCGTTCACCGAGACCCTGACCTACGGCACCACGCGAAACCCCTGGAACACCGGCTACGCGCCGGGTGGCAGTAGCGGGGGCAGTGGCACCGCGGTCGCCGCCGGGCTGGCGGCGATGGCGCTGGGCTCGGACGGGATGGGCTCGATCCGGATCCCCGCCACCTGGTGTGGATTGTTCGGCATCAAACCGCAACGTGACCGGGTGCCCATGAGCCCGCACGACGATTCGTGGTGCGGGCTGGTCGCTTATGGGCCACTGGCCCGCACCGTCGAAGACGCGGCCCTGTTCCTCGACGCCACCACCGACGGTGGCTTCGTGGCGGCCGCCCAACGGGCACCCGGGCGCTTGCGGATTGCGTTGAGCACCAAGGTGCCACCGCTGGTGACCGCACGGGTGGGCGCCAAGCAACGCGCCGCGGTGCAGCAGGCGGGTGAGTTGCTACGCGAACTGGGCCACGACGTCGTCCACCGAGATCTGGACTACCCGCGGTCGGCGGTGTACGGCCACGCCCTGCCGCGCTACTTCCGCGGGGTCTACGACGACGTGTCCGCGCTGCCGCACCCGGAGCGCCTGGACCGCCGGACCCGAGCCTTCGCCAGGATCGGCGGGTTGATCTCGCAGCGGCGCATCGACGCGATCCGTGCCGCCGAACCCGCGCTGGCCGCCCGGGTGCAGTCCGTGTTCGACAGCGTCGACGTGGTGATCACCCCGGGCGCGGCGACCGGGCCGTCGCGGGTCGGGCAGTATCAGCGCCGCGGCGCCGTCTCGACGCTGGCGTCGGTCGCCGCGCGGGTGCCGTTCCAGGCCATGTTCAACGTCACCGGGCAACCGGCAGCGGTCGTGCCGTGGGGGCTGGACGGCCACGGCATCCCGACGTCGATTCAATTGGTGGGCAGGCCCTTTGACGAGGCGACGCTGCTGTCACTGAGTGCGCAGATCGAGGCCGCCCGCCCGTGGGCGGGCCGGCGGCCTGCAGTCGGTTAGCGCGCGCCGAGCGCGGCCTGGATGTCCGGCTTCATCTGCTGCAGTTGCTGACCCCAGTAGGCCCAGGTGTGCGTGCCCGTCGGCGGGAAGTTGAAGGTGGCGTTGTGCCCGCCCGCAGCCTGGTACGCACCCTGGAATTTGGTGTTCGACGCGAGCGTGAAACTCTCCAGGAACTGCTGTGGCACACCGCTTGTCGCGCCCGCCAGGTCGTCCGGTGTGCCGGTGCCGCAGTACACCCACAGCCTGGCGCCCGACGACGCGATCCTGCCGACGTTGACCGTCGGGTCGTTGCGCGCCCATGCCGGATCACCGGGCGGCCCCCACATGGCGCCGGGGTTGAAGCCGCCGGAATCGTTCATCGCCAGCCCGACCATCGACGGCCAGAACGAGTCGGACAAGTTCAGGAATCCGGACAGCGAGCCCGCGTACCGGAACTTGTCCGGGTGGTCCGCCACGTACATCAGCGCGGTCGAGCCGCTCATCGACAGCCCGACCACCGCATTACCACCGGTTGAGATCTGCTTGTTGGCGGCCAACCAGGCCGGCAGTTCCCTGGTCAGGAAGGTCTCCCACTTGTAGGTCTGCGTGGTGCCATTGCCGACGGCCGGCTGATACCAGTCGGTGTAGAAGCTCGACATGCCGCCGACCGGCATGACCACAGAAAGGCCCGAGCCGTTGTACCACTCGAATGCCGGGGTGTTGATGTCCCAGCCGTTGACGTCGTCCTGCGCGCGCAGACCGTCCAACAGATAGAGGGCGTGCGGACCGCCGCCCTGGAATTCGACTCTGATGTCGCGGCCCATGGCCGCTGACGGCACGTTGAGGTATTCGACGGGTAGGCCGGGGCGGGAGAATGCGTCGGCCGGCGTCGCTGCGATCAGACCACCGATCGTCAGCGCCGTCACCGCCGCACCCAGATACTTCGTCAATCCCGGCAGGTTCTTGGAAATGCGTGACATGGGTAAACCCCCTGGGTCCGGATGCGGATACACACCGCATTCGCGCGGCATACCCTCCTCCGCCGGGGTGAAACGTTCAGCGGACCACTTGCCACGCCGCGAGTTTGTCGGTGAACGACATGGTCAACGCTCCGCTGCTCGACGGCAGGCGGGCGGCGGGCAGCGCGATGTCGGCGCGCTGGAACAACGTGTACGCCGTCAGCCCGTTGACGAATCCCCGCTCGATTGTCGGATGTTCCGCCAGGAACGCGGTGAAATCGTTGAGTACCAACGTCTTCCGGTCGATGTTGGCATCCAGGCTGCCGACGCGCCGGCAGCTGTGCACGACGTCCCACAGCGCCACCCCGGCGTCGGTGACGGCATCGACGCGCTCGGCGTAGGGCAGCTCCGCATCGAACCCGAGGAGTGAGCCCAGCAGCCGCCAGAACTGGTTCCGCGTGTTGGCGTAGTACTCGCCGGTGTCCAGTGACTTCTCGCTGGGAAACGAGCCCAGGATGAGCACTCGTGGGTTGGCGCCGACGATTGCCGGCAGCCCCGTGCGGAGCGGCATCTCTGGCTCGGTCATGTGCCCATTCTGCGGGGCTGCCAGGCGCGATAGGTTGGCCGGGTGAGTGAACAAGCTGCCGAGCCGGTCGACCGTGCCGAGCTGACCGACTGGCTGCTGTCCGAAGGCTTCAGTGAACAGGAGATCGACGAGTCCTTCGCGCCGACGCTGTTGCCCGCGCGGCGCGCCCTCGGCGACGACGGTATTCGGCTGTCGGCGCGGGACATCGCGGCCCGCTGGGACATGGATATCGATCTGCTGCAACGGATTCTGCACGCGGCGGGCCGGCCCCGGTCCGATGACCCGGCTGCCGCGCTGTATCTGACTGCAGACAGTCAGCTCGTCGGCTATGCGCAGCAGTGTCTGGGCTTGGGCCTGCCGATCGAACAGGTCGTCGCGGTGGTTCAGGTGATGACGGACGGTTTCGCGAAAACTGTCGAGGTCATGCAGTTCGCGGCGCTGTCGGCGATCCTCCAGCCCGATGCGACCGAGTTGGAGAACGCCAAGGCCGTCGCTGCGCTGACCGGGTACGTGGCGCCGCTGCTGGGGCCGATGGCGCAGGACATGCTCCGTACGCAGATGCTGCACGCGCTGCTGCAGCAGGAGGTCGCCGCCACCGAGCGGCTGACGGGGCCGGCGCTGCCGGGCGCGGGGATGGTGTCGATCGCCTTCGCCGATCTGGTCGGTTTCACCAGCCTGGGCGAGGAACTGCCACCGGAGGGGTTGGAGCGGCTCTCGCAGCGGCTGGCTGATCTGGCGCGCACCCTGGCCCAGCCGCCGGTGCGGTTCATCAAGACCATCGGAGACGAGGTCATGCTCGTCAGCCCCGAACCGGTGCCGCTGCTGAACATGATCCTGGACCTCGTCGACGCCGCGGAGGCCGATGACGCGCTGCCGCGGCTCAAGGCCGGCATGGCGACGGGAATGGCCGTCAGCCGGGCCGGGGACTGGTTCGGCGGTGCCGTCAACAAGGCCAGTCGGGTGACCGGAGTGGCCCGGCCGGGGGCTGTCCTGGTGGCCGATTCGGCACGGGATGCAGTCGGTGACGCACCGGGTTTTGAGTGGTCTTTTGCCGGTGCACGACGGCTGAAAGGCATCCGTGACGAGGTGAAACTCTTCCGCGCCCGCCGCAGTGAGGACTAGCCGCGACGTCGCTGCCCGACGGGCACCGGCTTGCACGAAGGCCGGGACGCGGCTTACATGGGTAGGCATGCCAGACATTGATCGTCGCAGCATGCTGTCGATGGCGGGGCTGGGCCTGTTGGCCGCCACGCTTCCCAAAGCCGAGGCCCACGCCGATACGCCCGGAAAACTCATCTTCGAGGACAACTTCGACGGACCGGCCGGATCGTCGCCCGACACCTCGAAATGGGAGATCGCCACGGCCCGCGAGTCGATGGAGAATCCGACGTATTGGGAGCTGCCCGAACACGTCGGCCAATACCGCAACGACCGCAAGAACCTTTTCCTGGACGGCAAGTCGAACCTGGTGATCCGGGCCGCCAAAGACGGGAACACGTACTACAGCGGCAAGATTTTCGGCACCTTCAAGGCCGGCATCGGCCACACCTTCGAGGCCCGGATGAAGCTCAACTGCCTGACCCCGGGCTGCTGGCCGGCTTGGTATCTGGCCAACAACTCTCCCGGAATCGGCGGCGAGGTCGACATCATGGAGTGGTACGGCAACGGGAGCTGGGCTCCCGGTACGACCGTGCACGCCAACCTCAATGGCGGCGAACATGTTTCGCACACCATCACGCCGGACAGTGCCTGGCACAACTGGCGGTGCCAGTGGGACGACGCCGGAATGCGGTTCTGGTTGGACTACACCGACGGCGCGCAGCCGTACTTCAACGTCCCGGCAAAGTCGTTGCCCAACTGGCACTTCAACGATCCCGGCTACACGCTGTTCCCGATCCTGGGCCTCGCGGTCGCCGGATCCGGGGGTGGCGACCCTTCAGGCGGAACCTACCCGGCCGAGATGCTGGTCGACTGGGTGAAGATCTGGTAGCTACCGGCTGGGCTTGAAACTGCGGAGCCGCAGACTGTTGCTCACGACGAACAGCGAGCTGAAAGCCATTGCCGCGCTGGCGATCATCGGATTCAGCATGCCGGCGGCAGCCAGTGGAATCGCCGCGACGTTGTAGGCGAACGCCCAGAACAGGTTGCCCTTGATGGTCTTGAGGGTGGCCCGGGACAGCCGGATCGCGTCGCCCGCGGCTCGCAGGTCGCCACTGACGAGGGTCAGGTCCGAGGCCTCGATGGCCACATCGGTGCCGGTGCCCATGGCCAGTCCCAGGTCGGCCTGGGCAAGGGCGGCAGCGTCATTCACGCCGTCGCCGACCATCGCCACAACCCGGCCCTGATCCTGCAGGCGCTTGATTTCGTCGACCTTGTCCGCGGGCAGCACCTCGGCGATCACCGCCTCGATACCGACTTCGGCAGCCACCGCGCCGGCCGCACGGCCGTTGTCCCCGGACAGCAGGACGGGGGTCAGGCCCAGCTTCTTGAGGTCGGCAATGGCTTCGGCGGCAGTGTCTTTCACCGTGTCGGACACCACGATGACGCCGGCGATGGCGCCGTCGATCGCGACCCACACCGGGGTGCGGCCCTGCGCTTCAGCGGTCTGCGCAGCGTGCTGCAACTCCGGGCCGGCTTCGGTGGCCAGCCAGTTGTACCGCCCGACCGCAACCTTGTGACCGTCGACCACACCGGTGACGCCGCGACCGTCGTGATTGACGAAGTCGCTGACCGTCGGCAGTGGGCCATCCTCGGCGGCCCGCGTGGCGATGGCCTGGGCGATGGGGTGCTCGGACGCGTGCTCCAACGCGCCGGCGAGCCGTAATACGTTGTCGGACTCGGCATGTACCGCCGCCACCGTCATCTTGCCGGTGGTCACGGTGCCGGTCTTGTCCAGCACGACGGTGTCGACCTTGCGGGTCGATTCGAGCACCTGCGGACCCTTGATCAGGATGCCCAACTGCGCGCCGCGGCCGGTGCCGACCAGCAGTGCCGTCGGAGTGGCCAGGCCCAGGGCGCAGGGGCACGCGATGATCAGGACCGACACGGCGGCGGTCAAGGCGGCGCTCATCGAGCCTCCCACAACCAGCCAGCCGATCAACGTCAGCAGCGCCAACCCGATGACCACGGGTACGAATACCGCCGACACCCGGTCGGCGAGACGCTGCACTTCGGCTTTGCCGCTCTGCGCATCGGCCACCAGACGTGCCATCTGTGCCAGCTGAGTGTCCGAGCCGACGCGCGTGGCCTTGACCTCAAGGCGCCCACCGGCATTCACCGTCGCGCCGGCCAGCTGATCGCCGGGGCCGACCTCGACCGGTACCGATTCGCCGGTCAACATCGATGCGTCGACGGCAGACGTTCCCGTCACCACCACGCCGTCCGTGGCGATCTTCTCGCCGGGGCGGACGACGAAGGTGTCTCCGACCGCCAGTTCCTCGATGGGCACGCGGGTTTCGTGGCCGCCGCGGAGCACCGCCACGTCCTTGGCGCCGAGATCGAGCAGCGCGCGCAGTGCCGCGCCGGACTGCCGCTTGGCGCGGGTCTCGAAGAACTTGCCGGCCAGGATCAATGTGGTGACGGTGGCGGCGACCTCGAGATAGAGGTGGTCGCTGCCCATCGCCAGCATCCATGCCGACCACAGGTACGACGTGAGAACGCCCAGCGACACCAGGGTGTCCATGGTCGCCGCGCCGTGCCGGAGGTTGGTCCATGCGGCGTGGTGCAGCGGCCAGGCGCCCCACAGCACCACCGGGGTGGTGAGCGCCAGCGCCCACAGCGGCCAGTGCGGGAACTGCAGGGCCGGGATCATCGACAGCGCGAGGACGGGGATCGTCAGGGCCAGTGACACCAGCAGGCGCGGCAGGTACGCCGTTTCGGTGGGGCTGTCGGCCTTGTCGACGCTCGCGGTGTAGCCGGTGGCCTCGACGGCCGCGACCAGTTCGTCGGTGGTCACGCTGTCCGGGTAGGTGATGGCCGCCTGCTCGGTCGCGAAGTTCACGCTGGCGTGAACACCGTCGATCCGGTTGAGCCGCTTCTCAATTCGGGCCGCGCACGACGAACACGTCATGCCGCCCACGGACAGCGTGACCGACGTGGTCATGCTGGTTGGACGACGTCGTATCCGGCGTCTTCGATCGCGGCGGCAACAGCGGCCCGATCAGGCTCGCCGTCGACTCGTACGGTTCCGGCCTTGAGGTCCACCTCGACACCGGTCACGCCGGGCAGCGGCTCGACAGCTGAGGTGATGGACGCGACGCAGTGTCCGCACGACATTCCCTGAACTTCAAGTACCTGACTCATGCCTCCGAGTATATACCCATAGGGGGTATAGGTAGGTTGTGATCTGTCGTACCTCATCATTTGGTCGGGCCGGGTGGCATTCTGGTTCCCATGGCACGTAAGGAAATCGACCCGATTCGGGCGAAGAGCGCCCTGGCTGTCGCAAAACAGCACCCGGGCATGATCCTGTTCCTGGCATCGCCCGCGATCGTCGCCGTCGTCCTGGTCGGCGTGTTCGTGGGCACCGGTTGGGCGATATTGCTGGCGCTAGCGCTGCTGGTGGCGGGTGGCGTGGTGTTGCGCCGCAACCTCTGACGGAGCCGGTGTTCGCCTCGGGTGAAAGGCCGTTTCAACTCTGATGTAACGGTGTAATCATGTAAGCATGAGGCACCATCATTCAGGCCAGGACCGCCGCGGCGGCTGGCAACAAGCAGGGCAGCCCGATGCGGGCGACGCCGCCGACTGGTTCGCCGGGCGGCTCCCGGAAGAATGGTTCGCCGGAGACCCGGACGTCACGGTGGACCGCGAGGAGATCGTGGTCATCGGGCGGCTGCCCGAGCCGGAGAATCCGGAAACGGCCGCCCGGGCCTCCGGGCGGGTGGCGCGCTTCCGGGAAGAGACCCGGTCCGAGCGCATGCGGATCGCCGATGAGGCCGAAGCTCGCTACGGCCGCAAGGTGGCCTGGGGTGTGTCGGTGGGGGAGTCGGAGCGAATTCTGTTCACCCACTTGGCTGTTCCGGTGATGACCCGGCTGAAGCAGCCCGAGCGTCAGGTCCTCGACACCCTGGTCGACGCGGGCGTGGCGCGGTCGCGGTCCGATGCGCTGGCGTGGTCGGTCCGATTGGTCGGCGAGCATGCCGAAGAGTGGCTGGCGAAACTGCGTGACGCCATGACGGCGGTCGACGATCTTCGCGCGGAGGGCCCACAACTCTGATCAACCATTGACGTTCGCCGCCGCTCGGGTGCAGGCTCAAGGTACCGGCCCGATGGGAGCGCGTCATGAGCGATCGGTTGTTCAATTACATCGGCGAGATGCTGTGCGGCAGCCTGGATGCCGACCTCGCATCGGCTCGTGTGCTCGCGCCGGGTGACTTCACGAAATTCCTCACGGATGACGTGCGACTGCACGTCATCCAGGGCCGGTTGGCGGCCGAGGAATGGGGCACCGCCGAGCATCACGGGCCGGTGCGGGTCCTGGCCACGCACATCATCATCACCGAGCATGGGCTGCTGTACGCGGCCGAGGTCGGCGGTCCGAACCCCGGTTACTACCTCGCGGCGCCGCGGACCTTGCTCGAACCCGTCGCCGACCACATCGCCGACAACCCGCCGCCGTCGGGCACGGCCGCCGCCGTGGACTGCCGGCTGGACCACGACCTCGCGTCCATCTGGCAGTTCGAGAGTGCGCTGCGGCATCGCCTTGAGTCCGATCCGGTCATCCGGGTCCAGCTGACGTCTGCGTTCGCGGCCTGAGCGATGCCCGCATCGGCGTCCCTGCGCCGCCAAAGCCTGGTGCGCAGTGCGGTTTTCACCGTCGTTGTGCCCGGCACCATGGCCGGCCTGATCCCGTATTCGCTCACCGGTTGGCGGCGGATTGGTGACCTGTTCGGCCTGCCCGGCGCATGGGTGGGCGGCGTGGTGCTGATCGTTCTCGGGCTCCCGGTGCTGCTCGCGGCCATCTACAAATTCGCCAGCGATGGGCTCGGCACACCCTTGCCGGCGGCACCGACCCAGAGTCTGGTCGTGACGGGGCCGCACCGGTACGTCCGCAACCCGATGTACCTCGCGGTCGCGGCCGTCATCGTCGGGCAGGCGTTGGTTCTCGGTCAGCCGGTACTGCTTTGGTATGCAGCCTTTTTCGTGTTGGGGACGGCCGCGTTCGTCTACTTCTATGAGCAGCCCACGCTGCTGAGGCAATTCGGCGACGAGTACCGGCGCTACTGCCAATCGGTACCGGCGTGGCTGCCACGGATCACGCCGTATCGGCCGTAGATCTCTGGGTGGCGGCGCAGTTCGCTAGGGCGAGTGAAACTACTCCCCGCCGCGCCGGCGCTCGCGCCGCCTCCGCGCCCGCGTATCCGTCCGGCGCCGCGCCCCGCCGCCCAGCCTGCATCGGCGCATTCGGAGCCGCATCGACGACGCGCCCGGTTCATGGGGTCGCAGCCCAAGTTCGGTGATCACAACTGCCCCCGCCGAGATCGTTCGAACCGTCACCGATGTGCTGATACAGGCAGAGAGATCCCTTGTAGATCGAACATATGTTCGATACAATTAGGCATGGGACTCACACCAGATCTCACCACCAGCCTCGACGCCCTCCGCGGCGTGCAGGTCCCCGACGACATGCCCGCGGGCGACGCGGTGGAGGCGATGACGTGCGTGGTGACGCTGCGCAATGTGATCGATCGTCTGGCGGCGATGCTGACCGGAGTGCTGGACCGCTGTGGGGTGGCCGCCGCGCAGGGCCGCACGCCGCGGGAGCTGCTAGTGACGTTGGGGTGTGCGCCGTCGGTGGCGCAGCGGCTGGTCCGTGTCGGTGGTGCGTTGCCGACGCTACCCACGCTCGCCGCGCATGCCGCCGACGGGGCGATCTCCGGGGAGCATGTCGATGCGATCGTCAAAGGCATCAACCACATACGCGCCCGCGCACCCGGACCCGTGGATGAAGCCGCCCGGTTCGCGCAGGTGACCGATCTGTTGGGGCAGTTCTTCTCCGGCGCCACCCCCGCCGACATCGACAAACGCGCCCGCCGGTTGGGCAACCGGGTCGCCGCCGCTGAAGGTGGCCTGCCGGCCGCCGAGGACCGGTCGATCAACACCGCCGACCACCGCGTCACCAGCGACGGCCGGGTCCAGATCCGCGCGGACCTGGACGCCGAAGTCGGCGCCAAATACATCGCGGCGATCGAACAAGGATCGGCACCGCGACCCGAACCCGACGGCAGCCCCGACACCCGCCCAGCGGGTCGGCGCCGGGCGGATGCGCTGGAAGCGGTGCTGGACATCGCCGCGCGCGGCGGGGACGTCGCCTCGGCCCCGCGCACCCAACTGCTGATCACCGTGCCCGCCGACACCCCAGACCTGGCCACGCTGGAATTCATCGGATCGATCAGCACCATGACTCTGGAACGAATCTGCTGCGACACCACCGTCACCACCATGATCGTCGACGGCGAACAGGTACCCCTGGACATGGGCCGGGAGAAACGCCTGTTCCCACCCCATCTGCGCAAAGCCCTCTATCACCGCGATCAGTGCTGCATCAAATGCGGCGCCCCACCCGGACGCACCCACGCGCATCACATCGTGCACTGGACCCACGGCGGCGACACATCACTAGGTAATGGCTGCCTGCTGTGCCCGGCCTGTCACGCCAACGTCCACCACGACGGGTGGGACGTCGTCATGGGACTGGACAAACACCCCTGGCTCATCCCACCCGCCACCGTCGACCCCCACCGAAAACCCATCCCCGCCCACAACCGCCGCACCATGCGACTCGACAACGCCGCCTAACACCTAAAGCAATGCGCACCTTGACAACTCGACAGTGACAATGCAACGCGGGCCTGCTGCTTCCACAGCGAGATGGGAGCAGCAGGCCCGCACCCGGAGGATCGCGAATAGTTCACCGCGATGTCCGCACCGCGTCAGGCATCGGCGGCAGGTAGCTGACGGCGTTGCCGCCGCCGCGCTTGGCCACGAACATCGCCTCGTCGGCACGGGCGACCAGATCGCCGAGCAGTTCCGCGTGGTCACACCCGGATTCGGCGAAGTGCGTGATCGCCGCGGCGGTGATCCCGATGCTCGCCGTGATCGGCGCGTGGTCGTCGCGGCCGCACAACGCGACCCGAATCCGGTCGGCCACGGCCACCCAGTCCCCCGGCTGCAGGACGTCGACGACGACGAACTCCTCACCCCCGACGCGCGCCACGAGCGCGCCGCCGTGCACGACGGACTCCAGTCGCCGGGCGCAGCGGACCAGCACCTCGTCGCCGACACTGTGGCCGAATCGGTCGTTGACGATTTTGAACCGGTCGAGGTCGATCACGATGACCACGACGTCGGCCGCGCGCTTGCGGTGGCCACGCAACAGGTCGTCGATGTGGAGATTGAGGCCGCGACGGTTCAGCAATCCGGTCAGCGGGTCGTTCGAGGCCTCGTTGGCTTCGTTGCGCAGGGCCCAGATACCGAAGTGAGCGGCGATCGGCGCCACCGCGAGTGCCCCGCCGGACAACAGCTTCACGAACGCCAGCACCGGATCGCCGCCGCCGATGATCGCGATCTCGACGGACATTGCCGCGATCGACGACACCGCCCAGAAACTGTGCACGGCAAGAGCTTTCGGCCCATCGAAGAAGATGATGTAGAACGACACCAGCAGCAGCGCACTCAGCCCGAACATGCCGGACAGCACCTTCTGATTGAGCAGGGTGACCACGGTGACGCCGACGTCGACGTTGATGAGAAACGCGTGCGACAGCCGGTACGACGGCCACGGCCGCAGCCACCACACCCAGCTCCACACGTACATCGCCGTGATGAACACGATGGACACGACCCGCACGGCCGTACCCGCGGGCGCGTCACCGGACCACTGGGAAATCATGACGATCAGACCGACCATGCCGACCCCGAGCCCGACGAGGAACTGGATCAGCCCGGTCAGCGACCGCTTCGCGAAGTACTCGACCTGCGCCTCGTAGTCGGTCGGCGTGTGCCACCATTCGCGGACCATTCGGACCGTCGCGTGACGCGCAGCAGCATCCAGCAACAATCCACGGCCCTCACAATGGACACCTTCGGCTGACCCTCAACCCGCACGCAACCACTTTCCACAGCTAATATTTCAGCAGAATATCCAGATGTGGTTGACCTGCGATTTCCCATGCTAGAGCACGGGCATGGTTCATGCCAGCGAACGAGCCGACGCGGAGCTACTCGACGGTGACCGACTTCGCCAGGTTCCGGGGCTTGTCCACGTCGTATCCGCGCTCGCGGGCCACCGACGCGGCAAACACCTGCAGCGGGATGGTCGACAGCAAGGGCTGGAACAGCGTCGAGGTCGTCGGCAGCTCGAAGATGTAGTCCGCGTACGGGCGCACCGTCTCGTCGCCTTCCTCGGCGATGACGATGGTGACCGCACCACGGGCCTGAATCTCGCGGATGTTGCTCAGCAGCTTGGCGTGCAGCATCGACGAGCCCTTGGGCGACGGCATCACCACGATCACCGGCAGATCGTCGTCGATCAGCGCGATGGGACCGTGCTTGAGCTCGCCGGCGGCAAAGCCCTCGGCATGCATGTACGCCAGCTCCTTGAGCTTGAGCGCACCCTCGAGCGCGACCGGGTAGCCCACATGCCGTCCCAGGAACAGCACCGTCGGCGACTGCGCGAACTGCTTGCCTAGAACCGCGATCGGGTCCAGCCGCTCGAGCACCTGCTCGACCAACGCAGGCATGGCCTCCAGCTCGCGGTACTCGCGGGCGACCTCGTCCGGGTACTTGGTACCGCGCGCCTGCGCCAACGCCAGGCCCACCAGGTAGTTGGCGGCCACCTGGGCCAGGAACGTCTTGGTCGCGGCGACACCGATCTCCGGCCCGGCCCGGGTGTAGAGCACGGCGTCGGCCTCGCGCGGAATCTGCGAGCCGTTGGTGTTGCAGATGGCGAGCACCTTGGCCTTCTGGCCCTTGGCGTGCCGGACGGCCTCCAGGGTGTCGGCGGTCTCGCCGGACTGCGAGATGGCGATCACCAGCGTGCTGCGGTCCAGCACCGGGTCGCGGTACCGGAACTCGCTGGCCAGCTCGACCTCGACCGGCAGCCGGGTCCAGTGCTCGATGGCGTACTTGGCGAGCAGGCCGGAGTGGTACGCGGTACCGCAGGCGACGATGAAGACCTTGTCGACGTCACGCAACTCCTGGTCGGAGAGCCGCTGCTCGTCGAGCACGATCTTGCCGTCGACGAAGTGGCCGAGCAGCGTGTCGGAGACGGCCGCGGGCTGCTCGGCGATCTCCTTGTACATGAAGTAGTCGTAGCCACCCTTTTCGGCGGCCGACAGGTCCCAGTCGATGTGGAACGGGCGCGCCCGATCGGACGCGTCGTTGCCGTCGAAGTCCAGTACCTGGTAGCCGTCCGCGGTGATCACCACGGCCTGGTCCTGTCCGAGCTCGACGGCGTCGCGGGTGTACTCGATGAAGGCCGCGACGTCGGAGCCGACGAACATCTCGCCGTCGCCGACCCCGACCACCAGCGGCGTGGACCGGCGGGCCGCAATGATGGTGCCCGGGTCGTCGGCGTTGCTGAACACCAGCGTGAAGTGGCCCTCCAACCGGCGCAGCACCGCCAGCACCGACGCGACGAAGTCGCCGGCCGTCGGCCCGTTGCGGTAGGCCTGCGCCACCAGGTGGACGGCCACCTCGGAGTCGGTGTCGCTCTGGAACTCGACGCCGGCGGCCTCCAGCTCGGCGCGCAGCCCGGCGAAGTTCTCGATGATGCCGTTGTGGACCACCGCGAGCTTGCCGCTGGCATCGCTGTGCGGATGCGCGTTGCGGTCGGTGGGACGCCCGTGGGTCGCCCAGCGGGTGTGCCCCATGCCGGTGGTGCCTTCGAGCTCAGCGGCATCGGTTTCGGCCAGCGCCTCTTCGAGATTGGCCAGTCGGCCGGCGCGCCGCCGGATGGTCAGACCCCCGTGGCCATCGGCCAGAGCGACACCGGACGAGTCGTAGCCGCGGTATTCCATCCGTCTCAGCGCGTCGACCACGATGTCGCGGGCCGGCCGTTGCCCGACATAGCCGACGATTCCACACATGGTTATCCAGGGTAGTGCAGCCGCCCGGGTGCCGGACCGTGCATGCGTGACGCGCAAACCATGGCCACTGCGCTAACGTCATCGCGTGGCCAAGACGAAGAAGCTGTTCGGCGCCCTGACGCGCCGCGGCCCGCACCGCGTTCTGCGCGGTGACCTGGGTTTTGCCGGCCTGCCGGGCACCGTCTACACCCCCGAGTCGGGGCTGAATCTGCCCGGCGTGGCATTCGGCCACGACTGGTTGCAGGGTGTCGGACGTTACAACGGCACGCTCGAGCATCTGGCGTCCTGGGGCATCGTCGCGGCCGCGCCCGACACCGAGACCGGCATCGCGCCGTCGGTGCTGAACCTGGCGTACGACCTGGGCACCACCCTCGACATCATCACCGGAGTCCGGCTCGGCCCCGGCAAGATCAGCGTGCACCCGACCAAGCTGGGCCTGGTCGGGCACGGTTTCGGAGCATCGGCCGCGATCTTCACCGCCGCAGGCCTGGGCTCGTCGGCCAACCCGCTGAAGGCGGTGGCCGCGGTGTTCCCGACCGCGAGCAAGCCCGACGCCGACCAGCCCGCAGCCGGCCTGCGGGTTCCCGGCCTGATCCTCAACGCGCCAGGCGCTGACCTGACCATCCAGTCCAACGCCACCGAGCTGGCCGCCGCGTGGCGGACGGCGACGGTGCGGACCGTCGCCAAGGCCGTCCCCGGCGGACTGGCCGAAGGCTTCCGGCTGTCCAAACTCGTCGGGATGCCCGGCGCGGATCGCCGCACCCAGAAGACGGTGCGCGCCCTGCTGACCGGTTACCTGCTGTTCCAGCTGACCGGCGACAAGGCCTACAAGGATTTCGCCGACGCTGACGTGGTGCTGCCGAAGACCGTCGCCGCCGATCCCGACGGCGAGAGCCCGGCGCTGGAAGACAAGGTCGCCGCGCTGCTGAAGGGCTAGTGGTTGCGCAGCGCGCTGATCAGGTCGTCCTTCTTCAGTGCCGAGTAACCCGTCAGACCCAGCTCTTTGGCGCGCTTCTTCAGGTCCTGCACCGTCCAGTCGTCGTAGGACCCGGACTTCCCGCCCTTGCGGCCGACGGAAGAACCGCCGCGGGCAGCCGCAGCATTCGAGATTCGCGCTGCCTTTTCTTTCGAGTCACCCTGCTTGCGCAGCTCTTCGTACATCTTCTCGTTCTTGATCGAGGAATTGGGCACGGCCATGGCTCCTTCGCTGTGAATCGCACAGGCAGAATGCCCTGACCGCACGCGATTGAAACGCCGCAACAGATTCACTCGCCCACTTGCGGCAACTCATCAGCCGCGATCTCACACGGCGTCTTGGCTGTCGGGTTCTCCTGTCCGGCAACAGGTTCCACGGGCAGCGAGACCGGTGCTGGTGGCGGGGTGGGTGCCGGAGGCGGAGTGGGTGCCGCTGTCACCTGCTGCGGGTCGACGGGAGGTTGCGCGGCTGCCGGTTCGCCCACGTCCGCGGCCATCTCGCCGGTGCTTCCGCCCTCGGTCTCGGCGTCCTCGTCGGCGTCCTCGTCGTCGTCATTGTCGTCAGCTTGGTCGTCGTCTTCGTCCGCATCGGAGGTCGCGTCGTCGTCCTTGTCGACCAACCCGAGGTCGTCGGCGAGCCCGTCGCTGACGTCGTCGAGCCCGGCCAGTCCCGACGCTCCGGGCGCCAGACCGGCCATGGAACCGAGCACTCCCCCGATGGCATCGGTCAGCTGCCGACCCAAACCGCCCACGCCCGAACCCAATCCGAAATCCCCGGACGAGCCGGCCGCCGGGGTTGCCGCAGCAGCGCCGAGCGCCGGTTCGGGAACTCCGGGCGCACCGGTCGACGGTGCCGGGGCCGATTCGGCAGGAACGGGCGGGGCCGACGGCGCTGCAACGGGTTCGGCCGGCACCGGCGGAGCCGCAGGAGCGGACGGAGCCGACGGCGCCCACCCCGCCGCGGTGCCCAACGTTGCGAAGGGCGCAGCCGCCGCGGCCTGATACGCCGGTGCGGCCGGCAACGCTGGCACGGGAGGCGGCCCCTGAGGCGCCCAGTCGGGCGTCAGCACGACGGGCACCGCGAACGATACTCCCGCCGGGGTGACTGCGGCGATGGCCGAATCGTAGGCCGCCGCAACGGCATCGGAGGCATCCTGCAGTGCGGGCAACAGGTCCCCCGCCACCGCGCGAAGGACGAAGGGCTTGATCTGCTGGTCGACGATCTCGCTGGCGGCCGACAGGTCGCCGGCCCCGGCGAGGACCGCGCGGGCTGCCGCGCTCCACTGGTCGCGGTGTCCGGCAGCCTGTGCATCGGCCCGCCACACCGCGTCGACCTTGGCGTCGACGGCGCGCCACAACTCGTCCCGCAGCGTCGTCAGCGCCCGCGCGCTGCGCTGCAGATGCGCGACCACATCCTCGGCCGCGACCGTCAGCGACCGCAGAAACTCTGCGGCGGCGTCCCCGCCGGTGCCCGACCACTGGGCCGTCAGCTCCCGATATCCGTTGCCCTGCAACCGCAGTGCGTCCTGCGCGACCACCACGGCGGCATCGAGTGAGCGGGCGTCCGCGGACAGCGCGTCGAGGTTGAGCCCGCTCTCGGCGCGATACAACTCGGCCAACGGCCCCGGAGACGGCAGGCCCAGCACCTGGCATGCCGCGACGTACTCGTCGAGGACCGTCAGCGCGTGGTCGCCGTCGGAGAGACGCCCGGCGACATCGAACGCGGCCGCCATCATCAGGCCAACCGGCCGGCGAGGTCGGTGTCAGCGTCCACGTAGCGCCCTGACGAAACCCGCAGCGTCGCTGCGGCTTCCGTCGACGCGGACGCCCACGCGCGAAGCTGTCCGGCCGATTGGTCCAGCGCGGCTCGCAAGGCGGCCGCGCTCGCGGCATGATCACGCCCGCCGCAGAACCCGTCGAAGTACCACCGCAACAGCGGCGCGACCGCGGTGCCGAGCATGTCGGCGACCGATTCGCACCGCTGCGCGATGTCCCGCACCGCGGCGAGGTCTATCCGAGCGACGTCACGTTCTCCCATGCCTTGCTATGACGCGCGGCGCGGCCGTTCGGTTCCATCGAAGCTGAAAATATCCTGTGGCCATCCGCCAAAACGTCCTTCGCGGACGGCTGTCGGCACTAGCCTGCAACGATGCAACCGCTGGTCTTCCTCGATACGGAGACCACCGGCCTACACGCCGACCGGCAACCCTGGGAAATCGCGATGCTGCGGCGCGACGACGCCGGTGAATCCCGCATCGTGCTGTACATCGATCTGGCCGACCTCGATCTCGACGCCGCCGAGCCCGCGGGCCTGCGGATCAGCCGGTTCTCCAGTCGCCATCCCCAGGTGGTGTACGGGCCCATTCACCTCCCGTCGGTGCACCGCGAACAGGAAGCCGCGGAAATCGTCCGCGAGTGGACCATGGACGCCACCATCGTCGGCGTCGTTCCCAGCTTCGATACCCAGTGTCTGTGCGCCATGCTGGCGCGTCATCAGCTGACACCGGGCTGGAGCCCCAAACTCGTCGACGTCATCTCCCTGGCCGCCCGATACGTTCTCGACTACGGGCGCACCCCGGAACGCGACTCGACACAACTGTCCCGGCAGTGCGGAGTCCGTCCGCCCGGCGCCGGCCTCCGGCACACCGCGCTCGGCGACGCACGTTGGGCGATGCGCTGGTACGACCAGCTGTCCCCCCGCCTGATGTCCCGACTCACCCAGTAGGACAAGCGAACTCAGCGCAATCCCGGATGCGTTCCCGACTGCCGTGCCCGCCGCTGTACCGCGGCGATCTCGCGCAGCCCGTCACCGAGCAGGCTCCGGTTGAGCGGGGACAGGTCGCCGACGGTGATCACGTCGTTCGGGGTGCGGCCGTCGGCGATCAGTTCGACCTGATGCGCCAACCGCATTCGTTGCAGCATGACGAAAACCTCTGTGAGAGTGTGCGCATCGCGTTCCGTCAGGGCTCCGGTACTGGCCGCCGCTGCCAGCCGGGCCGGCGTCGACGCCGACGTCATGTCGGCGGTCAGGCCACCCCACCGGGCCAGGTTGACGATCGGCGTCACCGCATGCGTCTTCAGGTCGAAGGTGCCGCCGCGCCGCGACAGCACGTCCCGCAGCGACCACGTGCGCACCTTGCCGGACAGCGCATCCAGCAGTTGCAGGCGCAGCGCGTTCGGATGTTCGTCACGCATCCGGTGGAACACCGTGGGCACGGTGTGCAGCGCCCGGTTTCCCCACACGACGCGACCGTCGATCAGCAGCGAGGACAGGATCAAACCCTTGCCGCGCAAGGGATCATCGAGCCAGCCCTCGGCGGCCTGCGCCCAGTCGGAGGCCGACCGCGCGAACGCCTTATGTGACGCGACGGCACCGTTGCTGTCGGCCGGCAGACCGCAACCGTCGAGGATCTCGTGCGTGCGGGCCGCGATGGCACGCAACTGTGCGCATTCGGCATCGCAGCTGTCGGCCCAGCTGAGTGCGCTGTCCACATCGGAGGACGGCATGGCCTCCCGGCGGGCGATACTGCCCAGCGTGAGCCACGCGAACTGGTCCTGCGTCGGGCCCGGGCCGGCTTCGGCCAGGGCGAGCTCCAATGCCTTGCGTACCAAAGCATCCAGCACGATCGATGAAATGCTGCTCGCGGCCGACGCTTTCGTGCCGGTGCGAAACAGCTCGACGGCGATCCGGGTCACCTCGCGGCCATGCCGCTGCAGCGCGGCAGCGTCGGGCGCCTGCGCGATGGCCCGGCGCAACACGAAGCTCTGGCGGGCCGACGCGGCCAGCAGGTCGACGTCCTCGAGGACGCCCAGCACTTCACCGCGGGGCGACAGCACCGGCATATGGCGCATGCCGCGCTCCAGCATTTCCAGCAGCACCGTCTCGGCGGTGCGGTCCGCGGTCACCGTCTGGGCGGGCCGACTCATGACCTCGGCGATCGGGACATCCACCGGTAGCCCCGCGGCGACGACGCGCGACCGGAGGTCACGGTCGGTGAAGATCCCGACACCGCCTTCGCGCAGCCGGATCAGCGCATAGGACACCCGCTGTTCGCTCATCTGCACCACGGCTTCGCGTACCGAGATCCCGGGCTCCACGATCAGCACGCTGCCGTGCACCAGATCGCCGACCGGCCGCGAATCGCTGCCCGCCACCAGCTGCGACTGCGACGCCGGCGTGGCGGACAACGCCAGGAAACGCAGCCCCGCCGGTTTGGCGAACTGCGTCCGCACCAGCTCACCGGGCAGGCGGACGACGGTGGTGGCTTCCGTTGTGCGAGCCAGGAATTCGATACCACCGCCGGTCAGCATCGGCACGTAGCCGAAGATTCCGCCGGGCTCGATGGTGTCGAACACCTGCCCGTCACCGACCTCCTGCAGGTTCACCGAGCCGGCCAGGACCATCCAGATGTCATCGGGGACATGGCGGGAGAAGTCCGCGATCACGGTCCCGGCGCCATGGTGCTCCAGCGACGAGGCGGCGACGAGGTCATTCAGTTCGGTGTCGCTGGCCGTCTGAAATGGCGGATGCGAACCGAGGAAGTTCACCAGCTCCGGAGAGGTCACCCCGCCATCGTGCCCTACTTCAGCCGTTGCGAATGAGGTCGGCGCATTTCTCGGCCATCGTCATCACCGTGATGTTGGGGTTGATCACCGGCAACTTCGGCATCGCCGAGGCGTCCACCACCCGCAGGTTGCGCACACCTTTGACGCGCAGCTGCGGGTCGAGCACCGCCATCGGATCGTCGACCGCACCCATCCGTGCGGTACCGGCCGGGTGGTAGACCGTGTTGTGCGTCTTGTAGATGTACGCGAGCAGCTCCTCGTCGGTCTGCACCTCGGGCCCCGGCGCAAGCTCACGACCGATCCACTCCTGCAGGGGCTCCTGCTCGGCGATCTTGCGCGCCAGCTTGATTCCGGCCAGCATCACCTTTTCGTCGTGCCCCTCGGGGTCGGTGAAATAGCGCGGGTCGACCTTGGCCCGGTCCCGGAAATCGCGGGATGCCAACCGCACGGTCCCGCGCGAACGGCCTTGCGTCACATTGGGAGTCAGGCAGAACCCGTTGTCGGTGGTGGGGTACCCGTGCCGCAGCGTGTTCATGTCGAACGGGACGCTGCCGTAATGCATCATCAGGTCGGAGTGATCGGGATTGTCACCGGCGACCTCGGTGGTCGCGAACAGCCCGATCTCCCACCACTGTGTGGACTCGGTGACCATCGGCTTCGCTGCTTCCCAGAACACCAGGCCCTCGACGTGGTCGTCGAGGTTCTCGCCGACGCCGGGTGAGTCGACCCGCACCGGCACCCCGACCTGGTTCAGGTGGTCGGCCGGCCCGATTCCGGACAGCATCAGCAGTTTCGGGGTGTCGATGGCGCCGGCCGTGACGACCACCTCGCGTGTCGCGGTGACGACGTCGTAGCCCGTGAGGTCCGGACGCTGGTACCGCACACCCGTGGCCACCGGCTCGTCGCCGGAGTCGTCGAACAGAATCTCGGCCACCCAGCAGTTGGTCAGCACCGTGAGATTGGGCCGCGACTCGAGGATCGGGTGCAGATACGCGTGCGAGCTGGACATCCGCTCGCCGGCCTCATTGGCGTTGATCTGCAGCCAGCCCGCCGCGTTCAGGGTCCAGTCGCCGCGGTTGAACTGCACGGTCTCCAGACCGACCTTGGCCGCGGAGTCGATCACCGCCTGGCCGCACGGATCGTTCGGCGGCACGTCGCGCAGCCGCACCGGGCCCGAATCACCGTGCGGCACGCCCTGATACGTGCCGGTGGCAGTGTTGTTCTCGACCTTGGCGGTGAACGGCAGCACGTCCTCCGGGCCCCACCCGGTCGCGCCCATGGCCACCCAGTCCCGCAGGCCCTGCGCGAGCGGCCAGAACGCGATACAGGAATTGTGCGACGAACACCCACCGAGCACCTTCGCCCGCGCGTGCCGCATGAAGCTGTTGCCCTTCTCCTGCGGCTCCACCGGGTAATCCCAGTCGTAGCCGGAATCCAGCAGGTGCATCCACTCCGACAACTCGAGGATGTTGCGGTCACCCACATCCGACGGCCCGGCCTCCACCAGACAGACGGTGACGTTCGGGTCCTCGGACAGCCGCGCCGCGAGAACACAGCCGGCGGTGCCGCCCCCGGCGATCACATAGTCGTAGGTCTGATCGGACATTGTGCAATCTCCTTGAAAAGTGTTATGGCAGACGACGAATCGGGCTAATAGACGCTGTCGACCTGATCGGGTACGGGTGCGCCGCCGGGACCGAGCACCGGCCCCTTGGATCCGTCGGCGTTGGTGTAGGCGCTCGCACACTGATACGGCGCGTGCTGGGGCAGCGGAGCGATGAACATCGCGTTGACGGCCCAGGTGCCCCCGCGGCTGAACAATCCGTTGTAGGCCCGGCACATCAGTTCGGGCTTGTTCCGGTTGATGACCAATGACGCCGCGGTGGCATCGCCCACGAACGTCACGTCAGTGACCGAATCGCCTGCCGCGAGCACCTGCCGCCGGTCAGCCGGGAGCTGATCGAAGGCCGCCGGCCCGGAAACGCCGAAGATGGCCTGGTTGGCCCAGCAGCGCTTGCCGTCGATGTAGGTGATCACCGAATCGTCGCCGTCGGGCACGCCACCGCATCCCACCAGATGCGCGGTCTGCTTGCCTGCCGCGTCGTACACGCTGCGCACGCCGACGACGTGGGCGGCGTCGATCCCCACCTCTGGTGCCCAGACCTTCACGATCGGTTCCGGTGACGCCGAAACCACCCACGTGTCGATGCCGTTCGCCTGCAGTGTGCCGATCAGATCTTTGATCTGCGGATAGACGCGGATGTAGCCGTCGACATCCTTGGTGCCGATCTTCTGGGTGGCACCCTCGGGCGCATTGAGGTTCTGCTCCTTCATCTTCTGCGCGAAACCGCCGAGTTCATCGTTGCTGTAGCCGGCGGACAGTGCCGCGCCCCAGGCGTACGCACCCGTCATCCGCCGTTCGTCGAAGCCAGCGAAAGCGGGCTCACCGCTGGTGGTTTCGTCCTCGAGGACCGAAAGAATCTCATCGGCGCATCTGGTGTTGGTACTCGTCGGCAACGGCTTGCCTGCCGGGACGTCGGTGCCGCAGGCGACCCGTAGCGCGGTGGCAGCGGCATCGGTCAGGTATCGACTGGTCTGGTGCCAGTCCTGGTTCGGCGGTTGCAGAATCAGGTCATGGGCCAGCATGTAGAAGTTGGTGCCGTACCCGATGTCGTTCTTGACGACGGTGTTGTCCCAGTCGAAGATCGCCACCTTGCGCGCCCGGTCGCGTACGGCGCAGGTGCTGTTGGCGTCGATGGCCTTCTGCAGAAACTCCCGCACCCCTTCGTGCCAGCTCAGCGATGCGTCGAGCTGACGGCAATTCGATTGCGCTGCAGTCGCCTTCGAAGGGGGTGTGGATTCCGCCTGCCGGTCACCCGAGCCGCACCCCGCGACCACGCCACCGAGCAGGATGGCTGCCGCAGCCAAGGTTCTGCCGGCCCGGATCATTTCTCGCTGTCCGCCGCATGGGAGGCCAGCGTGCCAATGTGGTTGCGGCCCTTGACGAAATACCAGAGTAGGCCGAGCCCGAGGATGACGCCGATGTAGACGAACGCGCCCCAGGTGTTGTACCACGGGTCACCGTAGATGGCGACGCGCGGCCAGGCCAGGTTGATGGCCATCCCGACGCCCCACAGCACCGCGAAGATGTTGACCGGCAGGCCCCACTTGCCCATGGTGAAGTAGCCGCCCTCAGCGAGGTCTTTCGGCGGCCACTCCCCCCGCAGGCGCTTCTTGAGCAGCGGGCCGGTGACCATCAGGTAGGCCAGGTAGATCATGATGATCGCGATCGAGGTCAGCACCGTGAAAACCTTTGGCTGTCCGAGGTTGATCACGAGGATCAGCGCCGCGATGATGCCGATCACGACGGCAGGCACGACGGGCGCCTGGGTCTTGGGGTGCACCTTGGCGAGCTTCTCGCCGAACGGCAGCGCGTTGTCGCGGGCCATCGCGAACGTCAACCGGATCGCCGCGGTGTGCACGGCCAGCGAGCACACCGTCACCGCGACCACGATGCAGATCAGGAAGATGGTGCCCAACGGGCCCCACATCACCTTCTCGACGATGGACTGCAGGCTGCCGTCGGGGCTGCCCAGCGCCGGGTCCTTGAGGTCCGGCGTGGCCATGATGGCGCCCGCCAGGATGGCGCCGCCGATGACGAACGACGCCAGGATGGCGCGCAGGATGGCCTTGGGCGCGGTGCGCCGCGGTTCGACCGTTTCCTCGCCGAGCGAGCTTGCCGTGTCGAAGCCATACATCACGTACAGCGATGCCACCGATGCCACCAGGAACGCACCGAAATATCCGCCGGGCAGTCCCGCGCCGTGGCCCTGGGTGTCGAAGAAGACACTCGGCCCGCGCTTGATGTTGAACAGCAGGATGACCGCAATGAGCACGGCCGCAATGAGTTCGATGAAGACACCGGCGCTGTTGATCATCGCCATCAGTCGCACGCCGAAGGCATTGACGACGGTGGTGAACACGATGAGGACGGTGCCGAGCAGGATGGCGTTGGCGGCGAAATCGTACTGACCGGTGCCGTCACCGATCACCTGGAAACCCTTCCAGAGCCGTGGCAGGTTCAGCTGTAGGGCCAACACCACCGCCGACAGCGTGACGATGGAGGCCGTGAGCATCAGCCACCCCGAACTCCAGCCGACGATGCGGCTGCCCAGCTTCTTCGACCAGTTGTAGACGGAACCCGCGACCGGATACTTGGCGGCGAGTTCCATGAAACACAGCGCCACCGCCATCTGCCCGATGAATACCATCGGCCAGGACCAGAGATACGCCGGCCCGCCGTTGCCGTAGCCGACGTAGAACAGCTGGAAGGTACCGGTCAGGATCGAGATATAGCTGACCCCGGCCGCGAAGCTCGCGAATTTTCCGATGCTGCGGTCCAGCGATTCCTTGTAGCCGAAATCCTCGAGTCCGCCGCTGTCCGTATCAGTGAGGTTCTGAGTCATGAAGTTGTGTCCCTAGCCTTCGGTGGCGTCAAACCAGCCGGCCGGCGTTGGCGCGGTGTTGTGCCAGATATGTTTGAGCTCTTGATATTCCGCGAGACCCGAGGGACCGAGCTCGCGGCCGTTGCCCGACTTCCCGAAACCGCCCCACTCCGCTGCCGCGGTGTAGTAGCCGAAGTCGTTCAACCACACCGTGCCGTGCCGCAATGCGCGCACCACACGTTCGCCCCGCGCTGGATCGGAAGTTCGCACTCCCGCCGCGAGACCGTACTGCGTGTCGTTGCCGAGCATGATCGCCTCGGCCTCGTCTGTGAACCGCTCCACTGTCATGATCGGCCCGAAGGTCTCCTCCGTGACGATCCGCATCGAGCGGTCGCAACGGTCGAAGATCGTCGGCAGGAAGAAGTAGCCGTCCGCCAGCGCCGGATCGCTGGGCCGGGTACCACCGGTGATGAGCTTCGCACCCTCGGAAATACCCAGGGCCACAAAAGATTCGATCTTGTCGAGCTGCTGCTTGGACACCAGCGGGCCGGTCTCGCTACGCGGGTCGGTACCGTCGCCCATCCGGATCTTCTCGGCGCGCTCGGCGAGCTGAGCGACGAAATCGTCGGCGATCGACTCCTCGACGATCACCCGCGTACCTGACGAACAGACCTGACCCGAGTGCAGGAACACGCCGGTGAGGACCTGGTCCACCGAGCTTTCCCAGTCTGCGTCGGCGAACACGATGTGCGGGTTCTTCCCGCCGAGTTCCAGCGCCACCTTGGTCACGTGCTCAGCAGCGGTCCTGGCGATGTGCTGGCCGGTGCTCAGCCCACCGGTGAACGAGATGAGGTCGACGTCGGGGTTGTCGGTCAGTGCCGCACCCACGGCGGCCCCACTGCCCTGGATCAGGTTGAGCACGCCCGCCGGCACTCCCGCCTCCTGGGCCAGCCGGACGAAGGCGATGGTCGAAAGCGGTGTCACCTCACTGGGTTTGGCCACCATGGTGCAACCGGCCGCCAGGGCCGGCGCGATCTTCCAGGAGATCTGCAGGAGCGGGTAGTTCCATGGGGCGATCAGTACGCACACCCCGATGGGCTCGTGCACCACCCGGCTGATGACGTTCGGGGCACCCACGTCGACCAGTCGGTCCGACTGCGTCGCCACCAGCCGCGCGTAGTAGCGGAAAACCGAGATCACGTCGTCGATGTCGATCCGGCTCTCCGCCAAGGTTTTTCCGGTGTCGGCGGTCTCCAGTGCCGCCAGCGACTCCTTGTCGCGGGCCAGCAGGTCGGCGATGCGCTCGAGCAGCGCGGCCCGCTCGGCGACCGGTGTGGCCGGCCAGTCACCGGCGTCGAAGGCGGCGCGGGCCGCGGCGACAGCCGCCAGCGCGTCGTCGTGCGTGGCCTCGTCCACCGTGGCGAAAACCTTGCCCGTTGCGGGATTGATGATCTCCCGGACACCGCCGTCGGCGGCATGCCGCCACTGCGATCCGATCAGCAGATCAGGTACACCGTCCACGTTGCCTCCTCGACTAACCATCACCAAACGTCCCGAACTGCATCACCAGTTGTGGTGGTGTCCCGATCCACCAAGGCCGCCTCTCCAGCCGGCCCGGCGGACCGGGACACCGCGCCGACTCCGCGAGTATTCGACGCCCGGCCGGTTGCCGGGAGCCGAATGCCCACATCAGTCGGCGAGCTTGTTGCGTAACCAGTCATGGAAGTCGCCGAGGTGGTGTTCGCTGGGCACCAACACCCCGCCGTCGCGGTAGACGCGGGAACTCATGGCGGGCTGGCAGCGCTCGCACGCGTCGAAGTCCTGCTGGTTGACCCGGTGGAACAGCTCCACCGACTTGCTCACGTCGCGCCCGGATTCGACCACGCCGGGCAGGTACAGCCAGTCGCATTCGACAATGGTGTGGTCGGCCGCCATCGGGAACATCCGATGGATGATGACGTGGTCGGGCACCAGGTTGACGAACACCTGCGGACGTACCGTGATCGCGTAGTAACGCCGGTCCTGGTCCGCGGTGACGCCGGGGATGTGCTCGAAACCCTCTGAGCCATCGATGGTGAAGCCCGCGACGTCTTCGCCGAACTCCGCGCCGTGGCCGACGTAGTACTGGGCGGCGTAGCCGTCGGCGAACTCCGGCAGCACCTCGGTCAGTTCGGGGTGGATGGTGGCGCAGTGGTAGCACTCCATGAAGTTCTCGATGATGAGCTTCCAGTTCGCCTTGACGTCGTAGACGATGCGGCGACCGAGGCTCAGATCGGCCACCGTGTAGTGGTCTATCGATTCGACGTCACCGAGCCGGGCGACGATGTCCTGCATGACGGTGTCCTCGAACGACGGCGGCTCGTCGGCCAGGCATACCCAGACGTAGCCGAGCCACTCCCGGACGGCAATCTTGCGCAGGCCGTATTCGACGCGGTCGATATCGGGCATCTTGGTCAGGTTCGGCGCCGCGACGAGCTTGCCGTCGAGATCGTAAGTCCATGCGTGATAAGGACATTGGAACGCACGCTTGACCTCGCCGCTGTCCTCGGTGCACAGCCGTGCGCCGCGGTGCCGGCACAGGTTGAAGAACGCGTTGATGTCACCTTTGCGTGACCTGGTCACCAGAACGCTTTCGCGACCGACCTGGACGGTCTTGAATGCCCCCGGTTTGTCCAGATCCGCGGCGCGCGCAACGCAGAACCACATGGTCTCGAAGATCTTCTCCTGCTCGAGGGCGAAGACCTCCGGATCGGTGTAGTAATGCCCTGCCAGAGTGGAAATGAGGCTTTCCGGCAGGCTCGGCACGGTGGCGGTCATCGAACTCCTTTGCGATGTCATGTCGTGAGTTTTATTGGGGTGCAAGAACTTCGGCCTAGACCGCGGTGGGCGTCGGGACCAGCTGGCGGCGCCACCGGGTGAAGAGCCGGGGCTGGTCGATACCGAGGACCGCCACCAGACGGCCGTCGCGCCGATAGGTGGCCAGCAGGCAACGCTCCTCGCAGCTGCCCTCCTCGATGGTGATCTCGTCATCGGGACGGGCGACGCCGGCGAACTGAATGCGGGAGCCGTATTGGTCGGACCAGAAATACGGCGGCTTCACCGTCGACTCCTGCCGCAGACCGCCCGCCAGCAGTGCGGCGACCGCCATGGCGGGGCGCTCCAATGCGCCGGTCCAGTGTTCGACCCGGTGGTGGGTGTCGGTGGCGGCGTCGAGCCATGCCGCGCAGTCCCCGACGGCGACGACGTTCGGGAGGGCCGTCTGCCCATGGGTGCCGCACAGCACGCCGTTGCCGAGCGCCAGTCCACTGCCCTGCAACCAGTCGATGTTGGGCACGCCGCCGATACCCACCACGACGACGTCGGCCGGCAGATGGCGGCCGTCGGTGAGGTCGACACCGGCCACCCGCCGCACGCCGCCCGGCGTGCGCAGTGCGCGCTCCTGCCCGACGAGACCGACCACGCCCACCCCGCAGATGAGCCTCGTTCCGTTGGCGGCATGGGCGCCGGCGACCACACCGCCGAGCCACCCGCCGAGCTGCATCTGCAGCGGCGTCGGGGCGGCTTCGACGACAGTGACGTCCAGGCCCAGCTTGCGGGCCGTCGACGCGACTTCGGCCCCGATGAACCCGGCGCCGATGACGACCAGCCGAGCGCCCGGCACCAGTTCGGCACGCAGCGCTACGGCGTCGTCGATGGTGCGGATGACGTGCACGCCGGCCATGCCCTCGCAGCCGGGCCAGCGGCGGGCGCGGGAGCCGGTCGCGATCACCACTCCGTCGGCGTCGATGCGCGTCCCGTCCGCGAGTTCGATTGCGCCACTACGGCTGTCGAGCTTGGCCGCGGCGACGCCCAGTCGCCAGTCCGCCTGCAGATCGTCGTCGTCGGATTCCAGCGCGAGATCGGCTTCGGAGACGGTGCCGCAGAGGAACTCCTTCGACAGCGGCGGGCGGTCGTAGGGCCGCTGCGCCTCGTCGCCGATGACCGTCAGCCGCCCGTCGAAGCCCTGTGCTCGCAGCGCCCGGGCCGCGGACAGGCCCGCGAGCGACGCTCCCACGATCGCGACGTGCTTCATTACTGACCCGCGCCCAGTCGAGCCCGGATGTCGGGCGGCAGGTTGGGTTTCTCGGTGCTCAGTTCGACGTGGATGACGCCGTCGGATATCACGACCGTGTGCGTGCGCACCGGCAGCTTGGCCGGCGGCGCGTCGACCGCGCCGGTGCGGAGGTTGAACCGCGAGGCGTGCAGCGGGCACTCGACATCGCACCCCTCCAGCCAGCCGTCGGCCAGGGACGCGTCCTGGTGCGAACAGGTGTCGTCGATGGCGAACACCTCGCCGTTCTCGGTGTGGAAGACCGCGATGGGCGGGTCGGTCTCCACTCGCCGGGCCTCGCCGGGCGGGAGTTCGGAGAGCGGACAAATCTCAAGCATCGGGTGTGCCCTCTCGGAGAGTTTGACGCGTATTACGCAACGTGATTCGAATTATGCAACAGTGTGGCCGCAGTCACAGGCCCGTGTCAAGGGCACGAACGCACCGTTTACACAGCTGGAACAACTGCCGCGATCGGCCTGAAAGCCCAGGTCAATCAGATTTGCGCCGAGCCGGCGCCTTGTTGCGCAGATGCGCAACCATGGGGTCCCGCGTCACGTCGAGATACAGCGACACACACATGCCGATCATCACGACGACGAACGGCGCGGCGACGATGATCGTCATCGTCTGCAGCCCGTTGAGCGCATCGTTGCCGCCGGCCCAGAGCATCAGTACGGCGACAGCACCCGTACTGAGCCCCCAGAACGCGACCGCCCACCGAGACGGGAAGAGCGACCCACCCTGTGACAGCGTGCCCATCACCATCGACGCGGCATCCGCACCCGAGACGAAGAAGATCGCCACGAGCGCCATGACCAACAGCGACGAGATGCCGGCCCACGGCAGATGGTCGAGCATGCCGAACAACGTCGACTCCGGTTCGCCCTTCCCGAAGATGTCGATGCCGTCGCGCTGCTGACCGATGCCGGCGCCGCCGAAGATGACGAACCAGATGAGGCTCACCGTCGTGGGCACCAGGATGACGCCGACGACGAACTGCTTGATGGTGCGGCCGCGACTGATCCGGGCCAGGAACATGCCGACGAAGGGGGTCCAGGAGATCCACCACGCCCAGTAGAAGATGGTCCACGACGACAACCACTTCTCGGTGTCGGGACCCGCCGCGGCCGATCGCGCCGACATGGAGGCCAGGTTGGCGGCGTAGTCACCGAGCGTCGTCGGCAACAGGTTCAGGATCAGCACCGTCGGCCCGAGCACGAAGACGAAGACCGCCAACACGAGCGCGAGCACCATGTTGATGTTCGACAGCCATTGGATACCGCGCGAAACGCCGGACACCGCCGAGGCGACGAACGCCAGCGTGAGGATCGCGACGACAGCGACCAACAGCAGGGTCCCGGCTTTCTCGACCCAGCCGATCACCTCGATGCCGGACCCGATCTGCAGCGCGCCCAGGCCCAGTGACGCCGCGGTGCCGAACATCGTCGCGAAGATCGCGAGGATGTCGATGAGCTTGCCGATGGGCCCCTCGACCCGCCCCCGGCCGAGCAACGAGATGAACGACGAACTGATGAGCTGCCGGCGACCTAGCCGATAGCTGCCGTACGCGATGGACAATCCGACGACGGCGTACATCGACCAGGGGTGAAAGCCCCAGTGGAACAGCGCGGTCGCCAATGCGGTGCCGGCCTTGGAGTCGGCCAGCCCCGGCGGCGGTTTCACGAAATGCGTCAGCGGTTCGGTGACGCCCCAGAAGATCAGGCCGATCCCCATGCCCGCGCTGAACATCATGGCGATCCAGCTGACGGTGTTGAACTCGGGTTTCTCGCCGTCCTGCCCGAGCGGTATCCGGCCGTACCGGCTCATCGCCAGCCACACCGCGAAGAGCACGAAACACGTCGCGGAGGTGATGAAGAGCCAGCCGAGGTTGGTCACGACCCAGTTCAGGATCACCGACATCCGGGACTGGAACGACGCCGGCCAGCCCAGGCCCCAGACCAGGATCGCGACGACGAGCGCGGCGCTGGTCCCGAACACGACCTTGTCGGTGACCGCGCGGCGGGCGCACATCGGCACGTCGAGCTCGTCGTCGTCGAGACCATCGGGGATCGGGATGCCGGGGCCAGGGAAGGTCTCCTGCAGCTTCGCCTTGATCTCGGCTTCCAGCGATCCTTGGTTTTGCGGTGTCATGTCGCGCTCCTGGGCCGGGCCACCGCCGACGCCATCCGCACCGTCTGCGCTGCGTGGCCGTCGACTTGAGGTTCGCCACCGGGCACGGGAATCACCGGTGGCGAACAGTTGATATATTAGATCGCAGTGATCTGATATGCAGACCGAATCGACAAATTTCCCGAAATGGGAAGGCGGCTGACCCGAGCGGTCAGCGCCGATAGCCCATGCGGCGGCTCACGTCGTCGGCCGCAGCGACCACCGTCGGCGCGATCTCCCGGACCCGCTCCACGGTGAGCCGATAGGCCGGGCCGGAGACGCTCAGCGCGGCGATCACCGCACCGAGGTGATCGCGAATCGGCGCGGCAACCGCGTTGAGCCCGTGCTCGAGCTCCTCCGACGTCACCACGTATCCATTGCGGGGCACGTCCTGCAACTGCGCTTCCAGTCGCTCGACCGACGTGATGGTGTGCTCGGTGAAGCGCTGCAGGCCGGCGACCTCCAACAGGTCCCGGCGGGCATCGGCAGCCATGAAGGCCAGCAATACCTTTCCGCTCGACGTCGCGTGCAACGGGGTGAGCTCCCCTACCCAGTTGTGCGTACTGACCGCCGAGGGCCCGCGCGCCTGGTCCACGTTCACCGCGTACTCCGCCCGCAGCACGGCGATGTTGACGGTCTCACCGACCTCGGCGGCCAGGCGCTCGCAGATCTCCCGGCCCTGCCGCGTGACGTCGAGCCGGCCCGACACCGCGTTGGCCAACCGCAGGATGCCGAAGCCGAGGCGATACTTGCCGCGCTCGAAAGCCTGCTCGACGAGTTCCCGGTCCTCGAGCGCCGCCAGCAGCCGGGAGACCGTGGATTTGTGCACCCCGATGTCCGACGCCAGCTCGGTGACTCCGGCTTCGCCCCGGCGCGCGAGGAGATCCAAGACCGCGAGCGCGCGGTCGACGGACTGCACGCCGCCGTTGCCGGAATCAACGCCGTTGTTGCTCATTACGCAACGATAACCACATCGTGATGCGCGTGGTCGCGTTCGTCAGGCGCGTCAGACGATTGCGCGGATCGCCTTCTCGAATCCGGTGACGTGGTCGAGCGCGATCTGCGCGGCGGCGTCGCCGTCGCCGCCGGCGATGGTCCGCAACAGCTCGGCGTGCTCACCCACGTGGCGGGCCACGGTCGGCAACCGATCGAGGAACAGGCAGAAGATCCGGGTCGCGAGATTGTCGTAGCGGACCAGCACGTCCTCGAGATGGGGGTTGCCGGCAGCCCGGTAGATCGCGCGGTGTGCGCGCAGGTCCCACCGCATGAGCTCGTCGCGGTGGATGCTCTGCACATCGAGCGCTTCGGTTTGGTCGGCGAGCGCGAGCAGGCCGGCCCGCACGTCGGCCGAGGCGTTCTCAGCGGCCGTGCGCGCGGCGACGGGCTCCAGATTCACCCGAATCTGCGAGATGTGCCGAAGGTCGGCGACATCGACACCCGTGGCAAAAGTGCCGCGGCGCGGGAACGAGACGACCAGCCGATCCGCTTCCAGGCGCTTGAGGGCCTCGCGGACGGGAGTACGGCCCAGCTCGAGTTCCGCGGCCAGCTCGTTCTCCACGATGGCCTCGTTGGGACGGATGTCCAGCATGATGAGCTTGTCGCGGATCACCAGGTACGCCCGGTCGGCGAACGACATCTCCTCGGAGACAACGTCATCGAGCTGTTCCACACCGGCAACGCTCACGCCCGCCCCGCCTTCCCGACGTCACCGACTTCATCGTCCGGCAACTGATCTGATCTGGTCAGGGCAATGATATATCAGAACGTGCGGTCGTCCGGCCCTCCCGATCGCGGCCCGTCGGCAAGGCGTGACGGCGGCGTCACAGCAACGCGCGAATGGCCGCCTCGAAGCTGCAGACGTGGGCCAGCGTCAGGGCGGAAGCCGTTGCCTCGTCGCCCGCGACGATGGCCTCCAGCAGCTCGATGTGCTCACGGACGTGGCCGGCGACGCCCGGCAGCCGGTCCAGGAACAAGCACCAGATCCGGGTGGCATGCGCGTCGAGACTGACGAGGATCTGTTCCAGGTGTGGGTTGCCCGAGGCCCGGTAGATCTCGCGGTGCACATGGACGTCGTGCCGCAGCACCTCGCGGGGATCGTCGGTGTCCTCGATCCCGGCGATCGCCCGCGCAAGCGCCGTCAGCCGCGCACGGGTCTCGGGCGTCGCGACGCGCGCGGCGCGCGCGGCCGCCGTCGGTTCGAGCAGCTTGCGAATCTCCGAGATGTCGGCCAGGTCCGTCATGTCGACGGCCGTGGCGAACGTGCCCCGCCGCGGGTAGGCGACGACGAGGCGGTCACGCTCGAGACGTTTGAGGGCCTCCCGCACGGGAGTGCGGCCGAAGCCGAGGTCAGCCGCGAGGTGGTCGTCGTTGATGGGCTCCCCCGGCCGGATGTCCAGCATCACCAGGCGTTCGCGCACGATGTCGTAGGCGCGGTCCGCGTTGGTCTCGGTGGTGGCCGTCCTGGTGTCGGGTTGAGTGCTGTCGAGATCGCCGAACGACAACTCTGTCAGGGTCATCGCCAATCCTCCAAAAGTGTCTGCGGCCCAGCTCTTGACGCGGCCACGAGCTGATCTTAATCTAACCGACAGCTGATATATTAGTCCAGCACACACTGCAATGTCAGAAAGGTGTACATGACCCTCGACACCGCACCGACAGCCACCAACCCCACGCTGAGCGCGAGCCTCGCCGAGCTGGATCCGGATGTGTACCGGGCCATCTCCGCCGAGTTGCACCGGCAACAGAGCACGCTGGAGATGATCGCCAGCGAGAACTTCGCGCCCGTCGCCGTGATGCAGGCGCAGGGCTCGGTGCTGACCAACAAGTACGCCGAGGGCTACCCGGGCCGCCGGTACTACGGCGGCTGCGAATTCGTCGACGTCACCGAACAACTCGCCATCGACCGCGTCAAGAGCCTCTTCGGCGCCGAATACGCCAACGTGCAACCACATTCGGGCGCGCAGGCCAACGCCGCGGCCATGTCGGCGCTGCTGTCCCCCGGCGACACCATCCTCGGTCTCGACCTGGCGCACGGCGGCCACCTCACGCACGGCATGAAGCTCAACTTCTCCGGCAAGCTGTACGACGTCGCCGCCTACCACGTCGGGGAAAGCGACCACCGGGTCGACATGGCCGAGGTCGAACGCATCGCCCTCGAGCGTCGGCCGAAGCTGATCCTGGCCGGCTGGTCCGCCTATCCCCGGCAGCTCGATTTCGCCGAATTCCGGCGCATCGCAGACGAAGTCGGCGCGTACCTGATGGTCGACATGGCTCACTTCGCGGGCCTGGTCGCGGCCGGACTGCACCCGTCGCCGGTGCCGCACGCGCACGTCGTCACCTCGACCACGCACAAGACGCTGGGCGGCCCCCGCGGTGGCATCATCCTCACCAACGACGAAGCCCTGGCCAAGAAGTTCAACTCGTCGGTGTTCCCCGGTCAGCAGGGCGGGCCGCTCGAGCACGTCATCGCCGCCAAAGCCGTGTCGTTCAAACTCGCGGCCGCGCCGGAATTCCGCGAGCGGCAGCAGCGCACCCTGGACGGCGCGGCGATCCTGGCCGAGCGCCTGCTGCAAGAGGATTCCCGCGCGGCGGGCATCAACGTGGTCTCCGGTGGCACCGACGTCCACCTGGTGCTGGTCGACCTGCGGGAGTCCGAACTGGACGGCAAACAGGCCGAGGACCGGCTGCACCGCGTGGGAATCACCGTGAACCGCAACGCCGTTCCGTTCGACCCGCGTCCGCCCATGGTCAGCTCGGGCGTGCGCATCGGGACCGCGGCGCTGGCGACTCGCGGCTTCGATCTGGACAGCTTCCGCGAAGTCGCCGACGTCATCAGCCATGCGCTGCGCCCCGACGCCGACGACGCGGCCCTGGCCGCGCTGCGCGCCCGAGTGGACGTGCTGGCCGACCGCTTCCCGCTGTACCCCGACCTCACGGAGGCCCCGCTGTGACCGCACCGACGACCCCACCGGGCGCGCACTTGCCCGACCACCCGGAATTCCTCTGGCGCACACCGGAACCCAAGAAGTCGTACGACGTCGTCATCGTCGGCGGCGGCGGGCACGGCCTGGCGACCGCGCACTACCTGGCCAAGAACCACGGCATCACGAATGTCGCGGTGCTGGAACGCGGCTGGCTGGCCGGCGGCAACATGGCCCGCAACACCACGCTGATCCGCTCCAACTACCTGTGGGACGAGAGCGCCCGGATCTACGAGCACGCCCTCAAACTGTGGGAGGGACTGGAAGAGGACCTGGACTACCCGATCCTGTTCAGCCAGCGCGGTGTACTCAACCTGGCGCACAGCCTGCAGGACGTCCGCGACAGTGTGCGGCGCGTCGAGGCCAACAAACTCAACGGCATCGACGCCGAGTGGGTGGAACCCAAAGAGGTCAAGGACCTGTGCCCGATCGTCAACATTTCCAGTGACATTCGCTATCCGGTGCTGGGTGCCACCTATCAGCCCCGGGCCGGCATCGCCAAGCACGACTACGTCGCCTGGGGCTTCGCGCGCCGCGCCGACGAGGCCGGCATCGACATCATCCAGAACTGCGAGGTCACCGGATTCGTCACCGACGGCGACCGCGTCACCGGGGTGCGCACCACGCGCGGCGACATCGGGGCCGGCCAGGTCGCGCTGTGCGCGGCCGGTCACACGTCGACGCTGACCGACATGCTCGGCATCCGCACGCCGCTGCAGAGCCACCCGCTGCAGGCGCTGGTGTCCGAACTGCTCGAGCCGGTGCATCCCACCATCGTGATGTCGAACGCGGTGCACGTGTACGTATCTCAGGCCCACAAGGGCGAACTCGTGATGGGCGCCGGCGTCGACTCCTACAACGGCTACGGCCAGCGCGGCGCGTTCCACATCATCGAACGCCAGATGGCCGCCGCGGTGGAGCTGTTCCCGGTCTTCGCCCGCGCGCACCTGCTGCGTACCTGGGCGGGCATCGTCGACGTCTGCCCCGACGCGTCACCGATCGTCGGCCGCGTCGGCTACGACAACCTGTACCTCAACGCGGGTTGGGGCACAGGCGGTTTCAAGGTGACGCCCGGCATCGGCTGGTGCCTCGCCGACACCATCGCCACCGGCCGCGAACACGAGTACGTCGCCCCCTTCAGCCTCGACCGGTTCGTCACCGGAGCCCTCGTCGACGAACACGGCGCCGCCGGCGTGGCGCACTAGAACCCAGGAGCCCCAATGCAACTCATCGACTGCCCGTGGTGCGGGCCACGTGAGGAAACCGAGTTCCACTACGGCGGCCAGGCGCACGTCGCGTACCCCGAGGACCCGCACGCACTGACCGACGAACAGTGGGCGCACTACGTGTTCTTCCGCGCCAACCCCAAGGGACTGTTCGCCGAACGCTGGACCCACAGTGCCGGCTGCCGCCGCTGGTTCAACGCCATCCGCGACACCGCCACCTACCGATTCGACCGCGTCTACCGACTCGACGAGCAGAGGCCGACAATCTGATGAGCACCGCACTGCGCACCGAAGCCGGTGGCCGTATCGACCGGGATACGGTGCACACCTTCACTTTCAACGGCCAGGAGTACACCGGCCACGCCGGCGACACGCTGGCGTCGGCGCTGCTGGCCAATGGCGTACATCACGTCACCTCCAGCATCAAGATGGGCCGGCCCCGCGGTTTCACCTCGGCGTGGGCCGAGGACACCGGCGGCCTCGTCCAGATCGAGTACCCCTTCCCCGAGCCCATGCTGCTGGCCACCACCGTCGAGCTGTACGACGGGCTCGTCGCACGCGGCCTCCCGGGACAGGGCCGGCTCGCGGACGTCGCCGACACCGCGCGCTACGACTCGACCCACGTGCACGCCGACGTCCTGGTGGCCGGGGCCGGCCCGGCCGGACTCGCGGCCGCGCTGACGGCCGCCCGCGCCGGTGCCCGCGTCGTGCTGATCGACGAACAGAGCGAGGCCGGCGGCGCCCTGTTGGGCAGCACCGACACCATCTCCGGCCGTCCGGCACTGCAGTGGGTTGCCGACGCGGTCGCCGAACTCGCCACCTACCCCGACGTGCTGCACCTGCAGCGCACCACGGCATTCGGCCACTACGACGACGGCTTCGTCCTTGCGCTGCAACGGCGTACCGATCACCTCGGGGCCGCTGCTCCGGCAGCGGTGAGCCGGCAGCGCGTCTGGCGGATCCGCGCCCGGCACGTCATCGTCGCCGCCGGCGCACACGAGCGGCCGGTGGTGTTCACCGACAACGATCGGCCCGGCATCATGCTCGCGGCCGGCGCTCGTACCTTCCTGCACCGCTACGGCGTCAAGGTCGGCGAGCGGGCCGTCGTGTTCACCACCAACGACAGCGCCTACCAGGCCGCGCTGGATCTGCACGACGCCGGCGTGGCGATCAGCGCGATCGTCGATGCCCGGGACGGGGTCGCCACAGATCTGCGCGCCGCCTGTGATTCCCGTGGCATCGAACTGCGCACCGGATCGGTCGTCAGTGGCAGCCGCGGTGAGAACCGGGTCAGCGCCGCCATCGTCACCGGAGCGGACGGCACGTCCGACGAACTGGCATGCGACGTGCTGCTGATCAGCGGCGGCTGGAACCCCGCGGTCCACCTGTTCAGTCAGGTGCGCGGGCAGTTGCGCTACGACGCCGCCCTCGGCGCGTTCGTTCCGGGTGCCGAGCTCGACGAAGTGAGTGTCGCCGGCTCGGCCGCAGGCACGTTCAGCCTGCCCGGTTGCCTGCGCGACGGTCGCGCCGCCGCCACTCGCGCCCTCGCCGGTCTCGGTTTCACCCCCGCGACCGAACCGCTTGCCGGAGAGTCGGATTCGATCCGGGCCACGGGCGCACCCGCCGTGCTGTGGCGGGTTCCCGATGCCGACGGTGCGACGCAGTTCGTCGATGTCCAGCGGGACGCGACGGTGGCGGACCTCGTTCGCGCGGTCGGCGCGGGCATGCGCTCGATGGAACACATCAAGCGCTACACCACCATCGGCACCGCGCACGATCAGGGCAAGACGTCCGGCGTCGTCGCCTCGGGCATCACCGCCGAACTGCTCGGTGTCCCCGTGGCGGATCTCGGCGTCACCACGTTCCGGCCGCCGTACACGCCGGTCGCGTTCGCTGCCCTGGCCGGCCGCAGCCGTGGCCGGATGTTCGACCCGGAACGCGTTACCGCAGTGCATGATTGGCACGTCGCCCGCGGCGCGGTGTTCGAGGACGTCGGCCAGTGGAAGCGTCCGCGCTACTACCCGCTGCCCGGCGAAGACATGGAGACCGCGGTGTTGCGCGAATGCGCAGCTGCCCGAACGGGTGTCGGCATCCTCGACGGCTCGACGCTGGGCAAGATCGACGTCCAGGGGCCCGATGCCGGCGCCTTCCTCGACCTGCTCTACACGAACCTGATGAGCACGCTCAAGGTCGGCATGCTGCGGTACGGCGTGATGTGCGGCGTCGACGGCATGGTGATCGACGACGGCACCGTGATGCGGCTGGCCGACGATCGCTTCCAGGTCTTCACGACCACGGGCGGCGCCGCCCGCATCCTGGACTGGATGGAGGAATGGCTGCAGACGGAGTGGCCGCACCTGCGTGTGCGCCTCACCTCCGTCACCGAGCAGTGGCACACCTTCCCGGTGGTCGGCCCGCGCTCGCGGGACGTCATCGGCGCGGTGTTCCCGGGCGTCGACGTCAGCAATGAGGCTTTCCCGTTCATGGCCTGGCGCGACACCCAGCTCGACGGCGTGCACGTCCGGATCGGCCGGGTCAGCTTCTCGGGCGAGCTGGCGTACGAGGTCAACGTCATGGGCTGGTACGCAACGGCGGTGTGGGAGAGGCTGATCGAGGCCGGCGAACCCTTCGGCATCACGCCGTACGGCACCGAGACCATGCACGTGCTGCGCGCCGAGAAGGGCTACCCGATCATCGGGCAGGACACCGACGGCACCGTCACGCCACAGGACCTCGGGATGAACTGGGTGGTCTCGAAGAAGAAGCCCGACTTCGTCGGCAAGCGCTCGTTCACGCGCGCCGAGAACCTCAATCCGCTGCGCAAGCAGTTCGTCGGACTCCTGCCGGTCGATGCGCGGACCGTGCTGCCCGAAGGCGCCCAGATCATCGAGACCCCGGCCGACGGCACGTTGCCGCCACCACCGGTTCCCATGCTCGGCCATGTCACGTCGAGCTACCGCAGCGCCGAGCTGGGGCGCCCGTTCGCCCTGGCGTTGGTCAAGGGCGGACACGCCCGTATCGGAGACACCCTCACCGTTCCGGTGGACGGTGCCCTGGTGGCCGTCGAGGTCACCGGTTCCGTCCTCGTCGATCCCGAAGGAGCACGCCGCGATGGCTGAAACCCTCACTCGCCGTAGCCCATTGCAGGGTTGGGCCGCCCAGTTCGCGGCGACCGCACCGGCTGCACTCCTCACCGAGGAGCCGTTCACCACGATGGTCGATCTGTGGGTCGACCCGGCCGGAGCCGGCGGCGCCGCAGCTGCCGGTGTCCTCGGCCTGGCCGCGTTGCCGACCACGCCGGGTGCCTGTGTCACCGGTCCCGATTCGACGGTGATCTGGTTCGGACCCGAGGAGTGGCTGGTGACCTCGACGCAGCGCGGCGGTGAGGCACTCGAGGCCGAGCTGCACGACGCGGTCGCCGCGGCCGGCGGTGCTGCCGTCGACGTGTCGGCACAGCGCACCATGGTGCGGCTGCGTGGGGCACACGCCCGCGACGTGCTGGCCAAGGGCTGCTCGCTGGACCTGCACCCGCGGGTGTTCGGCCCGGGCGCTGCGGCTCAGACGATGCTGGCGTTGGCCGCCGTCGTGCTGATTCCGTTGGACGACAGGGGAACCGACTACCGGATCATCGTCCGCTCGTCGTTCGCCGGCTACCTCGCCGACTGGTTGATCGATGCGGTGGAGGAATTCGAGTAAGGCAGAGCGCCGAAAGTGGGCTTGTGATCGATCACAAGCCCACTTTCGGCGTATTCAGCGGCAGCAGTGCAAAGGATGCGCATTGATCCTGCGCTGCGGGCGACAAATGTCGAGTAACTACGGCCCTGGCCGCAGAGTCAACCAGGACCGCCCATTCACCCTGCAACCACGGCACACAAAGCCGAGTAACGAGCACCGCTGCCGCAGAGTCAATTCCGGTGTCCCTGACCCTGTAACCACGGCGCCGCATCGAAAGTTGGCTTGTGTTCGAAGATCGTGAGATTCTTCGAACACAAGCTCATTTTCGGCGCCAAACAGTCAGTGGCCGCGGGCGATCCACTCCGCCAGATGCGGGGCCTCGGCACCCACCGTGGTGTGGTCGCCGTGGCCGGTGTGCACCCGGGTTTCCTCCGGCAGTGTCAGGATCGAATCCCGGATGGAGTCGATGATCGTCGGGAAGTCACTGTAGGACCGCCCGGTGGCACCGGGCCCGCCGTTGAACAGCGTGTCCCCGGAGAACAGCGCACCGGCCTCCGGCAGGTACAGGCACACCGAGCCAGGCGAGTGCCCGGGCGTGTGAATGACCTCGATCTCGGTACCCGCGACACCGATCCGCTGGCCGGCGTCCAGATTCCAGTACTTCTCGTCGGGATGGCTTGCCTGCCAGAGCATGTCGTCGCCGGGGTGCAGCAGGATCGGCGCGTGCAGCTCGTACGCCAGCTCCGGGGCGACGGTCACGTGGTCGTTGTGCCCGTGGGTGACGACGACCGCCACCACGTTGCGGCCGGCGACGGCGTCGACGATCTGGGGCGCGGTGTGGGCGGCGTCGACGATGACGACCTCCGAGTCATCGCCGATCACCCACACGTTGTTGTCGACGTTCCACGTCCCGCCGTCGAGGCTGAAGGTCCCGGAGGTGACGACGCGGTCGATGCGGAGCTGCCCGCTCACAGCACCACCACCGAACGCAGCACGTTGCCGGCGTGCATGGTGTGGAAGGCGTCCTCGACCTCGTCGAGCTTGATCCGCTCGGAGACGAAGCGCTCCAACGGGATTCGGCCCTGCTGGTAGAGATCGACCAGCATCGGGAAGTCGCGCTCGGGCAGGCAGTCGCCGTACCAGGAGGACTTCAGTGCTCCGCCGCGGGAGAAGAAGTCGACCAGTGGCATCTCCAGCGTCATGTCCGGGGTGGGCACGCCGACGAGGACGACGGTGCCGGCGAGGTCGCGAGCGTAGAACGCCTGCTTCCAGGTTTCCGGGCGTCCGACGGCGTCGATCACGACATCGGCGCCGAACCCGCCGGTGAGCTCCTGCACCGCCTCGACGGTGTCCACTTCGGCGGCGTTGATGGTGTGGGTGGCGCCGAGTTCCTTGGCCCACTCCAGCTTTCGCGGATCCCGGTCGACCGCGATGATCTTGCCCGCGCCGGCGAGCCGGGAGCCCATGATGGCGGCGTCGCCGACGCCACCGCAGCCGATCACGGCCACGGAGTCGCCCCGGGAGACGTTGCCGGTGTTGACGGCCGCGCCGAGCCCGGCCATCACGCCGCAGCCCAGCAGGCCGACCACGGCGGGGTCAGCGTTGGCGTCGACCTTGGTGCACTGCCCCGCGTGGACCAGCGTCTTGTCGGCGAACGCCCCGATGCCCAGCGCCGGGGTCAGCTCGGTGCCATCCTCGAGCGTCATCTTCTGGGTGGCATTGAACGTGTCGAAGCAGTACTGCGGACGGCCGCGCTTGCAGGCCCGGCACTGGCCGCACACCGCGCGCCAGTTGAGGATCACGAAGTCGCCGACCGCCACCGATTCGACACCCGGGCCGACCTCTTCGACGATGCCGGCGGCCTCGTGGCCGAGCAGGAACGGATACTCGTCGTTGATGCCGCCCTCGCGGTAGGTCAGGTCGGTGTGGCAGACGCCGCACGCCTGGATGTTCACCACCACTTCACCGGGGCCGGGGTCCGGGATCACGATGGTGGTGACCTCGACCGGGGCCCCCTTGGCGCGGGCGATGACACCCCGAACTTGTTGCGGCATAGAGATACTCCTTGTTTGTCAGGGACGTTTCAGGGGACGGTTTAGATCAGAGAACGAGGCAGAGCCGGAACGCGTCGTAGATCGCGGCGTGGATGTTGCGACTGGCGACGGCGTCACCGATCCGGAACAGCTGGTAGCCGCCGTCGGCGTTGCGCATGACGGTCTGCGGCTGCAGGTTGAGCAGCGCCTGCTGGTCGACCTCGCCCAGGTTGGTGGAACCGGGGACCAGGCCGAAGTACAACTCGTCGGACGGCAGCGTGCCATGTTCGACGACGACGTGGTCGACCATGCGCTGCCGCGTGGCATGCGCGTATTCGTTGTACAGGTCCACTTCGAGCCGGCCGTCCTTGCGGCGCACCCCGGTCAGGCGCTCGTTGAGTGTCACCCGCACGTCGTGCTCGGCGAACACCTTGAAGTAGCCGGGGTAGTTCACGCCGCCGACGTCGGGCGCCAAAGTCCGCTCGGGGGTGACGAACTCGAGGTCGACGCCGGTCCGGGCCAGCACCTCGGCGGCATCCAGTCCAGGGTGGCCGCCGTTGTCGTCGTACAGCATGACCTCGCCGCGCGGATGCACCGCGCCGCACAACACGTCCCAGCCATCGGTGACGAGATTGGCGCCCTCGGTGAGGAATTCGGTGTTCGGCACGCCGCCGGTCGCGACCACGACGATGTCGGGGTTCTCGGCCAGCACCTCGTCGACGTCGACGTACCGGTTGGTGCGGATGTCGACCCCGAGCAGCTTGCACTCGTCCAGCCGCCACTCAATGATGCTGATGAGATCGCGCCGGCGCGGTGACGACGACGCGATTCGCACCTGCCCGCCGGGCAGGTCGGAGGCCTCGAAGACCACGACGCGGTGACCGCGCTCGCCGAGCACGCGGGCGGCTTCCAACCCGGCCGGCCCGGCCCCGATGACCACCGCCGTCCGCGCGGGCCCGGACGCCTTGTCGACGCGATGCGGCAGCCGGTCTTCGCGACCGGTGGAGGGATTGTGCACGCACTTGGCGTCGCGGTTCTGGTAGATCTCGTCGAGGCAGTAGGTCGCGCCGACACAGGGGCGAATCCGATCCTCCTCGCCCGCTTGGATTTTCGCGACGATGTGCGGGTCGGCGATGTGCGCACGTGTCATACCGACGAGGTCGAGCAGGCCGTCGCGGATCGCGTGCCGGGCGGTGGCGACATCGTTGATGCGGGAGGCATGCATGACGGGGATGCCGAGTTCCTTCTTGACCTGCCCGGCGAACGACAGGTGCGGGGCGACCGGGGTCCCCATCGGCGGGATGACGCGCGACAGCGCCTCGTCACTGGCCATGTAGCCCTTGATCACGCTGATGAAGTCGATGCCCTCGGGCACGAGGCGTTTGGCGATCTCGATGCCGTCCTCGTACTGCAGCCCGCCGGGCAGGTCCTCGTCGAGTGACATCCGGATGCCGACCGCGAAGTCCGGTCCGGCGGCCTCGCGCACCGCCCGGATCACCCTGAGCGGGAACCGAAGTCGGTCCTCCATGCTGCCCATGCCGTACTCGTCGTCGCGGTGGTTGGTCAGCGGCGACCAGAACGCGTCGAGCAGATGGGTGTAGGCCTCGAGTTCGATGCCGTCGAGGCCGGCCGCGCGGCACCGCTCGGTGGCGTCGGCGTAGGCCTTGACGATGCGGTCCATGTCCCACCCCTCGGCCACCTTGGGGAAGGACCGATGGGCGGGTTCGCGGATGGCGGACGGGTACACCACCGGCAGCCAGTCGCCGTCGTAGTTGCTGGTGCGCCGGCCCAGGTGGGTGATCTGGCACATGACGGCGGCGCCGTGTTCGTGGACGCCGTAGGCCAGCTCGCTGAGCCACGGCACGATCTCGTCCTTGTAGACGTGCAGGTTGCCGAAGGCAGAAGGGCTGTCGGGCGCGACGACCGCGGAGCCGCCCATCATGGTCAGCGAGATGCCACCCTTGGCCTTCTCCTCGTGATACAGCCGATAGCGGCGCTTGGGCATGCCATCTTCGGTATAGGACGGCTCGTGCGATGTGCTCACCACGCGATTGCGCAGGGTCATGTTCTTCAGCCGGAAGGGCTGCAGGAGCGGATCGATGAGCTGATGCGCCATGGGCGAGTCCGTTTCTTTCCGATGGTTCGGACGTGGTTCACACACCGTTTACGACCCCATAAGTACCGCTTGACCAGGTACAAATGCTGATCTACCGTATGTGGCGTAACTAATATATCACTCGTCTATCAGCCCGTCTACGGACATCGAAAGGGGAGCTTCCGGTGACCATCAGCGTGTTCGACCTCTTCTCCGTCGGCATCGGTCCGTCGAGCTCACACACCGTCGGACCGATGCGGGCCGCCGCCCGATTCGTCGACGATCTGCACACCCTCGACGCCTTCGGCGGCGCCACCGGGGTCGCGGACGTCCGGGTCGACCTCTACGGGTCACTGGCCGCCACCGGCGCCGGCCACGGCACCATGACGGCCATCCTGCTCGGCCTCGAAGGCAACCGCCCCGAGGAGATCCGGACCGATGTCATGGAACGGCGCGTCGAGGAGATGCGGGCCTGCGGCCACATCATGCTCGGCGGGCTACGCCCGATCGCGCTCACCGAGGCCGATATGGTCCTGCGCCCGTTGACGGTCCTGCCGTTCCACCCCAATGGCATGACGCTGACCGCACTCGATGCGCACGGGGCCGAGTTGCACCTGCAGACCTACTTCTCCATCGGCGGCGGGTTCGTCGTCACCGAGGCCGAAAGCCTGCAACCCGCCACCCCGACCGCCACGACCCGGGCGCTGTCGTTCCACTCCGCCAAGGAGATGCTGGAACTCTGCCGCCAACGCGACTGCCGCATCAGCGATCTCATGCTTGCCGTCGAATGCGAGATCCGTACTGCCGACGAGGTCCGCGCCCGGCTGCTGCACATCCGCGACGTGATGGTCGAGTGCGAAGTGCGCGGCATCGCGCGCGACGGCTACCTCCCCGGGCCCATGCGCGTGCGCCGCCGCGCCCGGGACTGGTTCGAGCGCCTCAATGCCGAGGACTGGAACAAGCAGCCCGAATTCGCCGAGGACTGGGTGAATCTCGTCGCGCTGGCTGTCAACGAGGAGAACGCGTCCGGCGGCCGGGTCGTCACCGCGCCCACCAACGGCGCCGCCGGCATCGTGCCCGCGGTGATGCACTACGCCGTGCACTACACCCGGGCCGGCCGCCGCGATCCCGACGGCACCGCGGTGCGGTTCCTGCTGACCGCGGGCGCCATCGGTTCCCTCTACAAGGAGCGCGCGTCCATTTCCGGCGCGGAGGTCGGCTGCCAGGGCGAGGTCGGGTCGGCGGCATCGATGGCGGCCGGCGCACTGGCCGAAATCCTCGGTGGCACACCGGAACAGGTCGAGAACGCCGCCGAGATCGCGATGGAGCACAGCCTCGGACTCACCTGTGATCCCATCCAGGGGCTCGTCCAGGTTCCGTGCATCGAGCGCAACGCGATCTCGGCCGGCAAGGCCATCAACGCGGCCCGGATGGCACTGCGCGGCGACGGAGCGCACTACGTCTCGCTGGATCAGGTCATCGAGACCATGCGGACCACCGGCGCCGACATGCACTCCAAATACAAGGAGACCTCCATGGGCGGCCTCGCGGTCAACGTGCCGGTGAACTACGTCGAATGCTGAATGCTGTTGCAGGAGAGGGAGACAACGATGCACCTTGATTGGTACGACCGCGGCATCCTCACCTTTGTGCTGGGCTGCGCGTCGGGTGCGGAACCGTCCAACGACGCGTCCCTGGCGCAGTTCGGGATCACCACACCCCGGGTGATGCGCCGGTTCGACGCCGTCCTCGACGCCGTCCGCTCACACCAGTTCCCGCTCGATGACGCCGATCTGACGCTCGTACACCAGGCCGTCGACTATCGAGACCACATGCCGCGCACCGGGTAAACCCTACGGCCGCAACCCCTCAGGGCTGCTCGCTGACGGATTCGGCGACACGGAACGCGACCATGCGCGCGGTGTCCTCGTCTGCGGCCTCCACCATGACCCGGACCACCTGTTCGGTTCCGGAGGGACGCAACAGGATTCGGCCGGTGTCACCGAGTTCGGCCTCGGCTTCCGCGACCGCGGTCTGCACCGCCGGCGCCTGGGCCACCGTGGCCTTGTCGGCCACCTCGACGTTGATCAGCACCTGCGGCAACGTCTTCATGGGCGCACACAGCTGCGCCAGGTTCGACCCGGTCTGCGCCATGCGCGACATGAGCCGCAGTCCGGTGACGATGCCGTCGCCCGTGGTGCCCAGCTCGGGCATCACGATGTGGCCGGACTGCTCGCCGCCGAGCGAGAACCGTCCCGCGCGCAGCTCTTCGAGCACGTACCGGTCCCCCACGCCCGTCGTGCGCACCTCGATGCCGGCCTCGCGCATCGCCAGGTGCAGGCCGAGGTTGCTCATCACGGTCGCCACCAAGGTGTTCGAGACCAGCTCGCCGGCGTCGCGCATGGCCAGCGCCAGCACCACCATGATCGCGTCACCGTCGACGAGGGCGCCCGACGCGTCGACGGCCAGACAGCGGTCGGCGTCGCCGTCGTGGGCCAGGCCCAGGTCGGCGCCGTGGTCGATGACGGCCTGCTGCAGCTGCGCCATGTGGGTGGAGCCGCAGCCGTCGTTGATGTTGAGGCCCGTCGGCTCGGCGTTGATCGCTATAACTGTGGCTCCGGCCGCTCGATATGCCTGCGGGGCGGCCGCCGAGGCGGCGCCGTTCGCGCAGTCGACGACGACCGTCAGTCCGGCCAGCGGCGCGACCGCGGCCTTGGCGGCGTGGGTGAGGTAGCGGTCCAGTGCGTCTGCGGCGTCGAGCACGCGGCCGATGCCGGCGCCCGTCGGCCGGGTACCCGGACCGGCGGCCACCAGTTCGGCGATGCGGTCCTCGGTGTCGTCATCGAGCTTGTGCCCGCCGGTACCGAAAATCTTGATGCCGTTGTCCGGCATGGGGTTGTGCGAGGCGGAGATCATCACGCCGAGCTGCGCGTCATACGAGGCGGTCAGATAGGCCACCGCGGGGGTCGGCAGCACGCCGACCCGCAGCACGTCGACGCCCTCGCTCGTGATGCCGGCGATGACCGCGGCCTCCAGCATCTCGCCACTGGCCCGGGGATCTCGTCCGACGACTGCGACGCAACGGCCGGCGCCGGAGGTCGAGCAGAGCCGGCGGGCGGCAGCTGAACCCAGCGCCAACGCCAACTCCGCGGTCAGATCACGGTTTGCGACGCCACGGACGCCATCGGTGCCGAACAGCCGACTCATGAACCTTCTTTCGTCCTTCAGATGACCCCATGAAACGCCGAAGGCGGGCGTGTCTAGACTGCGACACGCCCGCCCACGAGCAGAAACGATCAGCGCTTGCTGTACTGAGGCGCCTTGCGGGCCTTCTTGAGGCCGTACTTCTTGCGCTCGATGGCACGCGGGTCACGGGTCAGGAACCCGGCCTTCTTGAGTGCCGGACGATCCTCGGGCTGAACCAGGATCAGCGCACGGGCGATGGCCAGACGCAGCGCGCCGGCCTGACCCGAGGGGCCGCCACCGTCGAGGTGGGCGTAGATGTCCACCGTGTCGACGCGGTCGACGGTCACCAGCGGGGCCTTGATCAGCTGCTGGTGCACCTTGTTCGGGAAGTAGTCCTCCAGGCTGCGGCCGTCCAGGTTGAACTTGCCGGTGCCGGGCACCAGGCGAACGCGGACGACGGCTTCCTTGCGGCGGCCAACGGTCTGGATCGGACGGTCGATGTACACGGGCTCGCGCGGTGCCGCTTCTTCGGTCACCTCGAACTCGGTCACTTCAGTCACGTCGACTTCAGTCACTGGGCCACCTGCTTGATCTCGTAAGGAATCGGCTGCTGCGCGGCGTGCGGATGATCGGGACCCGCGTACACCTTCAGCTTCTTCTGCACCTGGCGGGACAGCTTGTTGTGCGGGAGCATGCCGACGATCGCGTTCTCAACGGTGCGGGTCGGGTGCTTCACCAGCTGTTCGCCGATGGAGCGCTTGCTCAGACCGCCCGGGAAACCCGAGTGACGGTAAGCAAACTTGTCGGTGAGCTTCTTGCCCGACAGGGCAATCTTCTCGGCGTTGATGATGATGACGAAGTCACCCTCATCGGAGTTGGGCGTGAACGTCGGCTTGTGCTTGCCGCGGAGCAGCTTGGCTGCTTCCACGGCGAGCCGGCCGAGTACCACGTCTTGGGCGTCGATGACGTACCACTGACGCGTGGTGTCACCCGCCTTCGGCGTGAACGTAGGCACAGCTATACCTCTTCTTCTCGGGTTGAGTCCCGGTGCTATCCGGGTGCCGGTCAAGTACGCGACCTGCGAATTCCCGGCGACCGACGGTGACCCGGGAAGCATTGGCCTGACGGCCTGCAGCGCACCAACGTGGGAGCTTACCCGGGTGCGTCACCGCAGGTCAAAACGCGGGTGAGCGCCTCGAATGTGAAGAAGATGGCGAAGAAATCGAGATTCCTCGCCATCTTCCTCACGTTCGGCGACCTCGGGTCAGTACACCCGGTCCTGCTGGTCGGGCACGACGCTGCCGTCCGCCCGGTGCAACGGCGCCTTGGCGCCCGTCGGCTCGATGTGGCCCTTGGTGGCGCAGGCGTACGGTTCGGCCTGTTTCTTGGGATCGATGAACATCGGGTTCACCAGCCAGTTGCCGCCCGCGTTGTCATAGGCCGTGCACATCAGCTCGGTCTTGTTGCGGTTGAGCACCAGCCGCAGCGCGGTGGCGTCGGTGAGGAACGTGACGTCGGTGTCGGAGTCACCGGCGGCGAAGGCCGCACGCTTGGGCTCGGGCTGTTGGGTGAAAGCGGCGGGGCCGGTCACGCCGAACACCTCTTCGTTGACCCGGCAGCGTTTGCCCTCGATGTAGGTGATGGCGGGCTCGCCGCCGCACGGCACCAGGCGCGACGTCAGCACATCGCCGTCGCGTTCGGTCCGCACGCCCATGACGTGGTCGGCCGGGATGTTGAGTTCTTCCGCCCACACCCGGGCCACCGGTTCGGCCGAGGCCGAGATGATCCGCACGTCGAAACCGTTGGCGTGCAAGGTTTCCACCAGGTCGCGCATCTGCGGGTAGTAGCGCACCCAACCAGTCTGCATACCGCTGCCGACCTTCTGCTCGGTGCCCGCCGGGGCATCGAGGTTCTCCTTGCGGGCCGTCTTCGCGAACTCGATCACCTCGGCTTCGCGCCAGCCGGCCTGCATCTGCGCGGCCCAGGCGTACGCCGGTTCCATGCGGCGCGCGTTGAACCCGGCGAAGGCGGGCTCCCCGGCCTTGGTCTTGGCATCGGTGTAGACCGACACGAGCTCGTCGGCGCACGCGGTGTCGGTGTCTGTCGGCATCGGCTGCCCCGGCTTGGCCGCGGCGCAGGCGCGGGCCAGTGCCGCGACGGCCGGCGGCGTCAGGAACATGCTGGTGGACGCCCAGTTGCCGTCGGCCGGTGCGCGGAGCTTGCCGTTGCGCACCATCCAGAAGAAGGTGGCGTCGCCGATGTCGTTCTTGACGATGGTGTTGTCCCAGTCGAACAGCGCCAGTGGCGCCCCCGCGGTCACCGAACCAGCGGCGCCGCACGTGCCCAGCTTGGTGAGCATGGCGTCGATCCGGTCGCGGTTGTCGCCGTACCAGGCCGAGTTCTGCGCCAGCGTCCGGCACGACGCCGCGCTGGTGGTGGGCGACTGTGCCGCCGGGGTGCTGTCGTGGCTGCTACAGCCGGACATGGCGAGGAGGCCGGCCAGCGCAGCGGCGGAGGCCAGTCGGGTCATGCGGGTCACGGTTCTCCTGGTGTCAGGTGAGTGTCACGTCAGTTCGGCGGCGCCCGGCGCTTCGAGCGAGGTGTCGCGGGAGGTGTCCTTGAGGTCGACGCCCGAGCGGCCCAGGGCGCGGGCACCGGACACCAGCCCCGCCGCGACGCGCGCGGCCTCGGCATAGCCGAGTCCCTCGGGCGGGTGGATGTTCGAGATGCAGTTGCGGTCGGCGTCGGTGCGGCCCGGCATCGGCAGATGCGTCAGGTAGATACCCAGGCTGTCGGCCACCGACAGGCCCGGCCGCTCCCCGATGATCACCAGCAGGGTCCGCACCTTTTGCGCCGCGCCGACGTGGTCGCCGAGGGCCACGCGGGCCTGCGTGGCGATTACCGGCGGAGCCAGGGTGTACTGGTCGCCCAGCCGCGCCACCAGCTCGGCGAGCAGCGCCGGACCGTGCTTGGCCAGCGCGTAGGGCGAGAGCCCGTCGGCCAGGACGAAGCCGATGTCGGCCGGGGTTTCCGGAACATCCATGGGCGTGGCCGGCAGCCGGCCCAGATCGGGGCGGCGCAGGTACTCGCTGCGGGACTCGGCCTGGCTGCGCACCACCGCCGGTTCGCCGATGCCGATCTCCCGGACGCGGGCCGCGAGGGACTCGACGTCGAGGGGCTCGTGGACGGCGTCGCGGGCGGCGGCGTGCGCCGCGGCCAGCTCGAGGACCTCCCGGGTGGGCAGCGCATTGCCGGCGCGGCCCAGTCCGATGCGGGCCTGAGTGGTCTTGCGGAGCTCGTCCCAGAACTCCTGGATTGCGAGATCTTCGGTCATCGTCATCCCGCCGCGGTGAGCGCCCGCAGCGCCGAGCGCTGCAGATCGAACTTGGTCAGCTTGCCGGAATCGTCGGTCATACCGACCTTCTTGAGCCAGGCGTCGAACTCCGGAGCCGGCTTCAAACCGAGTGTCCGGCGGACCGCCACCACGTCGTGGAACGACAGGCTCTGGTAGCCGAGCATGACGTCGTCGGCGCCGGGCACCGTGATGACGAAGGCACAACCCGCCGCGGCCAGCAGCGTGAGCAGGGTGTCCATGTCGTTCTGGTCGGCTTCGGCGTGGTTGGTGTAGCAGACGTCGACGCCCATCGGCAGCCCGAGCAGCTTGCCGCAGAAGTGGTCCTCGAGCCCGGCCCGGATGATCTGCCGGCCGTCGTAGAGGTACTCCGGTCCGATGAAGCCGACGACGGTGTTGACCAGCAGCGGGTCCAGCGCGCGGGCGACGCCGTAGGCGCGGGTCTCCAGCGTCTGCTGATCGACGGGCCGCCCATCGGTGCCGAGGTGCGCGCCCGAACTGAGCGCCGAGCCCTGCCCGGTCTCCAGGTACATGACGTTGTTGCCGACGGTCCCGCGGTTCAGGGAGCGGCCGGCCTCGTTGCCTTCGCGCAGCAGCGCCATGTCGACACCGAAGGCCTTGTTGGCGCCCTCGGTACCCGCCACGGACTGGAACACCAGGTCCACCGGAGCGCCGGCCTCGATGAGACCGATCGTGGTGGTGATGTGCGACAGCACGCAGGACTGCGCCGGGATGTCGTAGCGGCTGCGGATGTTGTCGAGCAGGTGCAGCAGGTCGGCGGTGGCCTGCGGCGAGTCGGTGGCCGGGTTGATGCCGATGACCGCGTCGCCGCATCCCATCAGCAGTCCGTCGAGCACGGCGGCGGCGATGCCGCGCGGATCGTCGGTCGGGTGGTTGGGCTGCAGCCGGGTGGCCAGGGTGCCCGGCAACCCGATGGTGCTGCGGAAGGCCGCGTGCACCTGGGTGGCCGCGGTGACGGCGATCAGGTCCTGGTTCCGCATGATCTTCGAGACCGCGGCCGCCATCTCCGGCGTGATGCCGGGGGCGACGGCAGCGATCTTCGCGGCGGCGTCGTCGCCGGCCACCGCGTCCAGCAGCCAGTCCCGGAAACCTCCCACCGTCAGGTGGGAGACTTCCGAAAACGCTTGCTGGTCATGGGAATCCATGATGAGCCGGGTGACCTCGTCGGTCTCGTACGGCACCACCGCTTCATTGAGGAAGGTGTCCAGCGGAAGGTCGGCCAGTGCCCACGCCGCGGCAGCCCGCTCGGCGTCGTTGTGGGCCGCGCACCCGGCGAGTTCATCACCGGAGCGCAGCGGCGTGGCCTTGGCCATCAAATCCACAAGCCCGTCGAAGGTGTGGTTCACCCCCGAAATCCGCTGGTGGTACTTCATTTCAGCTCGTCCTCGGCTTCTGCGAGCATCGCGAACTCTTCATCAGGAGAGTTTGCCACCAAATGGTGCCGGCTGTAGACCGCGAAGTAGAGCATGAAGGCGCAGAACACCAGCAGGCACAGGCCCACGGCCTTGGGGTCGACCAGGAAGGTGGCGATGACCGCGACGACGGCGATGACGAGCGCGAAGCCGGTGGTGGCGATGCCGCCCGGGGTGCGGTACGGCCGCGGCATGTTCGGCTCGCGGCGGCGCAGCACGATGTGGCTGACCATCATCAGGACGTAGCTCACGGCCGCACCGAAGACCGCCATGTTCAGCAGCAGGTCGCCCTTGCCGGTCAGCGACAGCAGGAAGCCGATGACGCCGGGGACGATGAGCGCCAGTGTCGGCGCCTTGCGGGAGTTGGTCACCGACAGCTGGGTCGGCAGGTAGCCCGCCCGGGACAGGGCGAAGAGCTGACGCGAGTAGGCGTAGATGATCGAGAAGAAGCTCGCGATCAGTCCGGCCAGGCCGATGTAGTTGACCAGCTTGGCGCCGACGCCCGAACCGAGCGCCTCGACGAGCGGGTTGCCCGAGGCCGACATCTGTTGCGCGCCACCGACACCCGTGGTGAGCACCAGCACGACGGCGCAGGTGACCAGCAGGACCGTCATCGCCGCGATGATGCCGCGCGGCACGTTCTTCTCCGGGTTCGCGGTTTCCTCGGCGGCCAGCGGCACGCCTTCGATCGCCAGGAAGAACCAGATGGCGAACGGGATGGCGGCCCAGATGCCGAGGTAGCCGTGCGGCAGGATCGCCGAAGCCCCGGCCGCGTTGACGTCGACCGCGATGGTGGTCAGGTTGGAGACGTCGAACTGCCCGATGGCACAGACCGCGAAGATCACCAGGCCCAGCAGCGCGATGGCGGTGATCACGAACATCACCTTGAGCGCCTCACCGACACCGGACAGGTGGATGCCGATGAAGAACGCGTAGGCCGCCAGATACACCCACCAGCCGTTGTGAATCCCGAAGAGTCCCAACGATTCCACGTAGGCGCCGATGAACGTCGCGATCGCGGCGGGGGCGATCGAGTACTCGATGAGGATCGCGGTGCCGGTGGCGAAACCGCCCCACGGGCCCAGGGCACGACGGGCGAAGGTGTAACCGCCGCCGGCGGCCGGCAGCGCCGAGGACAGCTCGGCCATGCCCAGCACCAGGGCCAGGTACATGCCGGCGATGATCACGGCGGCGATGGCGAGGCCACCGAAACCGCCGTGTGCCAGACCGAAATTCCAGCCGGAGTAGTCCCCGGACACCACGTAGCTGACGCCGAGTCCGGCGAGCAGCAGCCAGCCCGCCGTGCCCTTCTTCAGCTGACGTTTCGCGAGGTATTCGTTGCTCTCGACGTGCTCTTCGACACCGCGAGCGGAGTGCTCACTGGGTGGGTTGGTGATGGACACTGCGAACTCCTGAAAGAGGGATGGCGGATGCCGAATTGGCCTGCCCCCAGGAGTCTTCTGGTGCCGGCCTTGATCATTGTGTCGCCGAACGCTTTTGGAAAGCGTCGACCGAGAAAGGAAGCGAGCGCCCGCGCATTCGGGGGGTACGCGGGCGCTCGCGGTTCGTGGGAGCTACGCGCTTCGTTTCCTTGCGCGCTCGCTCATCAGAGTGCTCGTTTCCTCGCGCGAGCGCTCGTCAGAAGAACCCCTGGGCCTTCGTCGAGTACGAGACGAGCAGGTTCTTCGTCTGCTGGTAGTGGTCCAGCATCATCTTGTGGTTCTCGCGGCCGATTCCGGACTGCTTGTAACCGCCGAACGCGGCGTGCGCGGGGTACATGTGGTAGCAGTTGGTCCACACGCGGCCGGCCTTGATGTCGCGGCCCGCCCGGTAGGCGACGTTGCCGTTGCGCGACCACACGCCGGCGCCGAGGCCGTACAGGGTGTTGTTGGCGATCGAGATGGCGTCGTCGTAGTCCTTGAACGACGTCACCGACAGCACCGGCCCGAAGATCTCCTCCTGGAAGATGCGCATGCCGTTGTGGCCGGAGAACACCGTCGGCGTCACGTAGTAGCCGCCGTTGAGGTCGCCACCCAGCTCGGCCCGCTCGCCACCGGTGATCAGCTGTGCCCCTTCGGACTTGCCGATCTCGATGTAGGACAGGATCTTCTCCAGCTGGTCGTTGGAGGCCTGCGCGCCGATCATGGTCTCGGTGTCCAGCGGGTCGCCCTGGCGGACGGCCTTGGTGCGGATGGCGGCCAGCGCCAGGAACTCGTCGAAGATGTCGGCCTGGATCAGGCTGCGCGACGGGCAGGTGCAGACCTCGCCCTGGTTCAGCGCGAACATGGTGAAGCCTTCGAGCGCCTTGTCCTGGAAGTCGTCGTTGGCGGCCATGATGTCGTTGAAGAAGATGTTCGGGCTCTTGCCGCCCAGCTCCAGGGTGACCGGGATCAGGTTCTGGCTTGCGTACTGCATGATCAGCCGGCCCGTGGTGGTTTCACCGGTGAAGGCGATCTTGGCGATGCGATTGCTCGACGCGAGCGGCTTGCCGGCCTCGACGCCAAAACCGTTGACCACGTTGACAACACCCGCCGGCAGCAGGTCGCCGATGAGCGAGAACAGGTACATGATCGACGCCGGGGTCTGCTCGGCGGGCTTGAGCACGATCGCGTTGCCGGCGGCCAGCGCGGGGGCCAGCTTCCAGACGGCCATCAGGATCGGGAAGTTCCAGGGGATGATCTGGCCGACGACGCCGAGCGGCTCGTGGAAGTGGTAGGCGACGGTGTCGTCGTCGATCTCGGAGATCGAGCCTTCCTGGGCCCGCAGCACGCCCGCGAAGTAGCGGAAGTGATCGACGGCCAACGGGATGTCGGCGTTCAGGGTCTCGCGGACCGGCTTGCCGTTGTCCCAGGACTCGGCGACGGCGATGGCCTCGAGGTTCTGCTCCATGCGGTCGGCGATGAGGTTGAGCACCCGGGCGCGGGCGGCCGGCGAGGTCTTGCCCCACGCGGGCGCGGCGGCGTGCGCGGCGTCCAGCGCCTTCTCGATGTCGGATTCGTCCGAGCGGGCAATCTCGATGAACACCTCACCCGTGACCGGGGTACGGTTCTCGAAGTAGCGACCGGCAGCGGGTGCCACCCACTCGCCGCCGATGAAGTTGTCGTAGCGGGCCGGGTAGGTCATCACCGAACCCTCGGCACCGGGACGCGCGTAAACAGTCATGGGTTCACTCCTCCAGTGGGTGACAAAACACAGATGTGCTGCTGGTCACTAACGGTACGCAGAAGTGGGTTGCAACACAGTTGCATCGTTGAACGCGATGGAACCGGAGCCCGTCAGCCGAGGTCGGCGTCCAATCCCGCCAGGTGCCCGACCGCCTGCGCCCGCACGACGGCGTCCGCGGATGGGTGGTTGCGCAGCAATTGCCAGCCGTGCCGGTCGTCGCGGCCGTCGGGCAGCGCCAGCCACCGGCGCAACAGGCCGACGTGTCCGGCCGCGGACGCCGACAGCACCGCGGTCCGCAGGCTCTCCCCCAGCTCGGTGCGCAACCGGGCGATCGCCGGTGACACCGATTGCGGCAGCAGCGCACCCGAGTAGTGGGACAGCGCGGCGTCGACATCACCGCGGTGCAGCGCGGCGAAGACGTCGGCGACGTCGCTGTCGATCGGGGTGAGCAGCCGGTAGGGCCGCGACGCCACGTACTGGGCGCCGATGACCCGGCGCAGGCGGGACATCTCGACGCGGATGGTGACCGAGTCAAGATCGTTGTCGTCCAACAACATTGCGAGATGGTCGGCGCTCAGACCCTCGGGATGACGGCTCAGCAGAACCAGGATGTCGGCGTGCCGGCCGCTCAGGGTGTGCTGGCGCGGTTGTCCGTCGTCGCCGGTGGCGACCCAGCGCGGACGGTCACCGCCCAGCACCGTCAGGCGAGCCATGGTCACCGGACTCGGCGTGGGCTGCAGCAGCCGCTGCAGCGCCAGGTGGTTCTCGATGGCCATCACCGTCGCGCGCACCAGGCCCAGGGTCTGGGCCGAGGCAATCTGGCTGTCACCGGTGAGGTCGACGCAGCCGATGAGCTCGCCCGTCGTCGGGTCGTGCACCGGCACCGCCGTGCAGGTCCAGGGCTGCACCAGGCGGGCGAAGTGTTCCGAGCCGTGGATCTGCAGTTCCCGGTCCAGCGCCAGCGCGGTGCCCGGAGCGTTGGTGCCGGCGCTGCGCTCGCTCCAGTTGGCGCCGGCCACGAAGTTCATGGCCTCGCCCCGGCTCAGGGCCGTCTTGTCGCCCTCGACCCACAGCAGGGTGCCGTCGGCGGCGGCCACCGCCACCATGACACCGCTGTCCTTGGCGTCCTCGACCAGCAGTTTCCGGATCACCGGCAAGGCGGCCGCGATGGGTTGTTCGGCGCGCAGCTGGTCCAGGGTCTTGGGCACGACGGGCGTGAACTGCGCACCGCCGAGGTCGGGGTCCACGCCCGTGGCCAGGCTGCGGCGCCAGCTGTCGGCGATGACGGGACGGACGGCGGCGGGGTCCAGGTGCTGGGCGTCGATCTCGCCGGTGACGAACCGCTGGTGTACTGCGCGCAGCGTGGAGCCGGCCGGCGACCCCTCGGTGCGGCTGGTTCCCACGACACTCACACTCCTCGCAGGTCGGATACACACCTGCGTGGCCGCCAGGGTAGCCGACCTGGGTGTTCCAGGACACACGTTGGGTCCCGAGCGCGGCCATGACTGTGTGGTCCCGCCCCCGGCTCTCCTCCGGGGGCAGGACCACACAGGGCTTGGGTGGGCTAGAAGACCCAGTCGCCCGCCGCGCGCCGATCGGTCGCGGCGATGTCATCGGCGCCGTCACGGACGGCATTGCCGAGGCTGTGCAGGATGTCGTTGAGGGCGGCCGCCGACTGGTTCCAGCGGGCCTGCTCGGCCTGGAAGGCTTCGGCCGCCTCGCGGGTCCACGTCTGCTGAAGTGGTGCGACGAGGTGCCGGAGCTCTTCCAGCGACGTGTTCATCCGCGCCGATGTGGCATGGATTTGTTGGCGGACGGTGAATTCGATCTCGCCGAAGTGGTACGACAGTGCCGGTTGCATATGCCTTGTCCCGTCAGATCGCGTGACCGGTGGCGCCGATGCGCTGGGCATGGGAATCGGCCGCCTGACTCAGCACCGCCGCGTTCGAGCGGATGGTTTCGGCGATGCGTTGCAGTGACGCGTGCAGCTTCATCGATTCGCCGTTCCACCGGTTCACCACGTCCTGGAATCGGGTCGCCGCGGCACCGCCCCACACCGTCGGCGGGATGGCCGTCATCTGACCGATGAAGTTTCCGAGCATGGCCCGAATCTCCTCGTTGCGGACCTCGACCTTGCCGGCGATCCCCGTCATCAGATCGAAATCTGTAGTCAGAGCGCCACTTTCCGGAGCTGTCATGATTTCCTCTCGATTGGGTTTGATAGTTCAGACGTTTCCCACGGGTATTCGGTTCCCTTGCGGTGCAAGTTTTTTCAGTCAGTCCGACGGGCCGAGCGGATCGCGGTGTCACAGGCCGGTTGGACGGCCGCGCCCTGGCACCCCACGGCGATCCGGACCGGTCCGTCGAGCAGCACCGACCACTCGACCGTCCGCCCGCTGCGCACCTCGCGGTACCGCACGGCCGCGCGCCCGGCACTGACACCGGCCTCCTCGAAATCCACGATGACGCCGTCGGGCAGCTTCGTCGACGCCTCCCGCAGCGACCTTGCCGCCACGTCGAGCGTCTGCTCCCGCGGCACGACCGATTGCGTGAGGTGGATGACCTGACCGTGGTCATCGGGCGAAATGATCTGCAGCCGAGCCGATCCCGCGCCCGCAAGCGCCCGGTCGACCGTCCAGCGCACGGGGATCTGCACCGCCACCCGGCCTTCCACGAGCCACGTGAACTCCGGGTCTGCGACCGCGGCGACGGGCGGCGCTGGGGCGTCTCTGTTGGACAGGCCCACTGCCCCAGCGCCGATGACCGCGACGGCCGCGGCGAAGGCAGTCGCGATGCGCGCCCGCGGGGAACGGGTCGCTGCGGCGCTGCGGGTGCTGTCCTCGTCGGCCTGGTCGAGCAGATCGTCGCAACTCAGAATCTGTGCCGGGACGCCCTGATCCTGCAGCAGTGCTTGCATTTCGGCGGCCAGGGGCGCGGCGCCGGGAACGCCGATGGGCGCGTCGATCACGACGTGGCCGTGCCACGTGGTTCGCGCGATGACGGCCTCGGCGGTGGCGCTGTCGGTGCGTCGTGCGACGGACGCGGCCGCCCCGGGACGGGAAATCGTCACGATGTCCTCCCCCAGTTCGACGACCGCGCAATCGGGTTCGCCGCCGGCCGCTCGGAGGGCATCGGTTCTGCGCGCTATGACGACGTGAGAAACGCTGGTGGGGACCGCCGTCCGAACTCGCTCGATCCTCGCCGGCGACCACCACGTCGGGCAGACCACCGTGATGGCCGACGCGGTGCCAGCCGCCGCCGCCATGACGTCGCGCCAGATGCGTTGGGCGGGAAGGACCGCCGCACGCAGCAGGCCCAGCGGTTCGTCGACGCACTCCAATGCGGACGAGACCAGGTCGACGTCGACGTCTCCCGGCCCGCGGATCGTGTTCGGTCCAACCACCACAACCGTCATGGCGGCTCGGTCCAGCCGATCTGGATCAGCTGGTCAGGTTGTCCGCGCCGCACCACCACGGCCCGGCCGGGCGGCAGCGTCATCGGCCGTGCCGCGCCCAGCAGCGGCCCTTCTTCCGGGCTGGTGCTCATGACGATGCCCGTCGCGCCCAGGTCCCGCATGCGCGACAGCAGCGGGTCGAACATCGCGCGTGCGGCACCACCGGAGCGGCGGGCGACCACGACGTGGAGCCCGATGTCCGCGGCGTGCGGCAACAGGTCGAGCAAGGGGCCCAACGGATTTCCCGCGGCTCCCATGACCAGGTCGTAATCGTCGACCACGACGTGGATTTCGGGGCCGGACCACCAGGACCGGTCCCGCAACTGCTGCTGAGTGATGCCAGGGCCCGGCAGCCGCGCGGCCAGCATGGAGAGCGCCGCGTCGAGCTCTGCGGCGGTCGTCACGGCCGACATCGCATAGCCGCACAGGTGCGGCGATTCCACCACCCCCAACAACGATCGCCGGAAATCGACGATCAGCAGCTGGGCCCACGCGGGATCGGTCTGGTCGACGATCGCGCGACACAGCGTCCGCAACGCCGAGGTCTTGCCGCACGCCGTGTCGCCCATCAGGATCAGGTACGGATCGGCGCTCATGTCCAGGGCGAACGGTTGCAGGTCTTCTTCGGATACGCCGATGACGTACCGCGGCGGGCGTTCGGCGGTGGCCGCGAGCGCGGCGTATTCCACGCGTTGCGGAAGCAATTCGATCTGGGGCGCCGGGGACTGATGGCCGGCGATCCGGTCGAGCTCGGGCCGCGCGACCACGAACTCCTTGCCGTCTCTGGTGAGGCCCCGGCCCGGCGGGCAGGTGGTGAGCAGATGGGCACGGCGGCGGTCCATTTCGGACTCGCTCGGGTCACCGAGCCGCAATTCGACCCGGGTGCCGATGTGGTCTTTCAGCATCGGCCGCAGTTCTGCCCACCGATTCGCGGTCAGCACGACGTGGATCCCGACCGACAGGCCCTGCGCGGCCATGGCGGTGATGGGCTCCTCCAGCGCATCGAATTCCCGACGCAGCGTGGCCCAACCGTCGACGGCCAGGACCACCTCACCGTAATTGTCCGGAAAGGGCGCTTCGGGGCCGTGCTGCTGCCGGAAGTCCTGGCGCCGGCGGCACAGCGAGGCCAGCTGGGAAACGATGCGCCGCAACAACTCCGGATCATTCCGGCCGGCGACGGTGCCGACGTGCGGGTGCTGTCGCAACGCCGTCAGCGCACCGTCGCCCAGATCGAGGCCGTAGACGCTGAGGCCGTCGGCAGGCGTGGTCACAGCGAGGCCCAGTAGCAACGTCTGCAGCGCAACAGATTTCCCCGAGCGTGGGCCGCCGACGATGGCCACGTGCCCACCGGACCCGCTGAGGTCGGCAACGAGAGGCTCGCGGCGCTGCTGAAACGGGTTGTCCACCAATCCGATCGGGACCCGCAGCGGACCGCCGTCGGTGCCGGCCGCCAGCAGATCGGACAATGCGGGCGAATTCGTGAGGGGCGGCAGCCAGACCGGATGAGCTTTCGCGCCGCGACCGGTCAGCCGGCGCAAGGTCGTCTCCATCAGCGTCGGCCCGGCCGGCGGGTGAGGCGTGACCACCGGGGCCTCGACGGTGAACAGGCGCGGAACCGGGCGTTCGTCGTGGCTCTGTGGGACCGGCCCCGAGACGAATGCAGTGTGAAATCGCACCAGCTTTCCGTCTGCGGTACGCAGCAACCCCGCACCCGGCGTTCCGGGCAGCTCGTGTGCGTCGGTGACCCCGATGACGGCCCGCGACTCCGCCGCCGAGAACGTCTTGAGGCAGACTCGGTATGAGAGGTGGGTGTCCAGTCCGCGCAGGCGACCCTCGTCGAGACGCTGGCTGGCCAGCAGGAGATGAACGCCCAGTGATCGACCGAGGCGGCCGATGGCGACGAACAGCTCCGCGAAATCCGGATGCTGGCTGAGCAATTCGGAGAACTCATCGACCACGATGAACAGGGCAGGCAGCGGTGGCAGGTCGGCGCCCGCCGCGCGTGCCCGCCGGTGGTCGCCGATTCCGGATAGGTTCCCGGCCGCCCGCAACAGTCCTTGGCGCCGTGTCAGCTCGCCGGCGAGGGCGTCGTGCATCCGGGCGACCAGATGTGCTTCCTGCGCCAAGTTGGTGATGACGGCCGCGACGTGGTTGGCCTGTTCGAAGCCGAGAAACGTTGCACCGCCTTTGAAGTCGACGAGGATCAGATTCAGCTCGTCCGGCGAGTGGGTGCTGATCAGACCCAGCGTCAGGGTGCGCAGGAACTCGGATTTGCCGGAACCTGTTGCGCCGATGCACAAGCCGTGCGGACCCATGCCGTGCTCGGCCGGTTCCTTGAGGTCGAGCTCGACCGTCGCACCGGTGTCGTCGGTACCGATCGGCACCCGCAGCCGATGCCGGGCCGGACGAATCGGCCACCCGTCCCCCGCCACGTCCGCGCCGACGAACGTCGTCCGATCATGGTGTCGGCGTGCGTTGTCCGCACCGACGGCCAGGCGGTAGCGCGCCACACGTCGTCCGCAGGTCTCTGCTTGTGCGGCCGTGAGCACGTCGGCGGTCGAGCAGGGCGGAAGCGTCGACGCCGTACCCGGCGCGCCGAGCACCAGCAGTGTCACCGCGTCGGTGTCCACGAAGACGGCGGCCGCCGGACTGTCGACCAGCACCACCAGATGACACCCGGCGATGGCAGTGACGGCACCGAGGTCCGTAAACCGCAGCGGCTGCCCGCCGAGCACGCCCGAGCGATAGTGGTGCGGTAGCCATTTCAGCCAGTCCCACTCGACTGATCCGGCGACCGCGGCGATCTTCAGCTGGTCGGGTCCATGCCACATGGCCAGCTGGCACACCATTGCGCGCGCCTGTCCCCGTGGATCATCGCCGCCGACGTCGATCCGCCGCAGCCGATTGACGACGACCGTCACCGGGACATCGGGCACGGTCGCGGCGGTTCGTAGCAGCCGATCGAGCGCCGAGGCGGTCAGCGGATCCGTCGTCCCGTCGCCGGTGGCGGGTACCGGAACGAGTCTGGTGTTTAGTGGGCGTTCCCCGATCCCGACGCGGATTTCGGTGAAATCGTCTTCGTTCCAACGGCGTTGCCACATCCGTTCGGAGCCGGCGAGCGTCCACAGCGTGTCCGGCGGCGGGTGGTTCTGATGTAGTACCCGATGCTGCTCGGCTGCGGTTCGCTCCGCGCACTCACCGATCGCGTCGAGATACACCAGGTACTCACGCCGATCTGCGTCGATCTCACCTGCCCGGCGCGCACCGCGCGATCCGAGGACAGTGCTGCCGACCAGCGACAGCACCATCATCGCCGGAAACAGTAGGAACATCGGATTCCGGCCGGTGGCCGAACCCGAACGGAAGTAGAACACCATCATGCCGGCCATCGCCAACAGCATGAGCACGGGTGCGACGCGGGTGACGACATTGCCCGACGACAATCGCGGCACCTGTGGTGGTGTCCGGACCTCGATGTCTTCCGCATCCAATGGGACTACGGGAGATCGTGCGACTCTGGTGAATTCCATCGAACTATCAGACGTACCCCGACGCCGTTCGGTTCCATCGATTTTCGTGTCGGGTAGGGACCCGATGCACGGTTACGGTGAGATCGGCATGTCGATCCGGGGGGCGCGATGTCTGAAGCAATGTGTCGGCTATCCGTACGGACCGACGGTGAACGCACCAGCGACACCACCGATCTGGTGCTGCCTGCGGGCGCCGCTGTGGACGCGTTGCTCCCTGACATCGTGGCGCTGGCACATCCGCGCGCGCCGGAAGGCGTGAGCTGGCACCTGAGCCGGGCCGCCGGGGATCCGATCGACGAGTCATTGTCGTTGCGGCAAAACGGAGTTCACGACGGTGACATCCTGGAGCTGCGGCGAAGCACGGTGCCGGAGTTCGGCACGCTGCGGAGGCACACGGCGACCATGGCCGCCGACCAGGCGCCTCACGATGCCACCGGCCATCTGGTCGGGCCCGTGCTCTGTCTGTGGGCGGTGACCGCCGCGTCCGTGCTGCTGCTCTGGTCTGCTGCGCGCGGCGACCACTTCACGGCAGCCACTGTCGGTTGCGGTGGTGCGCTGGCCGCAGTGGCGATGTCGTGGCGGTCCGGCCGGGCGGCGTGGCCGGCCGCCGCCGTCGTGCTCGCTTTCGCGGCGGGTTTCTCGGCCGTACCGGGTGGCCTGGCGGCGCCCAACGTCCTGCTCGGATCGGCGACGGCGTTCGCGGTGGCCCTCGTTCTGCTACGGATCGGTGTGCTTCCCGTATCCGTTGCGGCCGTGGCCTTTACGATGCCGACGATGGTGGCGACCGTTGCGGCGAGCACGTGGTCGGTGCCGCTGGCCAATGCCGGGGTCGCCACCACGGTGGCGGCATTGGTGGTGCTGTCGGCCGCGCCGCGATGTGCCGTCACCGTCGCCGGACTCACGCCGCGCTCGGCGACGGTCACCGACGGCGATCCGCAACGGATCGAGCTGGCGCAGCGGGTGCTCACGGCGATGGTCGTGGGCGCGGCCGCTGCCGCGTCGGCCGGCGCCGTCGTGGTTGCAGTGGGCGCCTTCCATGAGTCCCGGACCGCGACGGTGGTGTTCATCTGGGTGGCGACGGCCGCGATTGCGCTGCGGGCACCGTCCTATCGGCATCCGGCACGGCGGTGGGCGGTCATGGTCGCGGGAATGGTCTGTACCACTGCGGCTTTGGTCGTCACCGCGATGGCATTCCCCGGCTGGGCCGCCTGGCTCGGCGGCGGCGTCATCGCGGTGGTGCTGGGCGCTCAGCGGATCGGACGGGTGAGTGCCACGGTGGGCCGAAGCTTTGTACATCTCGAATACGTGGCACTGGTCGCCGTGCCGGCATGCGCATTCTGGGCCGCAGATGTTTTCCGCCTGGCGCGTGGCCTGTGAGCACTCTGCGACGGGTCGTCGCTGTCGCCTTGACGATCACCATCGCGTCGGCCGCTCCGTGCGCACATGCCATCGCGCCCAAACCGGTTGATCACAGCCAACTTCCCGGACCCGCGGCCCCGGCGCCGCCCGGTAGGACCGAACAATCGGACCGGTGTGCGACGGCGAAACCGGCCGAAGCTCGTCCCGCGCACCCTTTGGACATGCTGAATCTTGCTGCGGTGTGGCCGCTTTCCCGCGGCAGCGGACAGCTGGTGGCGGTGATCGACACCGGCGTGGCCCGGCACCGACTGCTCCCCCGCCTGGTCGCCGGCGGTGACTACGTCTCGTCTGGAGACGGTACGCAGGACTGCGACGGCCACGGTACGGCGATCGCCGGACTGATCGGCGCCGTTGCCCCGGACAACGGGACCTTCAGCGGTGCGGCACCCGACGCCACGATCCTGGCGATTCGACAGTCCAGCAACAAGTTCCGGCTGACCGAAGATCATGAGATATCAGGGGTGGGTGATGTCGAGACGCTCGCCCGTGCGGTGCGCTCGGCCGCCGACGCGGGCGCCACTGTCATCAACATCTCGTCGGTCGCCTGCATGCCCGCCGCGGACCCGCTCGATGACCGGTCGTTGGGCGCCGCCCTGGCCTATGCGGTCGATGTCCGCAATGTCGTGGTGGTCGCGGCGGCGGGCAACACGAGCGGTGACTGCGCGGGACAGAATCCGCCGTCCGATCCCAAACGGCCGGGCACGCCGGACTGGGACACGGTGCACACCGTCGTCAGCCCGGGCTGGTACGACGACTACGTGCTCACCGTCGGATCGGTCAGCCCGAACGGGACGCCGTCGCCATTCAGCCTGGCCGGACCCTGGGTCGACGTCGCCGCGCCCGGCGAGTCGGTGGTGTCACTGAGCGCGCAGGGCGACGGACTGGTCGACAGCCGGCCCGACGGGCGCCCGCTGTCGGGCAGCAGCTACGCCGCACCCGTCGTCAGTGGTGTTGTCGCACTGGTGCGTTCGCGACTGCCGCAATTGTCCGCCCGCCAGGTGATGGCCCGCATCGAAGACACCGCGCGCCACCCGGCCGACGGCTGGAACCCCCAGATCGGGCGTGGCGTCGTCGACCCACTGGCTGCGGTGAGCAGCGGTGTCCCGACACCCTCCCCCGCGCGGCTGTCGACCGCGCAGACAACGCACGCGCCCGGTCCCGACCACCGACCGTCGCGGCGCATCGCCTTCCTCGGCACCGCCATCTGCATCGCGGTGGCAGCTATCGCCGTGACCGGGCGCCGACGGTCACGCGGGAACTCACCCTGACCAACAAGGACCTCGTCCTGCCCACCACCGAGTATCTTGAGTTTCTTCAGCACCACGGCATCCCAGCCGATCAGGCCGCTACCGGAAGTCAGGCATCGATCGCCCGGCACAACACCGTCGAGACACCCCTGTTCGCAAAGAGCTTCGAATGTAGGACGCTCGCCACGACCCGATGAGACCACCAATGACCCAATTGATCGACGCGCACGCCGTCACCGACGACGTGCTGGCCCGCTTTCACGAGTTCCTGGGACCCGACGCGCAGCGGTACCGCAACCACGTCTATCGCTGCCTCAACTACCAGCGAATACTGTTGCAGTTGAACGTGATTCCCGACGATGTCGCACTGGCGTGGGCCCTGCACGACATCGGCGTCTGGACCACCGGCTGGGACTACATCGAACCGTCACTTCAGTACGTCGATGAGTTGGCATCGGCCTACGGCGTCGACAACGTCGAGCGCGCCCGACAGATGGTCGAGTGGCATCACAAGCTGCGTCCCTGCGAGGACCGGTGGACCGAGACTTTTCGCGTCGCGGATCGCATCGACCTATCACGCGGACTCATCCGCAGCGGAGTGCCCCGCGCCGACATCGCCCAAGTCGTGCAAGCATTCCCGTATCTCGGCTTTCAGGCACTGCTTGTTCGGACCGCCGCAAGCTGGACCCTGAAGCACCCGCTGCACCCCATGCCGATGCTGCGCTGGTAGTTCGAAATGCGCGATGCTCGCCCAAGCCTCCAGAGAAGCCAGCGATAGGTGTACCGCGGTCAGCTGTGACGCTTTGCAGAACTGAGCCAGCCCGCGGACGCCGGCCGATTGATCAGAAGACGCGAATCCAGTCGATCAGCATCTCGGCCGGGTATTGGCCGCCACCTGGTTCGCGGCCGCCCGAGCCACCCACCGCGAGGTTGAACACCGGGACCAGGGTGTAACCCGGATCGTTGAACGGCCAATCGTCCAGCGAATTGGCCGGCACCGACCAGAACGGCTCCATGCCCGGCGCGTAGTCCTTCCAGAAGTACATTCCGCTGGGCTGCCAGGTCATTCGATAGGTATGCCAACCGCTGTCGAACGGGTGCGGGTCAGTGGCGAACGACGTCCCGTCCAACCGGGCGTGCACGGTGGTCCCCGATGGCCAATCCCGGTTGCCGTACCACTCCACCAGATCGACCTCGCCACCGCGAGCCGGATCGTCGTTGAGCAGCCAGAAAGCGGGCCAGGCACCGTCGGTCAGGCAATTCAGCTTGACCCGAGCCTCCCACGTCGTGCCGATGCCACCGCGCCAGTTACCGACGATCTTGGCGCTGGCATAACGCTCCTGAATGTTCGCACCGGGGCCTCGGGTCGCTCGGATGACCAAGTTGCCCTTGCCGTCCTGGAACACGTGCTCCTGGTCGGTCACGTATCGGCCCATGTTGTACGGCTGATCCCACTCGACAGGATTCCGGATGACCTCACGCTCGGGCACGATGAACCACCACGCCGGATCCGGCGGCGCGCCCGCGGGGCCGTTGAATTCGTCTTGGAACAGCATCGCCGGCGCGCCGGCCGACCCTGCAGGTGCGGCGGGGGCGAATCCAGGGCCCGGCGACACCGCGTTCGGCTGGGCTCCGGCCTTGGCCGGGGGCAGCACGGCCGCAGCCACGCCCAGCCCGGCCATCATCATGACGCTACGGCGATCCATATCGGGCACTCCGAAATCTTAGGCGATGCAACTAAAATTGTGCCGGTCTCGCGTCCAGGACACGCCATCCCGCCGTCCAGCGAGGAGGGGCACCGCCCGCAAATGGCGCGGACCCCAAGAGTCCTAATCGTCAGGATCAGACTGATTTCGATCCTCCCACCCCGTCGGGACTGTCAATACGCTCAACTGCGAAGGCAAGCCGTCAGCAACGCGAACAGGAGAATCTGCGCGTGACCGTCACCGACGAATACCTCGCCAACAATCAGGCGTACGCCGAGTCCTTCACCGGCCCGCTGCCTCTACCCCCGAGCAAGCACGTCGCGGTCGTCGCCTGCATGGACGCCCGACTGGACGTGTACCGCATCCTGGGAGTCAGAGAGGGTGAGGCGCACGTCATCCGCAACGCTGGCGGCGTCATCACCGACGACGAAATCCGTTCTCTGGCGATCAGCCAACGGCTGCTGGGCACCAGAGAGATCATCCTGATTCATCACACGGACTGCGGCATGCTGACTTTCACCGATGACGACTTCAAGAAGGCCATACAGGACGAAACCGGCCTGAAACCCGCATGGGCCGCCGAAGCCTTTTCTGACATCGCTGAGGACGTGCGCCAGTCGCTGCGCCGCATCGAGGCCAACCCGTTCGTGACCAAACACGAATCGTTGCGGGGCTTCATCTTCGACGTGGCGACCGGCAAGCTCAACGAGGTGGCCGTCTGAAACGCGAAGGCGAACGCCACGAATCGTGGACTACGACATCATCGCCGCTTTCGATCGGGTCGGCGATACTCGGCGTGTGCTGGCCCGGCGGGCCGCTCGATTAGAAGGATAGGAATTCTCAAAATTCTGTCACTTTGCAATCGCTATGAAGACGTCGTCGAGGGCCCTCGGTCGGCCGGCCCGTCGAGCGGTCGCACGTGAGGCGTGGTTATGGCGGTCGATGGTGCCGATCAGCAGCTGGTCGGTATCCGTGGCAACGCAGTGAGCCCAGGCGCTTTGCGCTGAGGCCGCGTACCGGTGGCCTGCGTGAGCATCGCTGATGACTTCCTCGTTGATTTCCTCACCAGTGATCCACCCGATCGCGCCGGGCGCGATGGCGAGGACACCGATCGTTGTGTCCTGACGGCGCACGGCGCGGAGCTGATCGCTACGGTGCCAGTACCGCAGCTCATCTGGTGTTGCGATGGACAGGTTGTTGGCCAGAGTCGGGTCCGTGGCGGCCACAGCGGCATAGCGAGCTTCGACGAGCGCGATGGCGTCCTCGGGATCCTCGAAACGGTCGAGGACGACGCGGCCGTCGGCAGGGGGCATGTCCCGGTATCGGGCGAGGTGAATCGTCTCGTCGAGGATGACCCCTGGTCTACCGGTGAGGAGCCCGGGCGCGGTACGTAGGCGCAGGTAGCGTGGGCTGAAGACTGACCATTCGCCCAGTACGCAGTCGGCGAGGGCGTCGAGGTCGTCGAAGCTGTGGGCGAGGACGTCGACGAACGGGCGGGCGATGTTGCGTGAGTAGAACCGGATCCCGCCGAGCAGCTCGCCGAGAGTGGTGCGAACGTGGCGGTGGGCGTACTCCAGTGGCCCGATGCCCGGTAGCTGGACATGTGCGGCGAAGTCCTGGGCGAAGTCGACATCGTGGACCAGGCGGACCTGCTCAGCGAGCCAGTCGGCGACCTTCTGTTCGCCTACGGGTGAGCTGTACAGTTCGTTGGCCAGCGCGACCTGATCGTTCAACGACGGCCAATGAGCGAGTGCTTCCACTCGACACAGCATCCACACGCGCAATGGCGAAGCCAACAGATTTTCGGGGCAGCGGCGGCGCCGGTTAGGGCAATCCACCACCGTCATCCGCTTCAAGTTTGACTGCCTACCTACTAGAAGGTAGGCTGCGAATCGTGGCACAATCTCCATCGACGGCAGACGAAATCCTTGCTCATGCAAGACGTTTCATCATCGCTGGGGGATACAACGGATTCAGCTACGCCGATATCGCGAACGAAATCGGCATCCGCAAGCCGAGCATTCACCACCACTTCGCCACCAAGGCCGATCTGGTCTGCGCAGTGGTGAGCCGTTACCGACAGGAGGCCCTCTCCGGACTGGCCGAGATAGAACGCCACGTCGACGATCCCGTCGGCAGGCTCCGCAGCTATGTCGATTACTGGCGTACCTGCATCGCCGACGCGACGCATCCGTTTTGTGTCTGCGCCCTTCTGGCCGCCGAACTTCCTTCCCTCCCAGAACAAGTCGCCAACGAGGTGGCCGCTCACTTTCGCGCACTGTCGGCGTGGCTGACGTCGGTTCTCGAACGCGGCGCCGAGCAGAAACTGATTCGAATCGAGACAAGTCCCCGCGTCGACGCGGAGATGTTCATGGCCACGGTGCACGGCGCGATGCTGTCCGCCCGCGCCTACGGCGATGCCAAGATGTTCGCTACCGTCACAACCCCTCTGGTCAACCGACTCGACGCTTCGGGCACCGCACCGGCGGCAACTTTGTGACCACGGCGTCATTGCCGGCAACGAACAGGCCGCCGAAGCGCCATCAGCCGCCGGCAAGCAACGCGCCGCACCCCGCCGAAGCCGATTCGTCGCAGCTATCCATTCCCAACGCTCCACCGCGGATCATCTGAATCCCAAGATGCCCGCGCCAAATCCATTGCGGTGCAGTGGATTGCCCCGGCGTCGGGATGCTCGTCCGCACCCATCGAGAGGACACAATCATGTCGATTCAGCAAGCAAGCCTGTCTGAGCCCAACCGCGAGCAGTGGTTGAGGACCTATTACTTCGTTCGCGCGGCCGCCTCGTTCGCGTGGGTTGCCGTCGCGCTAACGCTCGCGCAGCACAGCCTTACGCTGGCCTCGGGGTGGCTCATCCTCTATCCGCTATGGGACGCCGCCGCGAATTTCTGGGATGCCGCGCGAAGCGGTGGACCGGCGCAAAACCGCAGCCAGTTGATCAACGTTGCGGTCAGTCTGATCGTCACCATCGTGGCTGCCTACGCCCTGCTCGCAGGTACGACGTGGGTACTCGCCGTCTTCGGCGCGTGGGCCACCCTTGCCGGTCTGTTGCAACTCATCACCGCCATTCGACGTTGGAAGGTCGGCGCGCAATGGGCGATGGCACTCAGCGGCGGCCAATCGGCGCTCGTCGGGGGCCTGTTCATCACCCAGGCCCACACGCCGACCATCGAGTCGGCCAAGACCCTTGCCGGATACGCGGCGATGGGCGCGATCTACTTTCTCATTTCAGCAGTCTGGTTGACGGTTAAGGCCAGCCGCGCCAAGGCAATTCCCGCCCCGCACGACGGGGACGCACGCACCGCGAAGCTCAGTCGACGGTCACGGGGCTAGCGGATCGAACGTCGTTGTCGCCGTGGCCAATTCGGACATGACATCGGCGACATCTTTGCGGCGTCGCCAGGCCCGACGCTGCCGCATGGCCCCGTTGCCCTGCTCGGCGATGCGGGCCAACTCGTCGCGGCCCATGTCGTAGTCACCCAGCGCTTCGAGGGCCGGGCGGAGGTGCTCGATGAATCCGGCGAGCAGAACCCGGGCCGGCGCCATCGAGCAGTCGCCCGCCAAGTCGATCGCCTCGCCGTCGAGGCCGTCATGCGCCGCCTTCCAGTGCGCGGCCCGCAGCGTCCAATCAGCAAGGCGTGGCACCGGTTCCCCGCGCTCGCCCGCGTCCAGCGCCGTCATCACCGCGGCCCGGATGAGCGTGGCCAGTAACACGGTCTCGGCCACTGTTGCCGGCACATCGGCCACGCGCACCTCGACGGTCGGGAAATTGGCAGACGGCCGCACATCCCAATAGAGCATGCCGTCGTCGAGCACCGCACCGGCCCGCGTCAGGGTGTTGGTGACGGCGTCGTAGTCCTCGACCGAGTCGAAGTATGGTGGCGGTCCGGCGCTCGGCCAGCGGGTCCACAGCACGCCCCGGAAGCTGGCGTAACCGCTGTCGGTGTTGCGGTAGATCGCGGAGTTCGCGCTCAGCGCGAGGAGCAGGTGCAGATAGGGCCGAAGCCGGTTACTGACGTCGACGGCCGCCGCCCGACTGGGCACCTCGACGTGCACGTGACACCCGCAGATGCCCTGTTCATGAGCGATCATGCCGAACCGATCGGCGATGCGGGCATACCGCTCTTTGGTTGTCACCGGGAACGCGTGCGGCACCGTCGGCGGTAGCGCGACGGCCAGCAGCCGCGCCCGCTGCGCTTCCGCCGACTCGGTGGCGACGCGACGCAGCCGGGTCAGTTCCGCACGCAGATCGCCGCTGGTGGTCATCACCGCGGTGGTGGTCTCGACCTGGCACCTGGTCAACTCGAGCTGTAGGTCGACACCGCGCGCGGCCGCATATTCCGCGACCGCCTGGTTGCGCGGTAGGGGCGCACCGTCACGGTGATCGACGAGGAGAAACTCCTCCTCCACCCCGAAAGTCGGCACGTCGGTCATGGCACCCGGAATGCCCCCGAGGCCACCATGGCAAACCTGCCGCGGCGCTACGGCGACAGGCCGTCGCGCAGCACCTCGGCCGCCGCCACACTCAATTCGGGCCCGCCCGGCAACCGGGCCAGCAGCGGCCACGGTGCGGGCAGCGGCGCACCCTCCACCCCGAGATACTTCGCCGTCTCGGCACCGTGGATGCCGTACCGCACGCCACTGTCCGTCACCAGGTACAGCGGTCCGGTCACCGATCCACCGGTCACCCCGGTGGCGTGCACGTACGCATACCGGCCCGGCGGTAATGCCACGGCATCGATGTTCGGACCGTCGCCGTCCTCCTGCGCCAGCGCCACCGCGGCCGCGGCCGCATCCAGTTTCCCTTGCACGACAAAGGTATCCGCGCGGTCGCCGTCGGCGCGCCAGCGGGCGCAGACCGGGGCCTCGCTCGGCAGTGGCGGGCTCGCCTGGTCCGGAAACGTCGACACCGCAAGATCGTGGACCGCGGGAATGGTGGCGATGGCCGCCGGCGGCACGGTGCGAAGGTCGCCGTCGGCCACGGCATGGGTGAACCGGATGACGTCGGCCGCCACGTCGCCGACGCGCTGCAGACCGCCACTGAGGACCACGTGATGTTCGGGAGCGTCGGCGCGGCTCACCCGCAGCACCTGCCCGACGACGAAGCCGCCCGGCCCCGTCCTCCCGAGCCCCGGAATCGACGGCGCGGTGATCGCGGGCAGCTCGGGCAGCAGGTCGAGGAATGATCGCGACACCGGCCGGGGCGTCACGCCGTCGAGCCGCAGCGCCCGGACCACCGCGAGGTCACGCAGGTCCACCGCGGCGCGCTTGCCGCCGTACAGCAGATACGTGGCGGCCAGGTGCTCACCCGCCGCCGTCGCCAAGATGGGCCGCGCACCGTCAGGTCCGATCGTGTCCGTACCGGCGATCAGTACCGTCGGTCCGCTGTCACACACCTGCCACGACGCCGCCTCGAGCGGCTGGCCCAATTGTGCTGGCGCACCTGGGATCCCGACGAACGGGCCGCGCGGCGCGCCCGCGATCGCCTCGGCGTCGACCGCTACCGGATTGGCTGCGGACTTGGCGACGAGCCGCGCGGACGCGAGATTCAGGGCGGGATGCCACGTCGACCCGATCCGGACGTACAGCGCGCCGGTGTCCCGGACCATGACGATCGGCGCGTCCCCCAGCCGGCCCGCCGGTGACGCGATCGCGAGGACCGCACATACCGCCACCGCCAGCAGCCCGGCGAGCCAGCCCGCCGCGTACGAAATCGATTGCGCGCGAACCGGTTCGTCGACCATCACCGCGTCGCCACGCACCAGTGCGTGGATCAGCCGCCGCGTCTGAAAGCGCCGGCCGCTGGCCTCCAGTTGCGCGCCCTGCCCCCGAGCCATGTCCATCCCCCGGCTAGCAGCCTAACCGCGGGCAGACGCATGCCCCGACACCAATTCTCGCCAGGGATTTGTGCACGATTTTCCGCGCCAACCGCGGAAAACCGTGCACAAATCCCTAGGAGACGTCGACCCAGTCCAGGGTGCGGCCGACGGCCTTCTGCCAGCCGGCGTACCCGGTGGAGCGCTGGCCGTCGTCCCACGACGGCGCCCAGCGCTTGTGCTCCTGCCAGTTGGCGCGCAGCTCGTCGGGGTTCGACCAGAAGCCGACACCGAGCCCGGCGGCGTAGGCCGCGCCGAGCGCAGTGGTCTCGGCGACAACGGGTTTCACCACTTCGACGCCCAGCACGTCGGCCTGGATCTGCATGCACAGTTCGTTGGCGGTGATGCCGCCGTCGACCTTGAGTACCTCGAGGTGGACGCCGGAGTCCGCGGCCATGGCGTCGACGACGTCGCGGCTCTGGTAGCAGATGGCTTCGAGTGTGGCCCGGGCGATGTGGGCGTTGGTGTTGAACCGCGACAGGCCGACGATCGCGCCGCGGGCGTCCGAACGCCAGTACGGCGCAAAGAGTCCCGAGAACGCCGGCACGAAGTAGACGCCGCCGTTGTCCTCGACCTGGCGGGCGAGCGTCTCGCTGTCGGAGGCCCCCGCGATGATGCCCAACTGATCTCGCAGCCACTGCACGGCCGATCCGGTGACGGCAATCGAACCCTCAAGGGCGTAAACAGGTTTCGCGTCACCGAACCGGTAACACACCGTCGTGAGCAGCCCGTGCTCGGAGCGCACGATCTTCTCGCCGGTGTTGAGCAGCAGGAAATTGCCTGTGCCATAGGTGTTCTTGGCTTCGCCCGCCGACAGACACACCTGCCCGACCATGGCGGCCTGCTGGTCGCCGAGGATGCCGGTGACGGGTACCGGCGCACCGAGCGGGCCGTCGGCCGCGGTCAGCCCGTAGGGCTCCGACACCGACGACGACGCGATGGTCGGCAACATCTGGCGTGGAATCCCGAAGAACGACAACAGTTCGTCGTCCCAGTCGAGGGTCTCGAGGTTCATCAGCATGGTGCGGCTGGCGTTGGTGACGTCGGTGACGTGCACGCCGCCGCGCGTGCCGCCGGTCAGGTTCCACAGCACCCAGGTGTCGCACGTGCCGAAGATCGCGTCACCGCGTTCGGCGGCCTCCCGCACGCCGTCGACGTTCTCGAGGATCCATTGGATCTTGCCGCCGGAGAAGTAGGTCGCCGGCGGCAGGCCGGCCTTGCGGCGGATGACGTCGCCGTGGCCGTCGCGTTCCAGGGCCGAGGCGATGCGGTCGGTGCGGGTGTCCTGCCACACGATCGCGTGGTAGTACGGGCGGCCGGTGTGCTTGTTCCACACCATGGTCGTCTCACGCTGGTTGGTGATACCGAGCGCGACCAGATCGGACGCCGACAGCCGGGTCTTGTTCAGCGCGGTCTGCAGCACCGAGCCGGTGCGCTCCCAGATCTCGACGGGATTGTGCTCGACCCACCCGGCCCGCGGCAGGATCTGCTCGTGCTCGAGCTGGTGGCGTCCGACCTCGCGACCTGAGTGATCGAAGATCATCGCCCGGGTGCTGGTGGTGCCCTGGTCGATGGCCGCCACGAATTCGGCCAATGGCCCGTCCTTCCGCTCAAACGCTGCATCCGCTGTCGGACATCACGGTAGGAGACGCAGGCCTGTCACGCGATGCATTGCGGCAACCGGCGCGGGCGCGTCGGACGCCGAATGTCAGTTCTCGCGGGCGCGGCGTTCGCGGTACGCCGCGACGTGCTGGCGGTTCCCGCAGTTCCCGGTGTCGCAGAAGATGCGGGATCGGTTGCGCGACATGTCGATCAGCACCGCGGTGCAGTCCGACGCCGCACACGTCTTGAGCCGGCGCAGTTCACCGGCGCGGATCAGGTCGGCCAGGGCCATCGCCATCTCGGCGCCCATGCGCTGGGCGAGCGGGTCCTGGTCGGCCGCCAGGTGCAGGTGCCATTCCGGCATCTCGGGGTGTCGCGTCAGCCAGGGGTTGGCGCGGGTGTCACTGAGCAGGGCGTTGACCTGGCCGACCACCGCCTCCTCGTCGTCCGCCGCGGCCCACAGCAACCCGAGCCGTTCGCGCAGGGCCTGCACCGCGGCCAGCTCCGCGGTGTCCCGGTCGCGCCGGCCCGTCCAGCCGAAGTCGTTCAGATACCCGTCGAGGGCCGCCAGATCGGCCAGTTGGTCACCGTCGACCCGGTCGCTGTTGATCAACACACACGCCGCGCGCAGCGTGAGCTCCGTGTCATGACTGAAATTCATTTGACTCGTTACACCCGCCCTCCGTAGCGTCATGACCAATCCCAACTTCACTCATTACATCATCGGAGGTGGCCCGTGACTTTGTCGAACGGCACCGCGGCCGGCCACTTCCGGACCGGCATGATCTTCGCCGTCGCATCCGCCTTCACCTTCGGGATGGCGGGCGGCCTGGGCAAGTCCCTGATCGAAGCGGGCTGGAGCCCCACCGCCGCGGTGGTCGCCCGACTGACCGGCGGCGCGCTCATCATGGCCGTCGTCGCGACCATCCTGCGCCGGGGCTGGGTACGCGAAGCCCTGAGCCACAAAGGGACGGTCATCGCCTACGGCGCCATCCCGATCGCGGGCGCCCAGCTGTGCTACTTCAACGCCGTCACGTACCTGCCGGTCGGCGTGGCGCTACTGCTCGAGTACGCCGCGCCCCTGCTGGTCGTCGGCTGGGTGTGGGCCACGACCCGGCGCCGGCCCAGCACCCTCACGCTCGCCGGCGTCGCGATCGCCATCGCCGGCATCACGCTGGTGCTCGGCCTGGTCGGGCCTGGCAGCCACACCGCAGCCCAGATCAGCCTGGCCGGCATCGCGTGGGGCATGGGCGCCGCGGTCTGCGCCGCCTGCTACTTCGTCATGTCGGACAAGGCCAGCGCGGACGGCACCGGCCTGCACTCCGTCACCCTGGCCACCGGCGGCCTGATCGTCGGCGCCGCGGCGGTGGCACTGCTGGGTGTGTCGGGCGTCATGCCGCTCACCTTCACCAGCCACCCCACCACGCTGGCCGGCCTGTCGACGTCCTGGCTGGTCCCCGTCATCGCCCTGGCCATCGTGCCGACCGCGCTGGCCTACACCTTCGGCATCATGGGCATCGCCCGCCTGCAGCCCCGGTTCGCCTCACTGGTCGGCCTGTCCGAGGTGATGTTCGCCGTCCTGGCGGCCTGGGCACTGCTGGGTGAGGCCATCACCGGCATCCAATTGCTGGGTGGCGCGGTGGTGCTGGCCGGCCTGGCGCTTGCCCGCCAGGGCGACCGCGGCGAAGCGACCTGGCATGACGATTGGCCCGACAGTCCGGAGGGTTTGCCAGCAGGTCAAACAATTGGCCGTAGCTGAGCCCCATATGTGAAGATGGCCCGCGTGACCTTGCTCAGCATGTCGGTCCGAGTGGCCGCAATCGCCGCCACCGTCATCTCCGGAACCGCGCTGCTGCCGTCGGCACCCGCCCAGGCGGACCCCTGCCCGAACATCGAGGTGATCTTCGCCCGCGGCACGCACGACGACCCCGGCATGGGCCGCGTCGGCTCGGTCCTGGTCGACGCGCTGCAGCCCCTGGTCGGCAACCGCACCGTCACCGGCTACGCCGTCGAGTACCCGGCGTCCTACGACTTCCTCACCGCACAGGACGGCGCGACGGACGCGCAGAACCGCATCGCCTTGATGGCGCAGCAGTGCCCCAGCACCAAGATCGTGCTCGGTGGGTACTCGCAGGGCGCCGCGGTGGTAGACATGCTGGCCGGCGTTCCGCCGCTCGGCGACCGGGTCGGCGATGTCGGCTCGGCACCGCCGCTGCCCGCCGACCTCGCGAGCCGCGTCGCGGCGGCCGCCGTATTCGGTAACCCCTCAGCCAAATTCAGTCATCCGCTGGACTCCATGGGCCTGTTCTCGAACCGCTCGGTCGATCTGTGCCTGTGGGGCGACCCGATCTGCTCGCGCGGCCGAAACCCGTTCGCGCACTCGCGTTATGAGTCGTCCGAGTACATCGGGCAGGCCGCGCAGTTCATCGCATCCCGCGTCTGACCAGCCCTTGAGCGTCTGTCACCCGAACCACATCCGGCCTCGCGGTTAGGATTCGGTGTGATCATCAGTGCACTGCGCCGGGCCTTCGCCGGCACCGCAACCACCGTAGTCATGGCCGGCATCACAGTGCTGACGCCGCCTTCATTGGGTGCCGTCGGCACCGCCGCCGCTGCCAACTGCCCCGACATCGAGGTGACGTTCGCCCGCGGCACGTCCGAAGACCCCGGCCTGGGCCGGGTCGGCGGGGCGTTCGTGAATCAGTTGCGCAACAAGGTCGGTGGGCGCTCGGTCGGCGCCTACGCCGTCGTCTACCCGGCGTCGTACGACTTCCTGGCCGCCGCTGACGGTGCCAACGACGCCAGCGCCCACATCCAGTGGATGGCCGAGAACTGCCCGAACACCCGGCAGGTGCTCGGCGGCTATTCGCAGGGCGCCGCGGTGATGGACGTCATCGGCGCCATCCCGGTTCCGGGCATCGGTTTCAACAACCCGCTGCCCCCGGAGGCCGCGGGCCACGTCGCGGCGATCGCGGTGTTCGGCAATCCGTCCGCCAAGTTGGGTCTGCCGTTGACGGCGAGCCCGGTGTGGGGCGGCAAGGTCATCGACCTGTGCAATGCGGGGGATCCGATCTGCCAGACCGACGGTCAGAGTGTGCCCGCGCACAAGACCTATGCCGGCGGCCCGACCAACGAAGCCGCCGGCTTCGTCGCCGGATTGTTGTAAGGCTGGCATCATTTCTCGACGAGACCGTCAATTCGTCGGGATACCATCGGATTTGTGATTGGCCGCCGGACGCTCTGTGTGCTGATCACCGCTCTGACTGTCGGCGCCGCCCCAATGTCGGTGCTACTGACTGACATTGGGGTGGCGAATGCCGCTGCCACGTGCGCTCCCGCAGAGGTCGTGTTCGCCCGCGGCAGGATGGAGCCGCCCGGCCCCGGACAGGTTGGCGCCGCCTTCGTCACCGCGCTGCGCCAGCTCCGCGGCCCGAATATCGGTCTGTACCCGGTGAATTACCCGGCGGACACCCAGGTCGACATAGCCGCCAACGACATGAGCCGGCGCGTGCAATGGCTCGCCCGCAACTGCCCATCGACCAAAATCGTGCTCGGCGGTTACTCATTGGGCGCCGCCGCCACCGATCTGGTTATCGCCGTGCCCATTGCGGCGTTCACCTTCAACAGTCCCCTGCCCCGTGGCGCCGATCAGCACATCGCGGCCGTGGCGCTCTTCGGCAATGGCTCCAACTGGGCCCTGCCCATCTCCGCGCTGAGCCCGACGTACCAGAATCGGACCATCGACCTCTGCCATTCCGACGACCCGGTCTGTAATCCGAGCAGCCCCTACAAATGGCGTTCGGAATGGCAGGATCACCTCGCGCCGGGCTACATCAAGTCCGGCATGGTGAACCAGGCCGCGAAGTTCGTGGCTGCGCGTCTGTGATCCGCCGCTAGACTCCAGCCATGACCCCCCGCTCCGTCATGACGTCCGTCCGGTCTGCCGTCGCCCTGGCCGGCGCGGCAGCATCGGTTGCCACCGGGGTGGTGGCGGCGACGGTCGCAGCCCCCGCAGATGTCATCGGTGCCGCAGCGGCAGACCCGTGCCCGCAGGTCGAGGTGATCTTCGCGCGCGGCCGCAACGAGCGACCGGGCGTCGGCCGCGTGGGCGGCGCATTCGTCGACGCGCTGCGCGCCAAGACACCGCTGAATGTCGGGGTCTACGCGGTGAACTATCCCGCCAACGTCGAAATCGCCCAGGGCGCCAACGACATCAGCTCGCGCATCCAGGACATGGCGGGGCGGTGCCCCGACACCCGGCTGGTGATCGGCGGGTACTCGCTGGGCGCCGCATCGGCGGCCGTGGCATTGACCTCCGACAACCCGGGCTGGGGATTCAACAGGCCGCTGCCGCCGGGGATGGACTCCCATGTCGCCGCGGTGGCGCTGTTCGGCAACGTCACCCACCGGATGGGCGGCTCCAACATCAGCCCGATCTACCTGGATCGCACCATCGACCAGTGCAACGGCGCCGATCCCGTCTGCATGGACGGACTGCCGCAGACCATCGCCCAACTACAGGGCGACTGGCAGAACCACCTGCAGGACGGCTACATCGGGTCCGGCATGGTCAATCAGGCCGCCGATTTCGTCGCCGCCCGCCTGGCCCCGCCCCCACCGCCGGCACCGTGAGCTAATCGAGGGTACGCAGATCCCGGGTGACGGCGATCCGGGACGCCAGCTGATCGTCGGGCGGGTAGTCCACCGACACCAGCGTCAGGCCCCGCGCCGGGGCGGCGGCGTACTCGCTGGACCGGCTGTCGGCCGCCAAAAGGCCTGCGATCCAACCGGGTTCGCGACGGCCCTCCCCCACGGCGAGCAACGCGCCGACCAGCGACCGCACCATGTTCCAGCAGAAGGCGTCAGCCGCCACGTGGGCGGTGACCAGATCACCCGAGCGCTGCCAGTCCAGCCGCTGCAGATCCCGGATGGTCGTCGCGCCCTCACGAAAGCGGCAGAACGCGGCAAAATCCTGCAGCCCCAACAACTCCTGCGAGGCGGCCGTCATGGCGTCCAGATCCAGCGGCCGCGGCCACGGTGTGATGAACCGGGCCTGTTGCGGCTCAACGCCATACGGCGCCAACGACAACCGGTATTCGTAGTGCCGCCGCAGCGCCGAGAACCGGGCGTCGAAACCCGGTGCGGCCCGGACGATCTGGCGCACCCGCACATCGGCGGGCAGGAACCGCGCGAGCCGGCGCACCAGCGGCAGGAACTCGGGGTCCCCCGGCCGCGGCGAGCGCGGATAGGCGAAACTCAGTGCGGCAGAAGGCACGTCGACGTGTGCGACCTGCCCGGTGGCATGCACGCCGGTATCGGTCCGCCCCGCGGTGACCAGGCGCACCGGCTCACGGAACACCGTCGACAACGTCTCTTCGATGACACCGGCGACCGTGCGCTGCCCGGCCTGCGGTGCCCAACCGGCGAATTCGGTGCCGTCGTACGAGATATCCAGCCGTAAACGAACGTGCCCGCCATCGGATTCGATGGCGGGCACGTCGTTCACAGCGTGATTAGGACTTGGCCTCATCCTCGGTCGCCTCAGCCTCGGCCTCAGCGGTCTGAGCGTCGGCGATGCCCTCGTCAGCAGCCTCGACCTCGGCAACCGGAGCCTCGACAGCGGCTTCCTCAGCGGGAGCCTCGGCTTCGGCAGCCTTCGCCTGAGCGGCGGCCGCGCGACGGGCGCGGTCGGCCTCGGAGACGACGGTCTTCTCCCGGACCAGCTCGATCACGGCCATGGGGGCGTTGTCGCCCTTGCGGTTCTCGACCTTGATGATGCGGGTGTAGCCGCCCTCGCGGTCCGCGAAATGCGGTGCGATCTCGGCGAACAGGGTGTGCACCACGTCCTTGTCGCGGATCTTCTTCATCACCTCGCGCCGGTTGTGCAGCGCGCCCTTCTTGGCGTGGGTGATGAGCTTCTCGGCGTACGGACGCAACGCCCGGGCCTTGGCATCAGTGGTCTTGATGCGGCCGTGCTCGAACAGCGAGGTGGCCAGGTTGGCCAGGATCGCCTTCTGGTGCGACGACGACCCGCCGAGGCGAGCACCCTTAGTGGGTTTGGGCATTGCTACTTCTCCTAATTGGGGCCGGCCCCCGTATCAGGTAGGGCCGGGACGGAATTTCTTATTACAGCTGTTCGGTTTCGGCGTAGTCCTGGTCGGCGTCCAGGTCATAGCTGGCATCGCTGTTCCAGGTGCCGGTGGCCACGTCGTAGCCGGCGACCTGCGACGGGTCGAACGTGGCGGGGCTGTCCTTGAGCGACAGACCGAGCTGGTGCAGCTTGATCTTGACCTCGTCGATGGACTTCTGGCCGAAGTTACGGATGTCCAGCAGGTCCGACTCGGTACGCGAGACCAGCTCGCCGACGGTGTGCACACCCTCGCGCTTGAGGCAGTTGTACGACCGCACGGTCAGCTCCAGGTCGTCGATCGGCAGCGCGAACGAGGCGATGTGGTCTGCCTCGGCCGGCGACGGGCCGATCTCGATGCCTTCGGCCTCGACGTTGAGCTCACGGGCCAGACCGAACAGCTCGACCAGCGTCTTGCCGGCCGAAGCCAGGGCGTCGCGCGGGGCGATCGAGTTCTTGGTCTCGACATCCAGGATCAGCTTGTCGAAGTCGGTGCGCTGCTCGACGCGGGTGGCCTCCACCTTGTAGGTGACCTTCAGCACCGGCGAGTAGATCGAGTCGACCGGAATACGGCCGATCTCGGCACCCGAAGCCTTGTTCTGCACGGCCGGGACGTAACCGCGGCCGCGCTCGACGACGAGCTCGACCTCCAGCTTGCCCTTGTCGTTCAGGGTGGCGATGTGCATGTCCGGGTTGTGGACCGTCACACCGGCCGGGGGCACGATGTCACCGGCGGTGACGGCACCCGGGCCCTGCTTGCGCAGGTACATGGTGACCGGCTCGTCCTCTTCCGAGGAGACGACCAGGCCCTTGAGGTTCAGGATGATGTCGGTGACGTCTTCCTTGACCCCGGGGACGGTGGTGAACTCGTGCAGGACACCGTCGATGCGGATGCTGGTGACCGCTGCGCCCGGGATGGACGACAGCAGCGTGCGCCGCAGCGAGTTGCCGAGGGTGTAACCGAAGCCCGGCTCCAGCGGCTCGATGGTGAACCGCGACCGGTTCTCGGCCAGCACGTCCTCGGACAGGGTGGGTCGCTGAGAGATCAGCATTTTTCTATCTCCTTCTCGGCACCCGCTATTTGATGCCGGTTGGTTGGTGCCCGCCCGGGATTGGGCGGGCCACCAGGACTCGAATTACTTCGAGTAGAACTCGACGATCAGCTGCTCGGTGAGCGGCACGACGATCTGGGCGCGCTCGGGCAGCTGGTGCACGAGGATGCGCTGACGCTCGCCGACGACCTGCAGCCACGACGGGACCGGACGGTCACCGGCGACCTCGCGAGCGATCTGGAACGGCAGGGTGTTCAGCGACTTCGGCTTGATGTCGATGATGTCGTACTGCGACACCCGGTAGCTCGGGATGTTCACCTTGACACCGTTGACGGTGAAGTGACCGTGGCTGACCAGCTGACGGGCCATGCGGCGGGTACGGGCCAGGCCGGCGCGGTACACGACGTTGTCCAGACGGCTTTCGAGGATCTGCAGCAGGTTCTCACCGGTCTTGCCAGCCTTGCGGTTGGCTTCCTCGTAGTACTTGCGGAACTGCTTCTCCATGACGCCGTAGGTGAAGCGAGCCTTCTGCTTCTCCTGCAGCTGGGTGCGGTATTCGCTCTCCTTGATCCGCGCGCGGCCGTGCTGGCCGGGCGGGTAGGGGCGCTTTTCGAACGACTGATCGTCACCGACGAGGTCGACGCCGAGGCGGCGCGACTTGCGTGTGGCGGGTCCGGTATAACGAGCCATTTTTCAAATCCTCCCTAGACCCGGCGCCGCTTGGGCGGACGGCAGCCGTTGTGCGGCTGCGGGGTGACGTCGGAAATCGCGCCAACCTCGAGGCCGGCGGCCTGCAGCGAACGGATCGCGGTCTCGCGGCCCGAACCCGGGCCCTTCACGAAGACGTCGACCTTCTTGACACCGTGCTCCTGCGCCTTGCGGGCAGCGTTCTCGGCGGCGAGCTGCGCGGCGAACGGGGTGCTCTTGCGCGAACCCTTGAAGCCGACGTGACCCGACGAGGCCCAGGCGATGACGTTGCCCTGGGGATCGGTGATCGAGACGATGGTGTTGTTGAACGTGCTCTTGATGTGAGCGGCGCCGTGCGGGACGTTCTTCTTTTCCCGGCGACGAGTGGGCTTGCCGCGCTTCGAAGCAGCGCCGGCTTTCTTGGTGGGTGCCATTTACTTACCTGGCCTTCTTCTTGCCGGCGATGGTGCGCTTCGGGCCCTTGCGGGTACGCGCGTTGGTCTTGGTGCGCTGGCCACGCACGGGCAGGCCACGACGGTGGCGCAGGCCCTGGTAGCAACCGATCTCGATCTTGCGACGGATGTCGGCCTGCACCTCGCGGCGCAGGTCACCCTCGACCTTGAGGTTGCCTTCGATGTAGTCGCGCAGCTGGGTCACCTGGTCGTCGGTGAGGTCCTTGGTGCGCAGGTCCCGGTCAATGCCGGTGGCAGACAGGATTTCCTGGCTGCGGGTACGGCCGATGCCGTAGATGTAGGTCAGCGCGATCTCCATGCGCTTGTCACGCGGGAGATCAACGCCCATGAGGCGTGCCATCAGGCAGTGTTCCTTTTCGTTGCGGAGGTCTGATCCCAGTCCGTTCCCCGTCTTTTTCGGGGTCCGGCCTCCGTGCCGGACGTGGTTGAGAGCCGTATGCCCTCAGTGGTACTGGGAGGTCTGCATTCAGTTTTGGGTGCTGCTTGAGCTGATGCTCAGCCCTGCCGCTGCTTGTGCCGCGGGTCAGAGCAGATCACCATGACCCGGCCGTGGCGGCGGATCACCCTGCACTTGTCGCAGATCGGCTTGACGCTCGGGTTCACCTTCACGACTTAGCGATCCTTTTCTCGGTTCTGAATTGGTGGTGCTCGGGCGTTACTTGTAGCGGTACACGATGCGGCCACGGGACAGGTCGTACGGAGAGAGCTCCACTACGACACGGTCCTCCGGCAGGATGCGGATGTAGTGCTGCCGCATCTTGCCGCTGATATGGGCGAGCACCTTGTGACCGTTCTCCAGCTCAATGCGGAACATCGCATTGGGCAGGGGCTCGATCACGCGACCCTCGACCTCGATGGCGCCGTCTTTCTTGGCCATACTCTTTGGTAATCCTCTGGTTCTTCGGTTTCGTATCTCATACGCCCGTGCTCGGCGCAGAGCCCACCCCGGCTACAAGAACGTGGACTTAATGCCAGGAAATTCCGGGGAACTTCAAAACAGAGCACGCAAAGAGCCGGCGCAGAAGCTGCACCGTTGGTCCACGATACCCGCTCGGACCCCAGGTACCAAAATCCGCGAGGCACCCCGGCAGACCCTAGGTGGGCGCATCGTCTTCGCAAGTCAGGGCGCATAATGAACAACGATGACTGGACCCGCTTCCCCGGCTCGCAATCCGGTGATTCTCACCGTGGACGACGATCCCGCAGTGTCCCGGGCCGTCGCCCGCGACCTGCGCAAACACTATGGCGAGCGTTACCGGATCGTACGCGCCGAATCCGGACAGGACGCGCTGGTAGCGATCAACGAGCTGCAGCTACGGGGCGACACCGTGGCGATGTTCATCGCCGACTACCAGATGCCGGAGATGAACGGCATCGACTTCCTGGAACTGGCCATGGACGTGTTTCCGCTGGCCCGCCGCGTGCTGCTGACCGCGTACGCGGACACCCACGCCGCGATCAACGCCATCAACCTGGTCGACCTGGACCACTATCTGCTCAAGCCCTGGGACCCGCCCGAGGAGAAGCTGTATCCGATCATCGACGGCCTGCTGGAGGCCTGGCACGAGGTCGGCGACCGCGCCGTCCCGCACACCAAGGTGATCGGCCACCGGTGGAATCCCCGCTCGTGGGAGGTCCGCCAGTTCCTGGCCCGCAACCAGCACTACTACCGGGCATACGCGTCGGACGAGCCCAAGGGCAAGCAGCTGCTGACTGCCGCCGGCCTCGACGGGCTGGAGCTGCCGGTGGTGATCTCCGAGCAGGGCGAGACGCTGGTCCAGCCGACCGATGCCCAGCTGGCTGCGATGCTCGGCCTGGCCACCACCCCGTCGCTGGAGATGTACGACCTGGCCGTCATCGGCGGCGGACCGGCCGGTCTGGCGGCCGCGGTGTACGGCGCGTCCGAGGGGCTGCGCACGGTGCTGATCGAGCGCACCACCACCGGCGGACAGGCGGGCCGCAGCTCGCGCATCGAGAACTACCTGGGCTTCGAGACCGGAATCTCCGGCGCCGAGCTCACCACCTCGGCGCGGCGGCAGGCCGAGCGCTTCGCGGCCGAGGTCATCACCACCCGTGAGGTCGTCGAGCTGGACGTCTCGTCGCTGGCCAGCAAGACGCTGACCTTCGACGACGGCCGGAGCATCACCGCACGGTCGGTCATCCTGGCCACCGGCGTCGACTACCGGCATCTGCAGGTCGCCGGGTGCTGGGAGGACCCCGACAGCGTCGGCAACAGCTATGTCGGCAACGGCGTCTTCTACGGCGCCTCGGTGTCGCAGGCATCCGAATGCGCGGGCGAGGACGTCTACATCGTCGGCGGCGCGAACTCCGCCGGCCAGGCCGCGATGTTCATGTCGCAGCAGGCCAAGTCGGTGACGCTGCTGGTACGCGGCAAGTCGCTCGAGGCGTCGATGTCCTACTACCTGATCCAGCAGATCGAGAACACCCCGAACATCAGCGTCCGGACCTGCACCGAGGTGGTCGACACCTGCGGCGAGGACGGGCACCTGACCGGGCTGTGGCTCGTCAACAACGCCACCGGCGAGCGCGAGCACGTCGAGTCGACGCGCCTGTGCTGTTTCATCGGCGCCACCCCGCGCACCCAGTGGCTGGAGAACGCCGGCATCGCCCGCGACGACCACGGCTTCATCCTCACCGGCCCGGATCTCAAGGATGTCTGCGGCTGGAACCTGGACCGGCCGCCGCACCACTTGGAAACAAGTGTGCCCGGTGTGTTTGTTGCAGGAGATGTCCGCGCTGAATCGGCCAAACGGGTCGCAGCCGCGGTTGGCGAAGGCTCGATGGCAGTGATGCTGGTGCACCGGTATCTGGCCGAGACGTAGGAGGAGACCGGTATGGGCGAAACGTGCGCGCGAAGTGAACTGAAAACGCTGTTCCTTTTCGAGGCGTTGACCGACGAGCAGCTGGACACGCTGTGCGCCAACGGTCACATCGCGACGTTCGAGCCCGGCCCCGTCTGCACCGAAGGCGAACCGGCCACCTGCTTCTACGTCATGCTCGACGGCGAGCTGGTGATGTCGATGAAGTCGGGCGGCATCGACATCGAGACCAACCGCACCTCGATGCGCGGCGTGTACTGCGGCGCCTGGTCCGCGTACATCCCCGACGAGCAGCCGGTCTACGAGGCGTCGGTGCGGGTGACCAAGCCGTCGCGGTTCTTCGTCCTGGACGCCAACGCCTACGCCGACTTCATGCGCAAGGAATTCCCGATGGCGGTGCACCTGCTGGAGGGCCACAAGGTCGGCGGCCGCCGCGGGCGGCAGATCGTCGGCCAGCGCGAGAAGCTCCTCGCCCTGGGCCAGCTGTCGGCCGGCCTGACCCATCAGCTGAACAACCCGGCCGCCGCGACCGCGCGCGCCGTCGCCGACCTGCACGACCGCATCGGCAAGATGCGGCACAAGCTGGCCATGCTGGCCGACGGTCAGGTCAGCCCGCAGTCGCTGCGAGTACTGGTCGGCATTCAGGAAGGCATCGCCGAGCAGGTGGCCAAGGCCAGGACGCAGGAGCTGTCGGCCATCGAGGCCTCCGATCGCGAAGACGCGATCGGCGAATGGCTCGAGGACCACGACATCGCATCCGCCTGGGACTACGCCCCCACGTTCGTCGACGCCGGCCTGGATGTTGCTTGGCTGGAAGGCATTTCGTCGTCGCTCGGATGCGCCGATGCGTCCGCGACGCTGCAGGGCGCGCTGGGCTGGCTGAAGTACACCATCGACACCGAGCTGCTGATGTGTGAGATTTCCGAAGCGAGCAAACGGATTTCGACGCTGCTGGCCGGCGCCAAGCAGTACTCCCAGATGGACCGTGCCCCATACCAGAACGCCAACGTACATGAGTTGTTGCGCAGCACCCTGATGATGTTCGGTGACCGCATCGGCAAGGACGGCACCACGTGCGTCAAGGTGGTCAAGGAATACGACCCGGCACTGCCCGAATTGCAGTGCTACCCAGCCGATCTGAACCAGGTGTGGACGAACATCATCGACAACGCACTGCAGGCCATGAAGGGCTGCGGCGTGCTGACGATCCGCACCAAGCGCGTCAGCGACGACACCGTCCGGATCGAGATCAACGACAACGGCCCGGGCATTCCGCCCGACGTCATCGAGCGCATCTTCACCCCGTTCTTCACGACCAAGCCCTTCGGCGAGGGCACCGGACTGGGGCTCGACCTGGCGTGGCGCATCATCTGCGAGAAGCACCACGGCAACATCTACGTCGAATCCAAACCGGGCGACACCACGTTCATCGTCACGTTGCCCGTGCACGCGCCGGCGCCGGAAGAGTTCCCGGCCGTGGCAGCGGGATAGTTCAACTCACCGCGCGCCGAACGGAATAGCCGCCCGCGCCCCAGAGTTGCCGCAAAGGTGACCAAACCAGACCTTGGGCGCTACGGCGTATTCGGGCGCGGCGCAACGCCGCAACAGGCAGCAGAAATCGAAGCGCTGGGCTACGGCGCGATCTGGGTCGGGGGATCCCCGCCCGCGGAACTGGACTGGGTCGAGCCACTGCTCGGCGCGACGGAGCGGCTGAAGGTCGCGACCGGCATCGTCAACATCTGGACGGCGGCCGCCGGACCGGTGGCCGAGTCGTTCCACCGCATCAACACCGCCTATCCGGGCCGGTTCCTCCTCGGCATCGGCGTCGGGCACCGCGAAGTCATCACCGAGTACAAGAAGCCGCTCGACGCGCTGAACGAGTATCTCGACAAGCTCGACGAGTATGGCGTGCCGAAGGAACACCGGGCGGTGGCCGCGCTCGGCCCACAGGTGCTGAAGCTCTCGGCCCGGCGCAGCGCCGGCGCCCATCCCTACCTGACCACCCCGGAGCACACCGCCCAAGCGCGTGAGCTGATCGGGCCGGACGCGTTCCTGGCGCCCGAGCACAAAGCGATTCTGACGACCGACGCGGATAAGGCCCGAGCCGTCGGCCGCCAGGCCCTGGAGCTTTACCTCAATCTGAACAATTACCTCAACAGCTGGAAGCGGTTAGGGTTCACTGACTCTGACATCGCCAAGCCTGGCAGCGACCGGCTGGTCGACGCGGTGGTCGCCTACGGCACCGTCGACGCGATCGCCGCACGGCTGAAGCAGCACCTCGACGCCGGCGCCGACCACGTACCGGTTCAGGTGCTGACGTCGCCGGACAAATTGGTGCCCGCACTGACCGAACTCGCCGGCCCACTGGGCCTGCGGTAATTGGAGGGATCGACCATGAGCAAGCTGGACCTGGGCCGCGTCGGGGTGTGGACGTTCGGCGCCCCGACCCCCGAGCAGGCCGCCGAGATCGAGAAGCTGGGATACGGCGCGATATGGCCGGGCGGCTCCCCCGCCGGTGACCTGGCGTTCGTCGAACCGATCCTGGCCGCGACGGAGAAGCTGCAGCTGGCCACCGGCATCGTCAACGTGTGGACGGCGCCCGCCGCGCAGGTCGCCGAGTCGTATCACCGGATCGAGGCCGCGTACCCGGGACGGTTCGTGCTGGGCGTCGGCATCGGCCATCCCGAGCACACCAAGGAGTACCGCAAGCCGTACGACGTCCTCGTCGAGTACCTGGACGAGCTGGACGCCGCGGGAGTTCCGGTGGCGCGCCGCGTGGTGGCGGCCCTCGGCCCGAAGGTGTTGCGGCTGGCGGCTGATCGCAGTGCCGGCGCGCACCCGTACCTCACCACCCCCGAGCACACGGCCGAGGCGCGCAAGGTCATCGGGCCGGACGCGTTCCTGGCGCCCGAGCACAAGGTGGTGCTGACCGACGGTTCGGCCGAGGCCACCGCGGAGGCACGGGCCATCGGTCGACAGACCGTCGACTTCTATCTGAATCTCACCAATTACCTGAACAATTGGCGCCGACTCGGCTTCTCCGAGGACGACATCGCCAAGCCGGGCAGCGATGCGTTGATCGACGCGGTCGTCGCCCACGGCACGCCCGACGCCGTCGCCGCACGGCTCACCGAGCACCTCGACGCCGGCGCCGATCACGTGACGGTCCAGGTGCTCGGCGGCTGGGACAAGCTGGTGCCGACGCTCACTGCGCTGGCTGGTCCGCTGGGCTTGCGCGGATAGCCTGGCGCTCAGCGCTTTTGGTCTTGACCGTCCTGCGGGCTGTCCTGCTTGTCGTGGTGCTGCCAGATGCGGCGCGGCCAGTTCCAGTGCGGCCGTTGCTGCGTCGGCTTCGGCGTCTCGGCGGCAGGCTGCACGACCACCGGCTGCGCAGGCGCGATGGCCTTCGGCGGGATGACGACGGGCGCGCTGACCACACTGGGGACCGGCGCCGGTGCCGGAGTCGCCACATGGTTGGCGGTCGGCATCGGGGCCGGAGCGACATACGGAGTTGACCGGGTGTGGTCGACGACGGCCAGGGGTGTCGACGGCTCGTCGTTGTCGCCGAGCAGGATCGCACCGACCGCGGCGGCGACGGTGACCCCGCCGAACACCATCGCGACGAGCGCGACCCGCATGGTTTTCGGTGTCCGCGTCGCCGCGAGCGGTGCGGCGGGAATCAGGTTCGGCGCCAGAGGTTCTTCGGCTTCTTCCGGTTCGGTCAGTGACCAGGCCAGCGCTCCGAACGGCATCGTCGGCATCCCATGGAGGGTTCCGCTGGCCGGGTCAGACGAGTACTCCAGGTTCGGCAGTGTGGCGGTCATGGCAGTGGACATGGTGTGCTCCTGTGTCGTTCTTGCTGTCCCGGATGGGTGGCTCTCACAGGTAGGAGTCGCGCGGCACCCACGGCGGGACAACTTTTGGCGGGCTGCTTCTTCGCAGTTCGGAATCGGCTAGTAGATGACCGGCGGCTGCGTCGTCGTCACCGGTGCCGGCTCGATGGGGCCCACAGGGCCCTGGGGCCCCGGCCGCGGCCGGGGCGGCTTGGGTGTGCCGGCCGGTGTCGTCGGGGTCGGCGACGGAAGCGGCTCGGTGATGATGGGCGGCGCCTGACTGGGCGACGGCTGTTCAGATACCACGGGTGGCCGCGGGTGGTGCGGCGGCAACGGTCGCGGCGACGGCTGAGGTGTGACGACGGGCGCGGCCGGCGGTAGCGGTACCGGCACCGGCGACTGCTGCGGCGGCGGCACCGCCCGGGGCGGCGCGGCCGTCGTCGGCTCGGGCGGAGCGGTGACGACAGCGGTCGGGCTGGGCGGCGGCGGAGGCGCGACCGTGGTGGTCACCGGATTTTCGGGGGTGGTGCTGGGCGGCGCGGTGACAGAGGTGGTGACGCCTTTCGGGGCGACGGGCGCGTTGGTTTCGTACCGCCAGGCGATGGTCAGCGCCAGCACGATCAGCGGAATGCCGATCAGCAGCGACATCGTCAGCATCACGCGGCCGTTGGGCGTCGTGGCGGCAGGTTCCGCATCGAGGACGTCGACCGCGGCGAACTGTTCGGTCGGCGCATCCGGCAGCGCACTCTGCGCTTGGGTGGGTGCGCTGCCGAGATCGGTGGAGGCCGACGTCAGCTGAATCCGATTCAGCGTGCGGTCCCGCAGCCAGGTCGGGGCGGGGATGAACAGCGGGGCGCCGCCGAGCAGCGCGACCGGGTTGACCATGCGGCGCCGGTCCTGATCGCACGTCGGGCAGCTTTCGATGTGCCGGGCGATCCGCTTGCGCATCAGGATGGTGAAGGTTCCGTCCCACCCGGCGAGGATCGCGCCCAGCTCTGCGCAGCTGTTGCCACTCTGCCCGCGGCGGGCGACGAGCAGCGCGCCCAGCGAGCGCTCCATGGTGTCGCGCAACCGCTGCATGATCTTCTTGGCACTGGCGGCACTTACGCCGAGGGCCTCGGCGAGTTCGGGCCCCTCCAGTCCGTGGCGATAGCCCAGCTCCAGTACCGCGCGGTCCCGGTCGGACAATCCGCCGGCGGCCTCGGCGACCAGTTTGGCCAGTTCGTTGCGGGCTGCCAGGGTGTCGGGTCCGGCGTCCCCGGACGCCTCGTCGGGCAGCTCTTCTGACGGTTCTTCGCGGCGCCGCTGCCGGATGCGGCGCAACGCCTCGTTCCGGGCGATCGCGTACAGCCAGGGACGCAGCTTGTCGGGTTCCCGCAGCTTGTCCAAAGCTGTTGCGGCAGTGCAGAACACGTCCTGGACGCAGTCCGCGGCAGCATCGCGGTCCCGGACCATGCCGACGCAGAAGTCGTGGAGCCGGTCGGCATAGCGGTCATAAATACCGGCAAATGCCATGCGGTGTCCGGAAAGGGCGGCGCCGACCAAGTCGGCGTCGCTGACAATGTCCCAATCTGGCACTGCGGTCATGAGACGGGCTCCCGTACCGGATCGATCGCCGGTATGCACTGATGCTAATCCGGCGAAGGCATGATGGTTTGCCGAATCAACAAGCATCGGCGTTGGCTTCAATGAGGAGAACGAGAGCAGACCGGACCCGGTTCAACGCCAGACCCGGCTGCGTCTCGAATCCGCGTGGGCGGTGTGCCACCACGGCCCGGTCAGTGCTTGTCGTGCTCGTGGTGCTTCCAGTCCCAGTCGTACCAGTGCCAGTAGTAGTGGCAGTGCTCCCAGTCCCACCAGGCCCACGAGCAGTAGTCGTGGCCCCAGGTCTGTGGTGCGGGGATGGACGGCTGGGCTTGGGCGGTGCCCGCCGTCAGGCCCATGCCGGCCAGGGCCATGCTGCCGGACAGCAGCGCGGCCGCGGCGGCTCGCTTCGCGAGAGACTGCCGCTTGGCAGGGTTGTTGTTGCTCATTTCGTGCTCCTTGGTTGGTGTCGCAGGCGCCCCGTGCGGGCTCTGTCATAGGTAGGAGCGCGACCCCCGGACACCGGGGACACTTTTTTCGGAGGAATCCGAATCGGCACGAAAAACTTGTCAGACTCTGCTGCCGGCAGTGCTCATACCAGCATGAGCAACCATTCACCCACCCCGTGGGACCCCGACACCGACAACACCATCGCAGCCGACGCCGTGGACGCCGGCCCGCGTTCGGTGACCTTCCCCCGGCTCGCGTACAGCGACCAACTCGCCCTGCCCGATGCGCCGGAGGACGACGTCACCGTCGCCGTCGGCACCGACGACGGCCGCTGGGCCCGGCGCCGCGTCGCACTTGCCTTGGGCGGCGCGGCCAGCGTCATCGTGGCGTCGGCCGCCGTGGCCTTCACCGCGATCAGTTCACTCGACGCCGGCGCCTCGGTGGCACCGGCCGGTGGTTCGACTGCCGTGCCCGCGGCCGCGCCGGCCGTTCTGGTGCAGCCGCCGGCGGCGCTGCCCGCGCCCTCTGCCCCGCAGGCGGCGCCGGCGGCGCCGGTGATTCCCGACCACGTGCCGGCGGCCGCGCCCCAGCGACCGGCAGCACCCGTCGTCGTCACCGCGGCGCCGGCGGCCGGTCCCGCCCCCGAGGTCGTGCCACCGGCTCCCGCACCAGAGGCGATCCCGGAACCGCCCGCGCAACCACTGCCCACGTTCCCGCCCATCGTCATCAACCTGCCGGCGCCGCCGGTCGCGCCGCCGAAGGAGCCGGCACCCGCTCCCAAGCCCGATGGGCCGGTATTGAAGGGCCCGCTCGCCATTCCGAGCCCCGGCAAGACCGCTCCGGTCAACCCGAATCTGCCTCTGGATGCCGGCTGACATCCTGCAGACGGAAGCCCGCCACGGTGGTATCCCCACCGCGGCGGGCTTTTTCGCGTTGACCCTGTATTGACGGCGCGATCGTTCGAGTGGCCTACGCCGTCACGTCAGAGTCAACGACTCTGCGCGACGCCACCACGCTGACCCTGAATTCAGGGCGCGATCGTTCGAGTGGCCTACGCCCTCACGTCAGGATCAACAACTCTGCGCGACGCCACCACGCTGACCCTGAATTCAGGGCGCGGTTGCTCGAGTGGATTACGCCCTCACGTCAGGGTCAACGATTCTGCGCGCAGCAGGTCTATCTCCGGCCACCGGAACCCGGATCACCGGTGGGAGGCGGCGGGGCTTCGAACGAGGGCGGCGCAACCGACATCGGCGGCCGAGTCACCGGTCCGGGCCGGCTGGCCGTGCGATCCGGCGGCGCCGGGTGCGGTGCCGGCATCGGTTCGGCGGCCGGCACTTCCTGCTCCGGCTGCTGACTCGGCGCCACCACCGGCGGGACAGATTTGGTCGAGACGCCGGGCGCCGGCGTCCCCGGCTCACTCGGCGGCGGCGGCGCGCTGCGCGGCGTGCTCGGCGGAGCGGAAAGCGGCGTCGTCGCAGGCGTTTCCAGCGGAGCCGTGATGCCGCTGTCGACCGGTTCGCGGCCGTGGCGGCCCGGCCCGGCCAACGTCCCGACCAGGCCTGTCACCAGCAGCACCAGCGCGCAGGCGGCCAGGCTGATCGGCAGGACGAGCCGGCGGCGCCGTTCCTGCACCGGCGAGGTACCGGCACCCGCGCCGGTCCCCGCATCGGCGTCGTCGACCAAATCGGTTGTCCGGCAGACCAACTGAATGTCGGCCAGCGTCGTATCCCGGAGTTCCCTCGGGGCCGGGATGAAGGGCATGGCGCCGAGCAGCGCGGCCGGACTCACCCGGCGGCGCCGTTCGGATTCACATTCAGGGCACGATTCGATGTGCCGGGCGATGCGCTTACGCATCAGCACCGTCATCGTGCCGTCCCAACCATCGAGCACGGCGGCCAGCTCCGGGCAGCGCGCCGGATCCTGGCGCGTCTGCCGGGCCACCAGCAGCGCACCGAGCGAGCGGCCGACCATCTCCCGGGCCCGATGGGTCAGGGTGTTGGCGGTCGCCGGGCTGACGCCGAGTGCCTTGCCGAGTTCCGGTCCGTCGAGGCCGTGGCGGTAGCTCAGTTCGATGACCTCACGGTCGCGGTCCGAGAGACCGCCGCAGGCCTCCCGGATCAATTGGGCCAGGTCGTCCCGCTCGGCGAGCGCATCTGGACCGGCCTCGGCCGATGCACTGTCGAGGTATTCGTCGTCAGCCGGTTGTTCGAGCTTGCGGCGCTGAATGTGCCGCAGGGCCTGCGAGCGCGACACCGCGTACAACCACGGGCGCAGCTTCTCGGGCTGACGGAGTTTCGACAGCCCGGTCGCCGCGGTACAGAACGCCTCGTGCACACAGTCGGCAGCGGCGTCACTGTCACGGACCATGCGCACGACGAAGTCGTTGAGCCGGTCCGCGTAGCGGTCGTAGATCGCGGCGAACGCCGCGCGGTCGCCCGAGGCGGCCGCGCGGGCAAGTTCCTCGTCGGGTGCTTCGTCCCAATCGATAAGCGCGCTCATCGGCAGGGTTCTCCCCTGATCATCAGTAGTAGTAGGCCGGGTAGGAGCCGGTGTCGCCGTTGTCGCAGTTGACGTTGATGTCCCAGAACCGGTTCAGCGGAATGCCCGGGACGAAGAAGCCCGCCTCTCCGGCGGAGTTCTGGTAGGCCCTCGTGGTGAACCAGTCGGAGGTGTAGGTGCACCAGGTGCCTCCGCTGCCGCCGCTCCAGCCGATCCAGATGCCGCCGTAGTGCGGCACCGGATTCACGCCCAAGGGGTTCGCGTGCGCGGTGCCCGCGCCTGTCAGAGCTACCGGGACCGCCACTGCCGCAGCAATTCCAGCAACGAACTTTTTCAGCTTGGTAGCCATTGTGCTCCGCCTTTCCTCGGCTCGGCCCGGTTGGCCTCGCTTGCATGTAGGAGCATCTCGCCGCATCAATCCTGACAAGTTTTTCCGAGTTTGGTCTACGCATCGGCAAAGAAGTCCGGCATTTCCGAAATCCCGCTGAGCAACCGCGGCGGCAACCGCACGCGGAACCCCGTCAGCAAACCCCTTGCCAACACCGGTTCCGAATTACTAGGATATGCAAGTATCTCGCCTCGAGCCGAGAACCCGAACTCTGCACACCTTGGACGGATGTCATGACCACCCAGATTCCGCACTTCATCAACGGCCGGCGCACCACCGGCGAATCGACCCGCACCGCCGACGTGCTCAACCCCAGCACCGGCCAGACCCAGGCCCAGGTGCTCCTGGCGTCAGCCGCCGACGTCGACGCCGCCGTGGCGGGTGCCGTTGTCGCGCAACGGGAATGGGCGTCGTGGAACCCGCAGCGCCGCTCGCGCGTGCTGATGAAGTTCATCGACCTGGTGAACCAGAACAAGGACGAGTTGGCCCGCCTGCTCTCGCTGGAACACGGCAAGACCTTCGAGGACTCCCTCGGCGACATTCAGCGCGGCGTCGAGGTCATCGAGTTCGCCGTCGGCATCCCGCACCTGATGAAGGGTGAGTTCACCGAAGGCGCCGGCGCCGGCATCGACGTCTACTCGATGCGCCAGCCGCTCGGCGTCGTCGCCGGCATCACGCCGTTCAACTTCCCCGCCATGATCCCGCTGTGGAAGGCCGGGCCCGCGCTGGCCTGCGGCAACGCCATCATCATCAAGCCGTCCGAGCGCGACCCCTCGGTGCCGCTGCGCCTCGCCGAGCTGTTCATCGAGGCGGGCCTGCCGGCCGGTGTCCTGCAGGTGGTCAACGGTGACAAGGAGGCCGTCGACGCCATCCTGCAGCACCCGGATATCAAGGCCGTCGGCTTCGTCGGCAGCACCGACATCGCGCAGTACATCTACTCGAACGCCGCCGCCAACGGCAAGCGGGCGCAGTGCTTCGGCGGCGCCAAGAACCACATGGTCGTGATGCCCGACGCCGACCTGGACCAGGCCGTCGACGCACTGATCGGCGCCGGCTACGGCAGCGCCGGTGAGCGGTGCATGGCGATCAGCGTTGCCGTCCCGGTCGGTGAAGAGACCGCAAATCGCTTGCGCAACAAGCTCGTCGAGCGCGTCAACCAGCTGCGCGTCGGGCACAGCCTGGACCCGAAGGCCGACTACGGCCCACTGGTCACCGGTGCGGCCCTCGAACGGGTGCGGGGCTACATCGCCCAGGGCGTCGACGCCGGTGCCGAGCTCGTGGTCGACGGCCGCGAACGCGCCAGCGACGACCTCACGTTCGACGATGCCGACCTGTCCGGTGGCTTCTTCCTCGGCCCCACCCTGTTCGACCACGTCACCCCCGACATGTCGATCTACACCGACGAGATCTTCGGCCCGGTCCTGGTGATCGTCCGCGCCCACGACTACGAGGAGGCACTGCGCCTGCCGTCGGAGCACGAGTACGGCAACGGCGTCGCGGTGTTCACCCGCGACGGCGACACCGCCCGCGATTTCGTCTCGCGCGTGCAGGTCGGCATGGTCGGCGTCAACGTGCCGATCCCAGTTCCGGTGTCCTACCACAGCTTTGGCGGCTGGAAGCGGTCCGGCTTCGGCGACCTCAACCAGTACGGCACGGCATCGATCCAGTTCTACACCAAGGTCAAGACCGTCACCGAGCGCTGGCCGTCGGGCATCAAGGACGGGGCCGAGTTCTCGATCCCGACCTTCAAGTAAGGGCCGGCGTTGAGCATCGACCTTTTCGGACTGGACGACGACGAACGCGTGATCGCCGAGACGGCGGCCGCGTTCGCCGAAAAACGGCTGGCCCCAAATGCTTTGGCGTGGGATGCCGATGATCACTTCCCCACCGACGTCCTGCGGGAAGCGGCCGAGCTGGGCATGGCGGCCATCTACTGCAACGACGACGTGGGCGGCAGTGGGCTCCGCCGGCTGGACGGCGTGCGCATCTTCGAGCAGCTGGCCACCGCCGATCCGACGATCGCGGCGTTCCTGTCGATTCACAACATGTGCGCGTGGATGGTGGACAGCTACGGCACGCCGGAGCAGCGCAAGACCTGGCTGCCGAAGCTGGCTTCGATGGAGGCCATCGCCAGTTACTGCCTCACCGAGCCGGGTGCCGGCAGCGACGCCGCGGCCTTGCGCACCAAGGCCGTTCGTGATGGCGACCACTACGTGCTCGACGGCGTCAAGCAGTTCATCTCGGGCGCGGGCGTCTCGGACGTCTACGTCGTGATGGCCCGCACCGGGGCCGACGGACCACGTGGCATCTCGGCCTTCATCGTCGAAAAGGACACGCCGGGACTGAGTTTCGGCGCCAACGAGGAGAAGATGGGCTGGCATGCCCAGCCCACCGCCCAGGTGATCCTGGAAGGCGTGCGGGTGCCCGCCGAGGCCATGCTCGGCGGCTCGGACGGCGAGGGCACCGGCTTCTCCATCGCGATGAACGGCCTCAACGGTGGCCGCATCAACATCGCCGCCTGCTCCCTGGGCGGCGCGCAGGCCGCCTACGACAAGGCGCTGGGCTACCTGGCCTCGCGCGAGGCGTTCGGCGGGGCACTGATCGACGAGCCGACCATCCGGTTCACCCTCGCCGAGATGGCCACCTCGCTCGAGACCTCGCGAAACATGTTGTGGCGGGCGGCAACCGCGCTCGACACCAACAATCCGCGCAAGGTCGAACTGTGCGCCATGGCCAAGCTCCATGTGACCGAGGCCTGCTACACGGTGGCCGATCAGGCGCTGCAGTTGCACGGCGGCTACGGCTACCTGCGCGAGTACGGACTGGAAAAGATCGTCCGGGACCTCCGGGTGCACCGCATCCTGGAGGGGACGAACGAGATCATGCGCGTGGTCATCGGCCGGGCAGCTTCGGCTGCCGCACGTAATTGAGCGATTTGTGCACGAAAATCCGCGGTGAGCGCGAGAAATCGTGCACAAATCGCGGAGAACTAGGGAGGACAGACTGATGGCGACGATTGCATTCCTGGGCCTGGGCCACATGGGCGGCCCGATGGCGGCGAACCTCATCGCGGCCGGGCACACCGTGCACGGCTTCGACCCCGTCCCGGCCGCGGCGCAGGCAGCGCGCGACCACGGCGCGACGACCTTCGACAGCGGCCCCGAGGCGGTGGCCGGCGCCGACGTCGTCATCACCATGCTGCCCAACGGCGACCTGGTGAAGAGCTGCTACGCCGACGTCCTGCCCGCCGCGGCCCCCGGCGCGCTGTTCATCGATTCGTCCACCATCTCGGTCGACGACGCCCGCGAGGTGCACCGCCTGGCCGGCGAGCACGGCTTCGCGCAGCTGGATGCCCCGGTGTCGGGCGGCGTGAAGGGCGCGACGGCCGGCACGCTGGCGTTCATGGTCGGCGGCGAGCCCGAGGCCTTCGAACGCGGACGCGCGGTGCTCGAGCCGATGGCCGGCAAGATCATCCACTGCGGCGACTCGGGCGCCGGCCAGGCCGCCAAGGTGTGCAACAACATGGTGCTCGCCGTCCAGCAGATCGCGATCGGTGAGGCGTTCGTGCTCGCCGAGCACCTCGGCCTCGACAAGCAGTCGCTGTTCGACGTGATCACCGGCGCCACCGGCAACTGCTGGGCCGTGCAGGTGAACTGTCCCGTCCCCGGACCGGTCCCCAGCTCCCCGGCCAACAACGGATTCCAGCCCGGTTTCGCCACCGCCCTGATGAACAAGGACCTCGGTCTGGCGATGGCTGCGGTGCGCTCGACGGGGTCGTCGGCACCCCTCGGTAGCCACGCCGCGGACATCTACGCAAAGTTTGCCGCCGAGCATGCCGATCTCGACTTCAGCGCGGTAATCAATCTCTTGCGTCAATGAGGTCGCATCACCATCACCGCACGTCACAGTGGTATTCGTTAGTTAACTGTGACATCGCGCGCATTAGGGCATAGGATGCGTGGGTCGCACAGGGAGGATTCGCGCCGCATGACTTTCAAATATTCCGCCAAGGGGGCCACCGCCTCGGCTACCGCGATTGCTGTGGCGTTTTTCGGGGCGGGCGTCGCCTTCGCATCGCCCGGCCCGTCGAGCCCGAGCAACCCGGGCACCGACCCGGCGCAGCCGACGCAAACGCAGCAGGCCAGCAAGAACAACGAATCTGCCACGACGCCGTCGAGTGACCTCGGTACGGCCGGCAGCAAGACCGTCTCCAACTCGACCTCGAGTTCGACCGCCGGCCACACCGGCAAGACGGCGCGCAACAACGACAACGGCCTCGAGTGGGGTGACGACTGGAGCCTGGGTGGCTTCCCGCCGATCAACCTGTCGAGCATGCAGCCGCCGGAGGCCACCGTCGCCGTGCCGCTGTCCCTCGGCCTGCCCGGCCTGAGCCTGCCCAGCCTGGTGCTCGACGCCGGTCTCGGTGGTCTGGTCACCGGCCTCGGGGCGCTGCTCTTGAACGGTGCCGCAGCCGCCGTGCCCGCGGGCGCGACGCTGGGGACCCCGGTCGCCGCGGCCGCAGCTCCGGCTGCGACCGCCGCCACGTTCGGCACCCTGTCCGCCGTCGGCGACATCGCCAAGGTCTCCTCGGCGGCCGCCGCCCCGGCGATCGCGGCTCCGGCACTCGCGGCACCGGCCGTGGCTGCTCCCAGCCTCGGCGGCCTGCCGGCCATCGGCGCACCGGCCATCGGCTCGCTCGGCGCGCTGGCCGCACCGAAGCTGCCCGGCATCGGGCTGCCGAAGCTCCCGTCCGCCGGCCTGCCGGAGATGCCGGACTTCACCAAGCTGGGCACCCCCAAGCTGCCCAAGCCCGAAGACCTGCCTCACCCGGAGATCGGTCTGCCGAAGGCCCCGAAGGTCGGCCTGCCGGACATGTCGGACATCCCGCACCCGCAGATCGGCTTCCCGCCGCACCCGCGGATCTTCCCGAAGATCGGCCTGCCGAAGGTCAGCCTTCCGTGGTTCTGAGCCGTTGAAAGAGGCGGGGCTCGGCGCCCCGCCTCCACAATTGAAAAGATGTGAAGAACTGGTGGTCAGCCCTGGGCTGACCACCAGTTCTTGTGCAGGCGCTCGCACCCGGCGGCCAGCAGGCCGTCGTACTCTGCGCGCACCTGGACCGCCCCGGGGAATTCGTGGCCGGCCGAGTAACCGGTGGTGACCACCAGCGTCGCCAGCTTGGCGGCGCGGGCCGCGCGGAAACCACGGACTCCACCCGCCACCGCCAGCGCGCTCTCCGGTGCCAGCCCCAACTCCCACAGGGCGTGGCCGTGCAGATCCGGTTCCCGCGTCGGCCGCGGCAGATCGTCGGGCGTCACGATGGTCTCGGCAATGCCGTCACCGAGGAGCTGACGGACCAGCGGCTCCACCCACGACCGGCTGCCCGTGCTGACCACAGCCACCGCCACCCCGGCGCCGAACAATCCGGCCGCCAGGTCGTCGAGGCCGTCGCGCGGGCTCACGTCACCGTCGAGGACCGACATCTCGAACAGGTCGGTCTTGGTGCGGTACACGTGGGCCGCGATCTCGTTGCTGACCCGCCCGTATCCGCGCCGGCGCAATGCCGAGGCGACGCGGCGCTGTTCGTCGGCGATGCGGACCAGCCGGCCGTATTCGGCCACCGACCAGGAGATATCCAGTCCGTGTTCAGCGAAGGCGGCGTTGAACGCCACGCGGTGTGCGTCGCGCTCGACATCGGCCAGCGCACCGTCCAGGTCGAAGATCACCGCACGTAGCGGGTCGATCACGGCATGGGCCGGGCGCGCCACATCCCACCAGAACGTGCGCTCCACACAACTCACCGACATGAGTACAAGGGTGTCCCACGTCACATGTGTGGGGCCTCCCCCCAACGGGGGATTGGACGGGCGAGATTCGGGATGAACATTCCCGATGGTCCACAGCCGGTCCTCCCGACCAGCGCGGAATCGCCGCTCTAAGGTGATGCCATGAGCACCAGCGAGAAGCCGAAGGCGGATCGCGCATGACCGCCGAGCCCGAAGCCGGCGCCGCTGCGCCGGTACGGCTGATCCTGGTCGACGACCACGAAATGGTCATCGAGGGGCTCAAGGCCATGCTGGCCGCGTTCAGCGACCGGGTGCGGGTGGTCGGCCAGGCCGTCGGGGCCGAACGCGCGGCCGCGGTGGTCGACGAGCTGCAGCCCGACATCGTTCTGTGCGACGTGCGGATGCAGGGCGCCAGCGGCCTGGACCTGTGCCGTGAACTGCGCGAACGTGCCCCGGACCGCAAGGTGGTCATGCTGTCGGTGTACGACGACGAGCAGTACCTGTACCAGGCGCTGCGGGTCGGAGCGGCGGGCTATCTGCTCAAGAGCATCAGCAGCGACGACCTGGTCCGTCAGCTCGAGTTGGTGCACGGCGGGGCGACGGCCATCGACCCGAGTATGGCCGCCCGGGCCGCCGATACCGCCGCCCGCATGCAGCGCGACGAGTTCTGGCCCGGCGCCCGGCAGGGCCTCACGCAGCGCGAAAGCGAAATCCTGTCGTTCGTCGTCGACGGCCTGTCCAACCGCGGTATCGCGACCCGGCTGGTGATCGGCGAGGAGACCGTCAAGAGTCACCTGCGGTCCATCTACCGCAAGCTCGACGTCAGTGACCGGGCCGGCGCCGTGGCCACCGCGCTGCGGGAGGGCATCTACCGATGACGCCGCGCAACGAGGTGCTGACCGCCGACCGCGAGCTGGCCCTGCTGCGCGAGCTGATCCAGGCCGCCTCGAGCGGACCCGGCGTCGAGCCGCTGGCCGCGGCGGCCGCCCGGATGATCACCGCGGCCACCGGCACCGACGTCTGCTTCGTCCACGTGCTCGACGACACCGAACGCTCGCTGACGTTGACGGGCGCCACCCCGCCGTTCGACCAGGAGGTCGGCAAAATCCGGCTGCCGCTGGGCGAGGGCGTCTCCGGGTGGGTGGCCAGCAACCGCGAGCCCGTCGTGATCAGCCACGACAAGGAATCCGACCCGCGCTACCGGCCGTTCGAATCGCTGCGCGGCAGTGACTTCGCGTCCATGGTGTCGGTGCCGATGGAGACCGACCCGGGCGGGCTGGTCGGCGTGCTCAACGTGCACACCGTCGAGCGCCGGGAATTCACCGCCCGCGACGTGGAGCTGCTGCTGGTCATCGGCCGGCTCATCGCCGGGGCCATGCACCAGGCCCGGCTGCACCGCCAGCTCGTCGCCCGCGAACGTGCCCACGAGAACTTCGTCGAGCAGGTCATCGAGGCCCAGGAGATCGAGCGCCGCCGGCTGGCCGGCGATATCCACGATGGCATCTCGCAGCGGCTGGTGACGCTGTCGTACCGGCTCGACGCGGCGAGCCGGGCGGTCGGGACCGACACCGCCGTCGCGGCCGAGCAGCTGACGCTGGCCCGGGAGTTGGTGGACCTGACGCTCGGCGAGGCCCGCGCCGCCATCGGGAACCTGCGCCCGCCGGTCCTCGACGATCTGGGGCTGGCCGGCGGGCTGGCCAGCCTCGCGCGCTCCATCGGTCAGCTCGACGTCGACGTGGAGCTGACCGATGTCCGCTTGCCCGACCACATCGAGCTGGCGCTGTACCGCATCGCGCAGGAGTGCCTGCAGAACGTCGTGAAGCACGCCCACGCCAGCAATGCGCTGCTGAAGTTCACGGCCGACGCGGAGCACGCCCGGCTCGAGATCATCGACAACGGCATCGGTTTCGACACCTTCGAGCGCCCGCTGGGCGCCGACGAGACGGGTGGCTACGGGTTGTTGTCGATGGCCGAGCGCGCCGAGATCGTCGGCGGCCGGCTGAACATCCGGTCCCGGCCCGGCTCCGGCACCATCGTCACCGCCACCATCCCGCTGCCATCGACGACTTGATGACAATGGCCTGACGGTTGCTAGAACTCATCCGTCATGTGTCTCGCAGCTGATTCGGCAAATTTTGACAACGCCCGAAAAATACCGAACCATCGTGGTTGACATGGGGGTGTAGGTGCGCACAGGCAACACAAATGCGGTCATCGGTGCTGCTGCAGTCATCTTCGCTGCATTCGCCTATCTGGTGATCTTCGGTGACCATGGCACGTTGGCGGCACGTTTCACCAACGACATCGGACTGACGGTCTTCAGCAGCCTTGCCTGCCTCGCCGCGGTGGCCGCCTACCGGGCCAACCGAGGCCGGCGACAGCGCGCCTGGCTGGCACTCGCGATCGGCATGGCGGGCTGGGTCGCCGGCAACCTGATCCTGCTCTATCACCACGCCGTGCTCGGTTCGCCGCCCGCGTTTCCGTCGGTGGCCGATGCCGCGTTCCTGCTGCTGCCCTGCTCTGTGGTGGTCGCGTCCGCCGGGAAGGTGCGGCCCGACCGCATGTCGGCACTGCGCCCCGTGCTGGACGGCGTCATCGTCGCCTCCGCGCTGTTCCTCGTGTGCTGGGTGCTGATCCTGGAGGACCTGTTCGCATCCACGCATTCCAGCTGGCTGGCGACCGCGGTGTCGGTCGCGTTCCCGATCTCGGACGTCGTCATGATCACGGTGGCGGTGTTGACGGTCAGTTCGACGGTACCGGGCAAACGCCAGGCCATCGTCCTGGTGTGCACGGGGCTGATCGTCGTCGCAGTGGCCGACAGCATCTGGATATACGTTCTGGCCCAATCGAATTCGACCAGTCCGGTGGCTGTCGTCGGCTGGGCCGCGGGCTTGGTGCTGTTCAGCGCCGGCGGGCTGATCGATGCGCGCAAACCGCCGTCGCCAACGGGGCGGAAACGGCAGGCCCTGGCCGATCCATTGCTCTGGCTCCCCTATTCGCCGATGGTGGCCGCAGTGGTCGTCGGGCTCATCGACCTCTGGCCGGTGACCAACGACAAGCCGGTACTGGTCGCCGCGTCGGTGCTCGTGATGACGGCACTGGTCCGGCAGCTGATCGTGCTGATCCAGAATCGGCGGCTGTTGTTCGACCTTGCCGACCAGACCAGGCGCGATCCATTGACGGGGCTGGGCAACCGGCTGATGTTCAACGACCACCTCGATGCGGCCATCCGGTCACGTGGCGACGACCGGGTTCCCATCGCCGTGCTCGCACTCGACCTCGACGACTTCAAGATGGTGAACGACAACCTCGGGCACCCGAGCGGCGACGAGCTGTTGATCGACGTCGCGAGTCGGCTCAAGAACACGGTGCCGGCCGAGCACACCGTGGCCCGGCTCGGCGGCGACGAATTCGCCGTTCTCATCCGGTCGGCACCGAATACGGCCACCACCATTGCCGAGCGGATCATCGAGGCGTTCGACGCACCGTTCTCGCTCAACAGCGAGAAGGTCTTCATCCACCCGAGTGTCGGGTTGGCGATCACCCCCGCCGACGAACCAGACGTCACCGCTGACGATCTGATGCAGCAGGCCGACATCGCGCTGTACGCCGCCAAGCGGACCGGCATCGGCGGCGTACAGACCTTCTCCGCGGACATGCGCCAGGTCTCGCGGCTGGACCTGCCGCAGCGGTGGAGCGACAGCGGTCGGATCCAGCCGCCCGCCCAAGCCGGTGTGCAACTGCTCGGGCAACTGCGTCGCGCCATCGGCGACTCCGAGTTGAAACTCGTGTATCAGCCCAAAGTGCTGCTGGCCACCGGCGAAATCGTCGGCGTGGAGGCGTTGCTCCGCTGGCCCCATCCCGAGCTCGGCCTGCTGACCCCGTCCGAGTTTCTGCCGTTGATCCGGCGTAACGGCCTGATCGGCTCGGTTACCGACACGGTGCTCAAGCAAGCGGTCCTGGACGCCTCGACCTGGTTCGGGACGGGATATCGCAATGTGCCGGTCGCCATCAACCTCTTCGCGCCGTCGCTGACCGACGTCGATCTGGCCGATCGCATCGGGGCCATCCTCGCCCAGCACTCACTGCCGCCAAGCGCCCTCACCGTGGAGATCACCGAGCAGATGCTGCTGTCGAACATGAGCCGGACGGAGGTGGTGATCGATCGGCTCCGGAAGTCGGGTCTGCGGGTGTCGATCGACGACTTCGGGTCCGGCTACTCGACCATGAGTTACCTGCGCGACCTGCCGGTCGATGAACTCAAACTCGACCGCGAGTTCGTGCTGCCGATGACGCACAATCCCCGCGCCGCCGCCATCGTTCGATCGGTGATCAACCTGACCCACGCCCTGAACATCGCGAGCGTCGCCGAAGGAGTCGAAGACGCCGCGACCGCCGAGCAGCTCTCGGCGTACGGGTGCGATATCGGCCAGGGCTACTACTTCGCCAAACCGATGTTCGCCGAATCGCTGCGGCCCCTGATCGAATCGCGGAATCCGCTGCGGCGCTGAGCCGGTCAGAAGTCGCCGGCGGTGCGGCGCAGGGTCTCGATCGCATCGACCAGCGCCGCGGACTGCTCGTCGGACATCCCGACGTCGGCGAACACCTCCTTGTTGAGGGTCACCGTGGCGTCCTCGACCGTCGAGCGGCCCACCTCGGTCAGCCGCACCAGGGTGGTCCGCCCGTCGGTGGGGTGCGGCACCCGCTCGACGAGACCGTCGGCCTCGAGCCGCCGGATGGCATGGGTGACGCTCGTGACGTGCACCTGCAGCCGGTCGGACGCCTTGGTGATCGGCAGCGCGCCACTACCGCTGAACGCCAGCAGCCGCAGCAGTTCGTAGCGGGAAAAGCTCAGGTCATAGGGCCGCAGCGCAGTCTCCACGCGCGCCAGCAGAATCTGGTGGGCCCGCATCACCGACGTCACCGCGACCATGCCGTCGGCGACGTCGCCCCAGCCGGCCCGCTCCCAGTTGGCCCGGGCCCGGGCGATGGGGTCGCTGCTCACCGCTCATTCATACCGCACCGGACCCCTCGGCCGATGCAGTCAGGCCCCGACGCCCGTCCCGTCCACCGCCTTACGGATGGCCGCCAGCACCGCGCGCGACGACCTGCGGTCCCCGACGGTGATGCGGACACCGCCGTCGGCGTAGCTGCGCACCCGCGGGCCGTCGTCGCCGAACTCCCAGGCCCGCGCCCCGCTCGGCAGATAGACGAAGTTGGCGTGACTGTCGGTGCAGTACACACCCATCGAGCGCAGCCGCGCCCGTAGAAACGCCCCTTCCGAGGCGATCATCCGGATACGTTGCCGCAGTTGATCTTCCGCGTCGTAGGACGCGGCGACGGCCACCAGGCCGGTGATCCCGATCCCGAACGGCAGCTGCATACCCCACAGGTCGCGGGCGAGCGACGGCGCACACACGCCGTAGCCGATGCGCAGGCCGGCCAGTCCGTAGGCCTTCGAAAAGGTGCGCACCACAACCAGATTGGGATACCGCACCACGAGCGACGGGATGTCCAGGCACAGCTCGGGGGCCAGGAACTCGACGTACGCCTCGTCCAGCAGGACGACGGTGCCCGACGGCACCCGGTCCAGGAACCGGTACAGGTCGGCGGCCGACTCGACCGTCCCGGTCGGGTTGTGCGGACGGCAGATCACCACCACGCGTGCTCGCGCCGCGGCCGCCGCCATGGCGTCGAGGTCGTGGTGACCGTGCCGGTCGAGCGGCACGGTCACCGACCGCAGTCGCGCCATCTGCGCGAAGATCGGGTAGCCGTCGAAAGTCGGCGACGCCGTCACCAGCACATCGCCGGGGTGCGTGACGGCCTGCAGCACCTGCAGGATGACGCCCGTGGCGCCCGCACCGACGAGCACCTGGTCGTCGTCGACGCCGACGTGCCCGGCGATCAGCGACCGCAGCCGCTGCGGCAGGAACTCCGGATACCGGTTCACCACACCGATCGACGCGGTGAGCGCGGCCCGCACCGCCGGCAGTGGCGGGAACGGATTCTCGTTGAGCGCCAACGCCAGCGGGTCGTCCGCGGCGGGCAGGGAACCGACCGCATCGGCCAACGCGCACGTGGGCGTCATCGCTGTCCGCCCCAGCGCACGGCGGCCGCACCGGCGAAGTCACCGGCGTGCGCGAAGGCCGCCATCATCACCACGTCGTCCTTGCCGACCTGTCCGTCGGTGATCGCCCGGTCCAGGTTGACGGGCACGCCGGCGGCGAACAGGTTGCCGCACTCGTCGAACGTGTCGCGGTGCTTCGACTCGGGCAGTTCCAGGGCCTCGCGCCAGTTCCGCAGGAACACGCGGTTCGGCTGATTGGTGACCAGCAGGCCGATGTCCTTGGGCGCCAGCCCGATCCGGTCGCACACCGCGTACGCCACCTCGGGCACCTGACGATTGCCCCGGGCCAGCACCTTGGTGATCTTGCTCTCGGTGAAGCCGATGCAGCCCTCGCCGGGCCCGGCCTGCCACCATTTGCGCGGCGGGTCGACCGACATCGTCATGTCACCGGCGTATTCGCCGTAGGTGCGGCATTCGACGTCGAGAATCGGCGAAATATCAGAGGCTGCAACGAGTCCCACCGCGGCACCATCACCGGGTACCGACGCCTGCGCCTTGGGCCGGATGGTGACCTGGTCGAAGACCTGGCCCGCCGCGTTCTGCGCCACCGCCACCAACGCGGTACGCCCCTCCCCGGAGGCGATCAACTGCTTGGCCAGCTTGAGGCCCAGGATGAAGGCCGCGCACCCGCCGTTGTGCAGGTCGATCACCCAGTTCGGCTTCATGCCAAGCCGATTGGCCATACCGCCACCGCCGCCGTAGAACGGCATGTCGGGCAACTGGGTGTGGGTGATCAGGATGTCGACGTCGGCGAGGGCGTCGGAGCCGTGCCGGTCGACGAGGCCCGCCGCCGCGCGTTCGACCATGTCGATGGCCGTCTCGTCGGGTGCCACGTGGTGGCGGAACTTCGGCGCCCGGAACATCAGGTTGTCCCGCAGGTCGTCGGAATCGGCGAACTGCGCGTAGTAGTCGGCGCTGATCGGCTCGCCCGGAAGATAGGTCGAAACGTCGAGCAGGCTCACAACTGGTTGGCTCATGCGTGACTCACTTCATCCAGGCCGGGGTGATCGGCAGACCGTTGCGGTGCCGGTATTCGGCAATCGCCTTGAGGTTGTCCAGTTCCAGGCGGTGGCCCGCCCCGAACATGTCCCAGAAGTCCCCGACCCACACGGGTCGCTGTGCGGGCGCGGTCTCCGGGTAGGGGTTGTTGTCGTAGAACGGGTGGTGGCAGTTGGTCCACAGCACCACCGAACCCGGCTTGTTGAGCACGACCTGGGCGTCGACGACGCGCATCAGGTAGATCATCCAGAGGTGCCGGCCCTGGTCCCAGGCGCAGTGGTAGTCGACGGTCATCGCCTCGCGGTTCGCCACTGTGCGCGTGTAGATTTCGGTCTCCGAGCCCAGCCGGTCGTAGGCCAGCCAGAGGCCCGGTTCCTCGGTCTCGGTGAATCCGCGCAGACTGTAGGTCCACTCCTCGAGGCTGCGGGTGTCCGCCAGATACTCGAACAGTTCCTCCGGCGGGCAGTCGATGTAGTCGTTGACGGTGCAGTAGTCACCGAAGACGACGTCGTGCGGGTATACCGACCGCATCATCTCCATGATGATGGGCGTGGCCTTCTCCCGCGGCGCGTTCTCGATGCGGGTCACGCCGTCGATGGGTAGGGCGATGTCTTCAAGCGCGGGCAGCGACATGCTGGGAGCTCTCTTTCTGCGTCTGTTGTGTGGCGGTCTCGAGAAATGGTGCGAACGTGGGGATTTCGTCGGCGGAGCATTCGACGCTGACGACCGATGGCCCGTGCCGGCCGAGCGCTTCGCTCAGCGCACCGGCCAGCTGCGGCAGCTCGGTGACGTCCGTCGCGTGCAGGCCGGGGAACATCGCGGCCAGGCCGGCGCCCAGCCGGGCCGGGGTGAAGCGGTTGTAGCTGTAGCGGTCGCCGTAGAACAACTGCTCGCGGGTGACGCACATGGCGTGGGCGTTGTTGTTGAACAACACGAAGGTGATCGGGAGCCGGTACTCCAACGCCGTGTGCAGCTCCATGCCGTGCATGAAGAACGAGCCGTCGCCGGCCACCACCACGGTACGGTACTGCGGCCCAGCGGTTTTCGCGCGGGCGAAGCACATGCCGATGCCGGCGCCGAAGCTGTACCCCATGCCGCCCATGCCGAGCGCCACCACGAAGCGGCCGGCCCGGCGCACCGGCAGCCCGTGCACCGTCGAGGCACCGGTGTTGCCGGCGTCGACGACAATGTCGGCGCCGTCGGGCAGCAGTTCGTCGAGCAGGGCGACGGTGTCGCGGTACCGGATGCCGGGGCCGTCGTGCGGTGGTGGCTGAAGTTCGGTGTGCGGCAGCGGGTCGAGGACCCGTAGCCCGTGGGGCCGGCCGGTGCCGGTCAACGATCGGGTCAGCGCCGTCAGCGATGCCCGCAGGTTGGTCGAATTCACGTGCGTGCTCGGCACATACGGACGTTCCGCGCCGAGCGAGACCGTCTGCACCCCGGCCAGCGCGCTGTCGAGGCCGGCGCGCGCCGTCACCGCCAGGCGCGTCCCGATCACCAGGCACACCGCGCTGCGGGAGATCGCGTCGACGACCCGCGGATGGCCCATCACGCCGGTGACGCCCAGCCACGACGACTGTCCCAGCCCGGGTGAGCCGCTGACGTCCTTGCCGTCGGGCACCGTGGCGACCCAGGCCCGCAGCACCGAGCGCAATTCCTCGAGCTCACGGCGGGCGTCGTCGCGGGCCACCTGCTCGCCGGCGATGATCGTGACCGGCCCCAGCGCCCGGCGCAGCACCTCGGCGATGGGACCCGGGTCAGTCAGCAACGAATCCTGCACAGCAGCAACCGGATTGACCACATCGATCATCGCCTGCTGGACGTCCTTCGGCAGCAGCAGTACCGCCGGGCCGCCACCGGCCGCCGCAGTCAGCGCCTCCGCCAGCGCCGGCACGATGTCCTGCGGTTCCGTCACGCGACGGCAGTACACCGACACCGCCGAGAACAACGCCACCGCGTCCAGCGATCCGGAACGTCCACTGGTGTCCTGAAAGCTGCCACGGCCGTCCATACCGGTCGGCGCCTGCCCCACCAGGGCCAGTACCGGCACCCGGCTGGCCAGCGATTCACCCAGTCCCGCAACGAGGTTCAGTGATCCGCCGCCGGACGTCGCGGCCACCACACCGATCCGGGACACCGCCCGGCTGTAGCCGTCGGCCATGGTGGCCGCGGAGAACTCGTGCTTGGCCAGGATCGCGGTGATGTCGTCGGACAGGAACGCCGCGTCGAACAGGTCCTCGATATTGGCCCCGTCGACTCCGAAGAAATACTCGATGCCGGACGCCGCAAGTTGCGTGATGATGTGGTCCACCACCCGATGCCTGCCGACCATCTGCCACCTGCTTCCGCTCGTCTAACCACAGACACGAGGCGGATGGGCGAATGGTTCAACGCCACCGAAAAAATCTAGAGATTGCGCTCCAGCAGCACCTTGCCGTTGTCGGCGGAAACCAGTTGTACCGCAGCAATTTCCGAAACCTGCATCGGCGTGTTACCACTCGGCAACGCGGTGGCACCAGACATGCCGAACCACGTGGCGATCTGGTTACGGCTGCCGTCGCGGCCCACCACGACCATACCCAGGTTGGTCGGAGGAGCGGCGGGTCCGCTGGACCAGTCGCCGTAGCTGCAGGCCATGTCGATCCGCGTACCCCAGCCGAAGCTGCTCAGCGCGATGGTGGCGTTGAACGGAGTGGGTGCCACGTGCTGCATGGGCAGCTGCGCCACCTGCTCCTGGCTCTGGCCACCGCCGAAGAAGTCGGGCCGGACGACCGCCACCGCACCGACTGCCAGCACCGCCGCGGCCAGGCCGGCCACCGCCGTCGTCACCCAGCGGGTCCGGCGCCGGCGCCACCGCACCTTGGCCAGTACCGAATCGAGCACCTCGGGCCGCAACGGCGGTTCCGGCTGCTCGGCACCGATCTCCTGCACGTCCGCCAAATCCAGCAGGCCCAGCAGGGCCGGCATGCCGCTCAGCTCACCGACCGCGTCCCGGCACCGGGAGCAGGTCTGCAGATGCGCTTCGTACTCGCGGCGTTCCGCACTCGACAGCGAACCCAGCACGTAGGCGGCGTCCCAGGTTGCGTACCGGTCGCCGTCAAAGGGTCCGATGGACTCGACAATGTGCATGCTCACCGAGTCACCCCCATTTCCTGCAGATTCAGGCGCAGCGCCCGGACCGCGTAATGCAGTCTCGATTTCACTGTGCCCTCGGCGATCTGAAGCTCCGCCGCAATCTGCGCGACGCTCAACTGCCGGTAGTACGCGCGCTCGATCACGGCGCGATGGTCGACGGAGAGCTGGCTCAGGGCACCCCCGAGCAGCATCCGATCCAGTGCGGTGTCCGCCTCGTCGGTGGCGGCCGGGTCCGTCCGGTCCTCTGCCTCCACCACCTCCGACGACGTCGTCTCGTGCCGGCGCCGGGCGCTGCGCTGCTCATCGATGATGAGGTTGCGGGCGACGGTGTAGAGCCAGGCCCGCGGGGACTGGTTGGCGTCGGATACGACATCGGGGTGGCGCCACGCCCGCAGCAACGTCTCCTGCACCACGTCCTCGGCACGCGCCGAGTCCTGTGTCAGACGCAGGGCATAGCGCCAAAGGGCGCCTGCGTGCTCGTCGTAAAGCACCCGCATCATGGCGGCCTCCGGATCGCTCATGCACCAACCTCCGTCATTGACACGAGATCAGGGGCGATCCGGTTCACCGGATCAGTCGCGAAGCAGCGTCAAGATTCGGGGTCCGTCCTCGGTGACAGCAACGGTGTGTTCCCAGTGTGCGGCACGCGAGCCGTCCTTGGTGACGACTGTCCATTCGTCTTCGAGAATGACAGTCTTCGAGGTGCCCAGCGTCAGCATCGGCTCGATGGCCAGCACCGAGCCGGGCTCGAGGAACGGGCCCCGGCCAGGTGATCCCTCGTTCGGCAGGAACGGGTCCATGTGCATCTCTTGACCGATGCCGTGCCCGCCGTAGCCTGCGACGATGCCGAACTTGCGGTCGTAGCGGGCGGACGCCGCGTGGGTCCCCCGCTCGATGGCATGCGAGACGTCGGTCAGCCGGTTACCGGGGACCATGGCGGCGATGCCGGCCTCCATGGACTCACGGGTGGCGTCGGACAGCTTCTGGTCGGCGTCGATCAGCGGGCCGACACCGAACGTCACGGCCGAGTCGCCGTGCCAGTTGTCCAGGATGGCGCCGCAATCGATCGAGACCAGGTCACCGCTGACGAGCACCTCGTCGGCGGTCGGAATGCCGTGCACCACGCGGTCGTTTACCGACGCGCAGATGGTCGCCGGGAAGCCGTGATAGCCCAGGAACGACGGGATGCCGCCACCATCGCGGATGACGGACTCGGCGATCTGGTCGAGCTCGAGAGTGGACACCCCGGGCGCGGCGGCTTCACGAACCGCTTTCAGCGCGGCCGCCACCAGCGAACCGGCAGCGGCCATCGCGTCCAGTTCGCCGGGTGTCCGCTGGGGGACGACCTTGCGGCCGCGTCGGGGTAGACCAATCATCGATGCCTACTTCAGCCGGATCGGCGATTCAGCTGCCGAGCGCCTGCAGGGCGCGGGCGAAGACCTCGTCCAGGCTGCCGACAGCGTCGACCGAGACGAGCTCGTCCCGGTAGTAGTCCAGCAGCGGGGCGGTCTCGTCCCGGTACACCTTCATGCGGTTGAGGATGACCTCTTCGGTGTCGTCGGCGCGGCCGCGGCTCTTCAACCGGGTCAGCAGCTCGGACTCCGACACGCGGAACTCCAGCACCGCGTCCAGCTTGAGGTTGCGCTTGGCCAGCATGTCCTTCAGCGCGACGGCCTGCTCGACCGAGCGGGGGAAGCCGTCGAGGATGAACCCGGCGGCGGTGTCGTCGGCGTCGAGACGGTCGTCGACCAGCGCGTTGGTCAGCTCGGCCGGGACCAGGTCGCCGGCATCGAGGTACTTCTTGGCCTCGACACCGAGCGGGGTGCCCTTGCTGATGTTGCTACGAAACAGATCACCCGTGGAGATCTGCGGGATGCCGAACTTCTCGGCCAGCTTCTCGGCCTGAGTGCCCTTGCCTGCTCCCGGCGGTCCCAGCAGAACCATTCTCATTTGAGGAACCCTTCGTAGTTGCGCTGCATCAGCTGGCTCTCGATCTGCTTCACCGTGTCCAGACCCACGCCGATCATGATCAGCACGGCCGTACCGCCGAATGGCAGGTTCTGGGCGCTGCTGCCGCCGCTCTGCAGGAACAGATTAGGCAACACCGCGATCAAACCGAGGTAAATCGAGCCCGGCAGCGTGATGCGGCTCAGGACGTACCTCAGGTAGTCCGCCGTCGGCTTGCCCGGCCGGATGCCCGGGATGAAGCCACCGAACTTCTTCATCTCGTCCGCCCGCTCATCGGGGTTGAACGTGATGGACACATAGAAGTACGTGAAGAAGATGATCAGACCGAAGTAGATCGCGATGTAGACCGGGTCGGCCGGGTTGGTCAGGTACTTGGCGACCGCCTTGGACCACCAGCCGTTGGACGCGTTCGGATCACCGGCGGTGACCAGCTGGGTGATCAGGTGCGGGATGTAGATCAGCGACGACGCGAAGATGACGGGGATGACGCCGGCCTGGTTGACCTTCAGGGGCAGGTAGGTCGAGGTACCGCCGTACATCCGGCGGCCCACCATGCGCTTGGCGTACTGCACCGGGATACGGCGCTGTCCCTGCTCGACGAAGACGACACCGACGATGATGATCAGCGTCGCGGCCACGACGGAGGCGAACACGACGCCGCCGCGGCTCTCCAGGATCGACTGGCCTTCGGACGGGATGCGGGCGGCGATGCCGGCGAAGATCATCAGCGACATGCCGTTGCCGATGCCGCGCTCGGTGACGAGCTCGCCCATCCACATGACCAGGGCGGCGCCCGCGGTCATGACCAGCACGATCACGACGAGGGTGAAGATGCTCTGGTCCTGGATGATGTTCAGGGTGCAGCCCTGCAGCAGATTGCCGCTGGCGGCCATCGCGACGATCGAGGTGCCCTGCAGAACTGCCAGCGCGATCGCGAGATAACGCGTGTACTGCGTCATCTTGGCCTGACCGGCCTGGCCTTCCTTCTGCAGCTGTTCGAAGCGCGGGATGACCACGACCAGCAGCTGCACGATGATGCTCGCGGTGATGTAGGGCATGACGCCGACCGCCAGCACCGACAGGTGGAGCAGCGCACCGCCGGAGAACAGGTTGATCAGCGAGTAGACCTGCGCAGCGTCACCGCCGCTGACCTGCTCGATGCACTTCTGCACGTTCGGATAGTTCACCCCGGGGGACGGCAATGCGGCACCGGCCCGATACAGGACGACTACACCCAGCGTGAAGAGGATCTTGCGTCGCAGATCGGCCGTCCGCAGGGACGAGATAAAAGCCGAAAGCACTCTTCCTCCTGCGCAGCCGAGCTCGGGCCGCGGCGTGCTGATGGGGCTGGTCAGGTCCAGCGTTTGGTTAATTCCGTGCGCGACCACAGCAGGTACCCGACCTGCCTGGACGCGCCGTCAAATCAGTCTCCGAGAATAACAGTTGCCGACCCCGCGACCTGCATCCGCTCGGCGCCGGACCCTTCCTACCCAGCCCGGACACCTCGAAACGTGCCGCCACCCGGCATTTCTGCCGCGTTCAGGAACGGCGCGTACAGTCGCCGACAGGTTGTTACATGAGCTAACTACCGACCCGTTCACCGGGTGACCGACGACAGGAACGACGCGATGGCACGCACTGACAACGACACGTGGGACCTGGCATCGAGCGTAGGAGCGACCGCGACTCTGGTCGCCGCGGCCCGCGCTCTCGCCACCAATTCCGAAGACCCGATCATCGACGACCCGTTCGCCGCTCCCCTGGTCCGCGCCGTCGGGGTCGAGTTCTTCACCAAGCTGGTCGACGGCGCCGCCGATCCCGACCAGTCCAGCGCCGGCTACGGCCCGACCATGGCGCAGCTGACCAACGGCATGGCGGCGCGCACCCGATTCTTCGACGACTTCTTCCGGGACGCCGGCAAGGCCGGTATCCGGCAGGCCGTCATCCTGGCGGCGGGCCTCGACTCGCGCGCCTACCGCCTGGTGTGGCCGGCGGGCACCGTCGTCTACGAGATCGACCAGCCCGACGTCATCGAGTTCAAGTCCAAGACCCTGTCGGATCTGGACGCGGCACCGACCACCGAACGGCGCACGGTGGCGATCGACCTGCGTGAGGACTGGCCGGCCGCACTTCGCGCCGCCGGTCTGGACCCCACCAAGCCCACCGCGTGGATCGCCGAGGGACTGTTCGGCTACCTGCCGCCCGAAGCGCAGGACCGGTTGCTCGACCAGATTTCCGAACTGTCCGCACCGGGTAGCCGCATGGGCGCCGAAGGCGTGCCGGCCACGCCGGACCTCGATGAGGACGCCGTGCGCGAGCGCATGAAGGCCGCATCGGAGCACTGGCGCGATCAAGGCTTCGATCTCGACTTCAGCGATCTGGTCTACCTCGGCGACCGCGCCGACGTGGACACCTACCTGCAGGGTCACGGCTGGCAGACCACCGCCGTCACCTCCAACGAACTGCTGGTCCGCAACGGCCTGCCGGCCGTCGAGGCCGACCCGAACGGCCAGCCCTCCATGGGCGAGGTCAACTACGTCACCGCAGTGCGCTGATCCTCATCTATCCCTACCGACGGACAGGACCTACCCGATGACCCGCACCGACAGCGACACCTGGGATCTGGCCTCGAGCGTGGGCGCCACCGCCACGATGGTGGCGACGGCCCGCGCCCTGGCGACGAAGGAAGCGGAGCCGCTCATCCGCGATCCGTACGCCGACCCGCTGGTGCGGGCCGTCGGGGTGGAGTTCTTCATCAAGCTGCTCGACGGGCAGATCGATCTCACCGGTGAGGTCGGGACGGCCGCCGCCATGATGACCAACCTGATGGCGGTCCGGACGAAGTTCTTCGACGACTTCTTCACTTCCGCCACCGCTGCCGGCATCCGGCAGGCCGTCATCCTGGCGGCGGGCCTCGACTCGCGGGCCTACCGGCTGGACTGGCCGGCCGGCACCGTCGTCTACGAGATCGACCAGCCCGAGGTGATCGCCGCCAAGACCGGGACCATGGCGCAGATCGGCGCCACACCGACCTGCGAACGCCGCACCGTCGCGATCGATCTGCGCGAGGACTGGCCGGCCGCGCTGCGCGCCGCCGGATTCGATCCCGCGGCGCCGACGGCCTGGATCGCCGAGGGGCTGCTGATCTATCTGCCGCCCGAGGCGCAGGACAAGCTGTTCGACAACATCACCGCGCTGTCGGCGCCGGGCACTCGCCTGGCCACCGAATTCCACACCGACCACGGCGCCGGCATGCGTGAGCGCGGCGCGGCCATGAGCGAGCGGTGGCGCGGCGCGGGCCTCGACCTCAACCTGACCGATCTCTGGTACCAGGGCGAGCGCACCTCGGTGGTCGAGCACCTGGATGTCAGTGGCTGGAATACCACGGCCCGCCCTCGCCTTGAAGTTTTCGCCGAGTACGGCCGTCCCCTCGCCGAGACCGAAGACACGGCGGCACTGCGTAATTCACTGTCCGTGACGGCCATCAAGAACTAGGAGTTGGACCCACATGACACGAACTGACGGAGATTCCTGGGACCTGGCCTCGAGCGTCGGGGCCACCGCGACCATGGTCGCGGGGCAGCGTGCCATCGCCCACCGCGAGCAGCTGATCGACGACCCGTACGCCGAGCCGCTGGTGCGGGCCGTCGGGCTGGACTTCTTCACCAAGGCGCTCGACGGCGAGATCGACCTGAGCGACGTGAACCCGGCCTTCACCCCGCGACGCGCGGCCGAAGGGATGACGGTCCGCACCCGCTGGTTCGACCAGCTGTTCCTCGACGCGGCTGCCACCGGCGTACGGCAGGCCGTGATCCTGGCCGCCGGTCTGGACGCGCGCGCCTACCGGCTGCCGTGGCCAGACGGCACCGTCGTCTTCGAGGTGGACCAGCCCGAGGTCATCGAGTTCAAGTCGACGACGCTCGCGAGCCTCGGCGCCTCCCCCACCGCGACCCGGCGCACCGTCGCCGTCGACCTGCGCGACGACTGGATGCAGGCGCTGCGGGACAACGGTTTCGACCCCGAGGCGCCCACCGCGTGGATCGCCGAAGGGCTGCTCATCTACCTGCCGCCGGAGGCCCAGGACCGGTTGTTCGACAACATCACCGCACTGTCGGCGCCCGGCAGCTTCGTGGCCACCGAGCAGGTCGGCGATCTGAGCTCCGCGTTCGACGACGAGCGCATGCAGCAGATGCGCGACCGGATGAAGGCCCTCGGTTCGAACATCGAGATGGCCGACCTCATCTACGAGGGCGACCGCAACCATGTCACCGATTACCTGACGAGCCTCGGCTGGGACGTCACCGCGCGGTCGGTCGAAGAGGCGCACGCCGACAACGGTTTCCAGTACCCGGACGACGAACTGTCCCGGGCCTGGACCCAGCTGAAATACGTCCGCGCAGTCCTGAACCGGAAGGCCTGACCGCGATGGCCCGGACACACGGAGACAGCTGGGACCTGGCCTCGAGCGTGGGCGCGACGGCCACGCTGGTCGCGACGGGGCGGGCGATCGCGAGCACCCACGAACACGGTTTGATCGACGATCCGTTCGCGGCGCCGCTGGTGCGTGCCGTCGGGATCGAGGCGTTCACCAAGATGGTCGACGGCGAACTGGACCTGGCCGTCCTCGACGCCGTCGCCCCGGATGCGGCGGCGCGGGCGCGCGCCAACATCGACGAAATGGCCGTGCGCACAAGGTTTTTCGACGACTACTTCATGGCCGCTGTAGGCGGCGATTCGGCCGGGGTCGCCGCGTCCTCGGAAATCCGGCAGGCGGTGATCCTGGCCTCCGGGCTGGACGCGCGCGCCTACCGGCTGGCGTGGCCCGAGAGCACGGTGGTCTACGAGATCGACCAGCCCGAGGTCATCGAGTTCAAGACCCGGACCCTGGCCGGCCTCGGCGCCGAACCCACGGCCGAACGCCGGACCGTCCCGATCGATCTGCGTGAGGATTGGCCGGCGGCGTTGCGTGCGGCGGGCTTCGACCCGAGCCGGCCGACGGCGTGGTTGGCCGAAGGTCTGCTCATCTACCTGCCGCCGGAGGCCCAGGACAAGCTGTTCGACAACATTCACGAGCTCAGTGCCCCCGGCAGCGCCGTGGCCACCGAATTCGTGCCGGGCCTCAAGGCTTTCGACGCCGACAAGGCGCGCGAGGCCGCCGCGGGATTCCAGCAGCTCGGCTTGAACATGGATATGCCGTCGCTGGTCTACCACGGCGAAAGGCACTCCGCCGCAGACTATCTGGCGGCCAAGGGCTGGCAGACCGCTGGCATCGGCCGGGTGGATCTGCATGCCCGGCACGGCCTGACGGCAACGGTCCTCGGCGACGACGACCCGATGCGCGAAATCATCTACATCAGCGGCACTCTCGGCTGAACCGGCGACGTCGTCACGGATTGTGGACGACGTCGCCCCCGCTCGCGTTGGCCGTGTAGCCGTCGAGGTTGATCTCATCCGTTGTGGTCGTGCCTGCGGCGGCGATGCTGCCGGCACCTGTCGCGGCGGCGGTGTTGGCGTCGCTGTCATCGCCGCCCGTACCGGCGAGGGCAGAAGCGCCGTCAGTGGCTGTGGCGCTGTTGCTCGAGCTGTCGCTGCCGTACCTGGCGGCCATGGCCTGGCTGCCCGGACCGAACGCAACGGCGCTGTTCGAATCGTTGTTGTTGCCGTCACTGCCTGCGATTGCCGTCGTGTCGGGGCCGTAGGCGATGGCGACGTTTCCGTCGCTTCCGCTGCCATAGGTACCTGCCAAGGCCGTGCTGTTGTCGCCGATCGCCTTCGCGGTGTTGTTGTTGTTGCCGGGACCACGGACGTCATCCTTGTCGCCGGCGGCAGCATAGGCGTTCGTACCGGTGGCTTTCGCGGCGTTGCCATCGCCGAAACCCGCGGTGGCGCCGGCGTTTATCCCCGTCGCCGTTGCGGTGTTGTTGTCGCCGTAGACCGCGGCGGCGTAGCTGTTTGTACCCGTCGCTGTGGCGGTATTGCCGGAGCCGAAGGCGGCGATCGCGTGGCTCCCCATGCCGGTGGCCTTGGCGGTGTTGTTGTCGCCGTCCTTGGCGATCGCGACGCTGCGGGTGCCGCTCGCGATCGCGTGGTTGTTGGTGCCGCCGGTGGCTTCGGCGTAGCTGCCGAAACCGTGGGCCACCGCCGTCGAGCCCTGTCCGTCGGACACGGCTGTCGCGGTGCCCTTCACGACCTTGACGTCCCCGTCGTGCGACACCGAGATGTTCGGGCCGCTGCCGTCGGGTGCCGCAGCGGCCGACCACGGCATCGCGGCCATCCCCACTCCGACTCCCAGCGCCACCGCCAGTCCGCCGACCCGGCCGATGCGCTCCGGAGAAACGCGGTGCTTGTTCATGAATTGACCTCCCCTGGTTACAGTTACGCGAACCGTCACGGGTTGTGGACGCTCTGTCCGTTGGTGGCGTCGGCGGTGTAGCCGTCCAGGTTGTCGGTCCCATAGCCCGCGTATGCGTAGCTGCCGAAGCCGTCCGCGCTCGCAGAGTTGTTGTCGTTGTCATTGCCGAAGCTGCCGGCGATGGCGCCGCCCCCGCCGGTCGCGGTGGCGGTGTTGTTGTCGTTGCCGGAGACCAGGAATCCGGAGTCGGCCACGCTGCCCGGCCCGGACGCGGTGGCGGTGTTGGAATCGTTGTTGGTGCCGACGCCGGCCGAAGCGACCCCGGAGTCCGTGGCTTTCGCGAAGTTGCCGTCGTTGTGGTCGCCGATCCCGGCCCGCGCGATGCTGTGGGTACCGGTGGCGATCGCGGTATTGCCGGTGTTGTTCGATTGGCGCCCATCGTATTCGGGGCTTGAGCCGGCGTAAGCCTGAGCGAAGTTGCCCGACGCCACGGCCGTGTTGTTGGTACCGCCACCGGCGATCGCCGTGCTGTCGATACCGCTCGCTTTGGCCGTGTTGTTACTGCCGCCCTTGGCAATCGCCGTGCTGCCGAAGCCGTTTGCGGTCGCGTGGTTGTTGGTGCCGGTGGCTTCGGCGTAACTGTCGAAACCATGGGCCACCGCCGTCGAACCCCGCCCGCTGGACACCGCCGTCGCAGTGCCCTTCACGACCTTGACGTCACCGTCGTGGCTCACCGAGATATTCGGACCGCTGCCGTCGGGCGCCGCCGACGCCGACCACGGCATCGCGACGATCCCGACGCCCACTCCCAGCGCCACCGCCAGCCCGCCGACCCGGCCGATCGACACCGCGCTCCGCGCCATGTTGTGCTTGCCCATGTTCTTCACCCCTTCGTCTGTTGGTGTCACGGGTTGTTGACGGTGTCGCCACCGCTGGCGTTGGCGGTGTAGTGGTCGAGATCGGTTCCGGCCACGCCGGCATTGGCAAGGCTGCCGTCGCCGGTGGCCGAGGCCGTGTTGTAGTCGTTGTCGTTGCCTGCACCACCGGCGAAGGCGCCGGCGCCGTCGGTGGCAGTGGCGCTGTTGTAGTCGTTCTGGTTCCCGCCTGAGCCGGCGCCGGCGTGGGTTCCCGCACCGAAGGCGACGGCGGTGTTGTGCGTGTTGCTGTTGCCACCGAAGCCGGAGACGGCGCCGCTGTTGTCGCCGTAGGCAATGGCGGTGTTGTCGGTGTTGAAGCTGCCGCCCGCGCCGGCGACAGCGGTGGCCGAATCGCCTTGGGCTGAGGCGAGATTGTTGTTGTTGGAGCCTTGCCGGACATCGAGCCCCGGGTAGTAACCCGCGTACGCGCCACTGTCGGTGCCGGTCGCTTTCGCGGTGTTGTTGCTGCCGCCCGCGGCGATGGCGGTGCTGTTGGTGCCGGTCGCTGTAGACGTGTTGTTGCTGCCGCCCTTGGCGATCGCGGTGCTGCCGACGCCGCTGGCGAGCGCGTGGTTGTTGGTACCGCCGGTGGCTTCGGCATAGCTGCCGAACCCGTGCGCGACGGCCGTTGATCCCCGGCCGTCGGACACCGCTGTGGCAGTGCCTTTCACCACCTTGACGTCACCGTCGTGGCTCACCGAAATGTTCGGGCCACCGCCGTCGGGCGCGGCCGCTGCCGACCACGGCATCGCGGCAATCCCTATTCCGACGCCGAGGGCCACCGCCAGTCCGCCGATCCGGCCGATCGACGCCGCGGTTCGCGGCACGTTGCGCTTACCCATCATCTCTACCTCCCGGCGTGGCAGTCACTGTGTGGTTCCACTGTGCGGGGCGGGCACGCCGGGTTCTGGGGTAGCGCCGTACCCCATATGATTAGTTCAGCTAAATAGGCTTCGTGGCCACGTCGAAGGCAGAGCCGACGGGACGGCCCCGACTGACTCGATCAGAGCTAAAAGCGGTAATCCCCCAGCCAGAGGGCGCTGACCCCGGTCATCGACCGCTCGGCCTGGCCCAGCGCACCGACCAGTGACCGACCGAGCAGCGCCGCCACCGCCTCCGGCAACGACGCCGCGGCCGGCTGCGACGAGGCCTTGGGCCGCACGTGATCCAGCAGTGACGAGCCCGGGTAGTTGACGACCTTGGCGGTCGCGTCGGGATCGAGACCGGCGAGCACCTTGGCCCGGCGGACGGCGGTCCGCAGCCCACCGAGTTCGTCGACCAGGCCGTGTTCCAGCGCGTCGGCACCGGTCCAGATGCGGCCGCGGGCCACCTGTTCGACGGCCTCGACCGGCAGGTTGCGGCCGTCGGCGACGCGCTCTACGAAGTCGGTGTAGAAGAGATCCGCCTCGGCCACCACGTGCGCGTGCTGGGCCTCGGTGAACGGCTGATTGGCCGACCAGGCGTCAGCATTCTCGTTGGTACGCACGGCATCCGAGCCGACACCGAGCCGTTCTTTCAAGCCCTTGGTGACGAGTTTGCCCGTCACCACGCCGATGGATCCGGTGATGGTGCCGGCGTTGGCGACGATGTGGTCGGCCGCCATGGACACGTAGTAGCCGCCGGACGCGGCGACCGCGCCCATCGACGCGACGACCGGCTTGCCCGCCTCGCGCAGCCGCGCCACCTCGCGCCAGATGGTCTCCGAACCCGTGACGGCGCCTCCCGGACTGTCGACCCGCAGCACGACGGCAGCGACGTCGTCATCCGCCGCGGCTTCCCGCAGCGCCGCGGCGATGGTGTCGCCGCCGACGCTCGACGGTCCGGGCGGGAAGGCGCTCGGGCCGCCGCGTCCACTGACGATGGGCCCGGCCATGGTGACGACGGCGATGGTCGGCTTGTGCTTGATGCCCGGCAGCGGCGGCACCTCGGGCAGCGTGTGTCCCGCGGTGGCCTTGGCGTACCGGGACAGGAACAGCCGCGGCGGCGCGTCCTTGCCGTCGGCTTGCGCTGCGCCACTGGTCAATTCGCCGACCCGGGCATAGGCCTCGTCGCGGAAACCGATGCGGTCGACCAGCTTGGCGGCGACCGCCTCGTCGCGGAGCAGCGGTGCCCGGTCGACGAGGGCGTCGAGTTCGTCGGCGTCGACGCCGCGAGATTCTGCGATGGCAGTCAGCACCTGGGCGTGCAGGCTCTCGATGAGCCGGCCGTCGGCCTCGCGGTGCGGCTCGGTGTAGCGGTCCTGCGTGAACATGTTGGCCGCCGACTTGTACTCGCCGCGCGCGACGAACTGCGCCTCGATGCCGGCCTTGTCGAACGCGTCGCGAAGGAACAGCGCGTTGGTCGCGAAACCCACCAGACCGACGGTGCCCGAGGGCTGCATCCACACTTCCCGGAACGCCGACGCCAGGTAGTAGGACATGGTGCCCGGATAGGTCTCGGCCCAGGCGATCGACGGCTTGACGGCGCTGAACGCGGCGATGGCGTCACGCAGCTCCTGCACCGGACCCGCTGCGGCAGCGGGCAATTGAACCCGGGCGATCAGTCCGGCCACCCGCTTGTCGTCGGCTGCGCGGTGGATGGCGGCGACGGCGTCGCGCAGCAAGAGAGGCCGCGCGTTGCCCATGACGAAGGCGATCGGGTCGAAGCCGGCGGTCTCGGGCGGCACGGCCTGTAGGTCGAGTTCCAGTACGCAGCCGTTGGGCACGCCGTGATGACGCGCGGTGTCGACCTTGCGGACAAGGGCACGCAACTCATCGGGGCCGGGAAGACCGGGCAGGCTGGGCCGGAAAGCAAACATGCTCCGAGCGTACCGATTCACCGGCGAGTGCCGAGCAGACGCAAACCTGTCCATTCCGACGCCGAATTCGACAGTTTTCCGCCTGCTCGCGGGAGAGGATCGACCCATGGTGCTGAAGGTCTCTGTCTCTCCCGATCTGGTCCACGGCGATGCCGACGACGGCTACGGCAAGGTCGCCGACGCGTTCGGGGCCAACTTCGCTGCCGGCGGCGAAGTCGGCGCCGCGCTGTGCGTCTACCGGGACGGCCGCAAGGTCGTCGACATGTGGGGCGGCTACCGTGACGGGATCAGCCGGGCGCCGTGGCAGGCCGACACCATGGTCAACATGTTCTCGTCGACGAAAGGTGTTGCCGCCCTTGCTGTCGCGCACGCGGTGTCGAAAGGGCTCTTCGACTACGACGAGCGCGTCAGCACGTACTGGCCCGAGTTCGCCGCGCAGGACAAGGGCGACGTCACTGTTCGCCAGCTGCTGGCGCACCAGGCCGGGCTGTGCGTCCTGACCCCCAATCCCCTGCTGTCCGACATCGCCGACCCGGTGCGGCTCTCCGCCATCCTCGCGGCACAGAAACCCGCGTGGAAGCCCGGCACCCGGCACGGCTACCACGCCATCACCATCGGCTGGTACGAGTCCGAGCTGATCCGTCGAACCGACGGCCGTACGCTCGGCCGTTATCTCGTCGAGGAGATCACCGGGCCGTCGGGTCTCGACCTGTACATCGGCCTGCCGGACTCGGTCGACCGCAACCGGATTGCCACGCTGCACCATTGGCAGCGATACGAGTCGCTGCGGCACCTCGACGTCATGCCAGCCGGGTTCCTGATCGGCAGCCTCAACCCGCGCGGGCTGCTGGCCAGAACCGCCGCGATCCCCGCCGACATCGACCCCTACGCCGGCGACTACAACACCGACAAGGTGCGCCGCGTCGAGATTCCGTCGGCCAACGGCACCGGGACGGCCCGCGCGCTGGCCGGCCTCTACGGCGCCGCGGCGACCGGCGGCAGCGAAATAGGTTTCACCCCAGAGACTTTCGACGAGTTGATCGCGCCACCCCGCAATCCGTCAGGCGGTACGCGGGACAAGGTGATGCGCGCCGAGATCGCCTACGCGCTGGGCTTCTGCAAGCCCATCCCGACGTTCGCCTTCGGCTCGTCCGGAAAGGCGTTCGGCACGCCCGGATTCGGTGGCTCGTTCGGCTTCGCCGACCCCGACACCGGCGTCGGATTCGGCTACGTGATGAACCGGCTGGGCTTCCACCTGGTCAGCGATCCCCGCGAGCTCTCGGTGCGCCAGGCCCTCTTCCGCGACGTCTTGGGCGCCCGGTCGCAGAGCTAGCTGCCGGACCAGGGCCGCCCAAACTGGGCTTGTGTGCCAATTCCGCGACGAACTTGGCACACAAGCTCAGTCTCGGCGGACACAAAAAAGGGAGCCCCGGCCGAAGGCCGAGACTCCCTTTTTGCGAAACAGTTACAGCTCGGTCGCGCTACCACCAGCAGCGGTGATCGCCTCACGGGCGCTACCACTGAACTTGTTGGCGGTGACGTCGACCTTGACGGCCAGCTTGCCGTCGCCGAGCACCTTGACCAGGGTGTTCTTGCGAACCAGGCCCGCGGCCACCAGCTCGTCCACACCGACGGTGCCGCCCTGCGGGAACGCCTTGGCGAGGTCGCCGACGTTCACCACCGCGTACTCCGTGCGGAAGCGGTTGCGGAAGCCCTTGAGCTTCGGCAGACGCATGTGGATCGGCATCTGGCCACCCTCGAACGTCACGGGGACGTTCTTGCGGGCCTTGGTGCCCTTGGTACCACGACCAGCGGTCTTACCCTTGGAGCCCTCACCACGACCGACGCGGGTCTTGGCCTTCTTGGACCCCGCGGCCGGCTTGAGGTCGTGCAGCTTGATGACGCTCATTTACGCCTCCTCAACCGTGACGAGGTGGTTGACCACCGCGAGCAGACCACGGGTCTGCGCGTTGTCCTCGCGAACGACGGACTGGCGGATCTTGCGCAATCCCAGCGTCCGCAGGCTCTCGCGCTGCTTCCACCGGGCACCCACGGTGCCACGCACCTGGGTGATCTTCAGTTCAGCCATGATTATGCCGATCCTTCACGCGCTGCCGAGGCGGCGAGCGCTTCTGCCTCACGCCGGGCCCGCAGCATGCCGGCCGGCGCAACATCTTCGATGGGCAGGCCACGACGGGCTGCCACTTCCTCCGGACGCTGCAGCTGCTTCAGCGCGGCAACGGTGGCGTGCACCACGTTGATCGCGTTGTCGCTGCCCAGCGACTTGGCCAGGATGTCGTGCACGCCGGCGCATTCCAGCACCGCGCGAGCCGCACCACCGGCGATCACACCGGTACCCGGGCTGGCCGGGCGCAGCATCACGACACCGGCAGCGGCCTCGCCCTGAACCGGGTGCACGATGGTGCCACCGATCAGCGGGACGCGGAAGAAGCCCTTGCGAGCCTCCTCGACACCCTTGGCGATGGCGGCCGGAACTTCCTTGGCCTTGCCGTAGCCGACGCCCACCATGCCGTGGCCGTCACCGACGATCACCAGCGCGGTGAAGCTGAAGCGCCGACCACCCTTGACCACCTTCGAAACGCGGTTGATGGTGACAACGCGCTCGATGTAGTTGCTCTTCTCACCGCGGTCATCGCCACGGCCACGGCCACCACGGTCGTCGCGACGGCCACGGCCGTCACGGTCGCCGCGGCCACCACGGTTGTCCTGCGCCGAACCGGCGCCAGCCTGGTCGGCCATCATGCAGTCCTTCCGGTCATCTTCAAGTAAGTCATTAGAACGTCAACCCGCTTTCACGAGCGGCGTCGGCGAGCGCGGCGATCCGGCCGCCGTAGCTGTAGCCACCGCGGTCGAAAACGACCTCGGAGATGCCGGCAGCCTTGGCACGCTCGGCGATCAGCTGACCCACACGGGTGCTGACGGCCTTCTTGTCACCGTCGACGGCACGCACGTCGGCCTCGATGGACGACGCGGCGGCCAGCGTGGTGCCGGTCAGGTCGTCGATCACCTGGACGTGGATGTGCCGCGAGGAGCGGTTCACCATCAGACGCGGACGCTCGGCGGTGCCGGCGACCTTCTTGCGCAGACGGGCGTGACGACGCAGACGCGCCACCCGACGGGTCTCAGAGATGTTCTGGCCCAACGGCTTACGCTTGTCAGTCTCAGTGTTGGCCATTGCTACTTACCTGTCTTTCCGACCTTGCGGCGGATCTGCTCACCCTCGTAGCGAATGCCCTTGCCCTTGTACGGGTCGGGGCGACGCAGGCGGCGGATGACTGCCGAGATCTGGCCGACTTTCTGCTTGTCGATGCCGGACACCGAGAACTTCGTCGGGGTCTCGACTGCGAACGTGATGCCCTCGGGGGCCTCGATCAGCACCGGGTGGCTGTAGCCGAGCGCGAACTCCAGGTTCGAGCCCTTGGCCTGCACGCGGTAACCGACGCCGAAGATTTCCATCTTGGTGGTGTAGCCCTGCGTCACACCGGTCACCAGGTTGGCGATCAGCGTGCGGGACAGTCCGTGCAGCGAGCGGTTACGACGCTCGTCGTTCGGACGGGTGACCACGACGGCACCTTCGTCGTTGCGCGACACCTCGATGGGCTCGGCAACATCGAGCGCCAGGGTGCCCTTGGGGCCCTTCACAGCGATGTTCTGGCCATCGATGGTCACATCGACACCTGCCGGAATGGCAACCGGCTGCTTTCCAATACGCGACATGTTTTCTGCCCCCTACCAGACGTAAGCGAGGACTTCGCCGCCCACGCCCTGTCGAGCTGCCTGGCGGTCGGTGAGCAGGCCGGAGGACGTGGAGATGATCGCCACGCCCAGGCCACCCAGAACCCGCGGCAGGTTGGTGGATTTCGCGTACACCCGCAGACCGGGCTTCGACACCCGGCGGAGGCCGGCGATGCTGCGCTCGCGGCTCGGGCCGTACTTGAGGGAAACAACGAGGCTCTTACCCACGCGGGCGTCCTCGGTGCGGTAGTCGGTGATGTAACCCTCCTTCTTGAGGATCTCGGCGATGTTCGCCTTGATCTTCGAGTGGGGCAGGGTCACCTCGTCGTGGTACGCCGAGTTGGCGTTGCGCAGACGTGTCAAGAAGTCTGCGATCGGATCCGTCATTGTCATGACAGCGTTGATCAACCTTTCTCGCTGCGGTTCCCATGCATCACGCCCGTGTCGGTCCCACCTTGCGGTGGCTCGGCACGTCACATCGTGGGCCTGCTACGAAGTGTTTTCCCTTATCTGACCGAGGTCGGTCAGGGGTCGTGCATCAGTAGTGCAATCCAGTTTCAGAAGGCACGTACCGATCGGCCATTGGACGAAGACGCCCATGGCAACCTGCCCAGTGTAGACAATGCGCAGCTCAGGGCCAAATCCGTGCAGATTTCCGCCGAGCGTGGGGGTTGGCGCGGTTTTCCGGCCGGATTTCCGCGTAATCCCCCACTCTCGAAGCAGTACAAATCACCGCCGTGCCTCGATGAGATGCCGGGTCGAGTGGGCGACGAACGGCGTGCCGTCGCGCATCCGGCGGTCGAGCTCGACGAGTTGTTCCCGGTACCGCTCCACCGAGAAACCGGGCACCCACCAGGGACATTTACGCAGAATCCAGACGACGGCGCCGACGTCGTAGAACTCCATCCGGCAGCGCGCTTCGCGCAGGTCAGTGACGACGAGGCCTGCCTGTGCGGCGGCATCCGCCTCGTCTTGCGGGTCCCGCTGCCTGCGCTCGTCGGGAAGCGGGCCGAGAAAGTACTCGATGAGTTCGAACGCCGAGGCCGGGCCGACGTGCTGCGCGAAGTAGTGGCCGCCGGGGTGCAGCACCCGGGCGATCTCCGACCAGTTGGGGGCGACGGGATGACGCGACGTGACGAGGTCGAAGGTGCCGTCGCCGAAGGGCAGCCGCCCGGTTCCCGCGGTCTCGACGACCTGGACGCCGCGCGGCATCAGCCGCTCGCGTGCGGCACGGGCATTCGGCGGCCAGGACTCGGTGACCACCAGGCGCGGCGGCAGCACGCGCATCTCGTCGATGACCTCACCGCCGCCGGTGTCGAGATCCAGTGCGGTCCGGGCACTCTCGAACCGCCGCGCCAGCAGTTGCACGTAGCTCCACGGTGGCCGTTCCTCCACCGCACGCCCGGCAAGCCAGCCGAAACCCCACCCGGTCACGTCGGCTGTCTCGGCTTCGTGCAGCAGGTCGTCAAAGCTCCGCACGTCGATCACCCCGGGCAGAACGCAAAAGCCGCCCCGGTCACGAGGACCGGGGCGGCTTTCTACAGCGTCATGAGACGGGCAGAGTCACCAGCTGGACTTCTGCACGCCGGGCAGCTCGCCGGCGTGGGCCATCTCCCGCAGGCAGATTCGGCACAGGCCGAACTTGCGGAACACCGAGTGCGGGCGACCGCACTTGTTGCAGCGGGTGTAGCCACGCACCGCGAACTTCGGCTTCTTGTTGGCCTTGTTGACCAGAGCCTTCTTTGCCATTGTCAGTTCTCCTTGAACGGGAAGCCCAGGGCCCGCAGCAACGCACGGCCTTCGTCGTCAGTGGTGGCCGAGGTGACGACCGTGATGTCCATGCCGCGGGGGCGGTCGATCGAGTCGACGTCGATCTCGTGGAACATCGACTGCTCGTTGAGGCCGAAGGTGTAGTTGCCGCTGCCGTCGAACTGCTTGGCCGACAGGCCGCGGAAGTCGCGGATACGGGGCAGTGCGATGGAGATCAGGCGGTCCAGGAATTCCCACATGCGGTCGCCACGCAGGGTGACGCGGCAGCCGATCGGCATGCCCTCACGCAGCTTGAACTGCGCAATGGACTTGCGGGCCTTGCGGATTTCCGGCTTCTGGCCGGTGATCAGCGTCAGGTCGTTGACCGCGCCGTTGATCAGCTTGGCGTCGCGGGCGGCGTCACCGACACCCATGTTGACGACAACCTTGACCACGCCAGGGATCTGCATGACGTTGGCGTAGTTGAATTCGTTGTTGAGCGCGTCGCGGATCTCTTCGCGGTAACGCGTCTTCAGCCGGGGCTGAGTGTTTTCCACAGTGGTCATCTCAGATGTCCTTGCCATTGCGCTTGGAGATACGGACCTTCTTGCCGCTCTCCTCATCGACGCGGTAGCCGATGCGGGTCGCGTTACCGTCGGAGTCGACCACCATCACGTTCGAAACGTGGATCGGCGCCTCCTGGGTGACGATGCCACCCGACGATGCACCACGCTCGTTCTGAGACTGCGCGGTGTGCTTCTTGATCCGGTTGACGCCCTCAACGAGCACCTTGTTGCGGGTCGGGTAGGCCTCGATGACCTTGCCCTTGGCACCCTTGTCCTTGCCGGCGATGACCAGCACGGTGTCGCCCTTGTGCACCTTCATCACAAAACCTCCGGGGCCAGCGAGACGATCTTCATGAACTTCTTCTCGCGCAGTTCGCGACCGACCGGCCCGAAGATGCGGGTACCGCGGGGGTCATTGTCGTTCTTGATGATGACGGCGGCGTTCTCGTCGAACTTGATGTAGCTGCCGTCCGGCCGGCGGCGCTCCTTGACGGTGCGCACGACGACGGCCTTGACCACGTCACCACGCTTGACGTTGCCGCCCGGGATGGCGTCCTTGACGGTCGCCACGATGATGTCGCCGATGCCGGCGTAGCGCCGCGACGAGCCACCGAGCACGCGGATGCAAAGGATTTCCTTTGCGCCCGTGTTGTCGGCGACCTTGAGTCGCGATTCCTGCTGAATCACTCGATCTCCTGACCTGGGGTTTGTATGCACGCCAGATACCGACCTGGACGTGCGCGGTCTTGTTGTCCAAGGGCACGCAGAGTCGGCGTGTGACCGGGGTCTGCCCTGGGCAACCCCTACATACTAGGCGAGCAGCCATAACGCTCCAAATCGCTGCTCATCCAGGGCCGGAAACGGCGAAATGGCCGCTGCCGTTCGTCGGCAGCGACCATTTCGGCGGTCTCGGACAGTCGGCGGTCAGCCCCCGATGCCCCAGCCCAGAACTCGCGACGTCAGCAGCACCAGCGCAAGTGACACCGTCGCCACCACGACCAGGCCGATCACCGCGACGACGAGCGGGCGCCAGCCGGTGCGTGCGATCTGCCGGAAGTCGGTGGACAGCCCGACCCCCGCGAAGGTCAGCAGGAAGGCCCACTTGGACACCGCGGCCAGGTTCGCGATCTGTCCCTTGCTCAACAGCCCGGCGGTGACGACGGCCGAGACCGCCAGGAAGCCGAGGACGAATTTCGGGAACTTCTGCCACACGAACGCGGCCTTTGCGCGCACGCCGGAGGCAACGGCGTCGGCCTCTCCCCTGGCAGCCCAGTAGATGGCGAAGCCGAGGACGACGAAGCCGATCAGCGCGTTGCGCACCGACTTCACCAGGACTGCGGTCTTGCCGGCCTCGTCGGAGAAGAGGTAGCCGGTGGCCGTGGTCTCTGCGGTGTTGTCGACGGCGAGGCCGGCCCACAACCCGAACTCGTGGTCGGTGAGCCCGATGGCGTGCCCCAGGGGCGGCAGCACGAACAGCGCGACGGCACCGAGCGCCAGGATCGACGCGATCGCGTAGCTGACATCGGAGTTGCGGGCCCGGATGGCGCCCTTGGCCGCGATGATCGCCGACACCCCGCAGATCGATGTGCCGATGGCCAGCAGCGAGCCGAGCTTGCCGGACAGGCCGAACCACCGGGCCGCGGCGATGATGATGGCGCCGGCGACGGTCATGTCGATCAGGATCTGCACCAGACTGGTGGCGCCGAGCTTGAGGACGTCACCGAGGACGAACCGCGCGCCCAACAGGACGATGCCGATCTTGAGCCAGAATTCGTAGGTGGCGACGCCCGGACGGAAAATCCGGTGCAGACCAACGGTATTGGTGATGATCAACCCGAAAACGATGGCCCACAGCACGTATTCGATGTCGGGCACGTGCCAGTGCTGGTGCTTGGCCAGCGCCAGCCAACCGATTTGGGCGTACTTGCCCGCCAGACCCACTACCACCAGGAGCAGTAGGCCCGGGATGTAGTCGAGGAACCGCCGGGCGCCCGTGGATTCGGTGTAGTCGCCCGAATCGACGTGATCGGAGGTATCAGAGGTATCAGCCGCATCGACAGTCATCGCGTCACCAGCCGATCTTCGGCAGCACGCCGGCCACCGCCAGCGCGGTCACCGCGAGGCCCAAAATTGTTGCCCACCAATCAGTCCCGACGCGGCTCACCCAGCTCTGCGTCACCTCGGTCTCAGTCATCACGCCTCTCCCGTCACCCGATGTGGGCTCATCGTTGCGGGTGCCGCGCCGACTGCACAGGGATCTGCTCGCGCTGACCAGAAGGAGGTCAGCCGAGAATCGCGTGCGCCAGCCGCGTCAGCGCGCCGCTGATCTGCGCGACGGACAGGCCGCGTTCGCGTTGGTGGAGGAAGTTCTCGGCGGCCAACGGCGCCAACATAATGTCCACGAGCGGGTCCGGCTCGGCCACGTCGGCCTGCACCAGCAGGGCGCGGACGTGCGCGGCCCAGAAACCGTAGGCCCCGGTGCGATAGCGGGCGCCGCCGATCTCGGCGCCGAGCGCGAGATCCACATGCCGGTCGAGAAGGTCGACCATGGCGGCATAGAACGCCGAAAGCCGTTCTGCCGGCGCGGCTCCCGGCCCGAGCGGGGGCGCTCCGGAGATCAATTGGCGCTGCAGAGCGCGCTCATGCTCGTCGAGCAGCGCGACGGCGACGGCGGCGGTATTGGGGTAGCGCCGATACAGCGTGCCGCGTCCGACGCCGGCCGCCGTGGCGATGTGCTCCATGGTGACGCTGCGCGGATCACGATCGGCGAAGACCTCCGCGGCCGCGGCCAGGATCCGGGCGCGGTTGCGCGCGGCGTCGGCCCGCTCGGTGCCGCCGCCCTCAGTGCCTGCGTCGTCGCCGAGCAGGTCCTGACCGATGTCCACCACCGCACAATAGCCCACTCCAGGAATAAGTGGACACAACGTCCGGTTAGTTGCATCATCAATCCGGACACAGTGTCCACTTTTGAGAGGATGGCCATGACCACGTTGCTTCACCTGGATGCCAGCGCCCGGAACCCGTCGATCAGCAGGCAGCTCAGCGCCGAGTTCGCGCAGGCCTGGCGTACGGCAGCGCCCGCCGGCACCTACCGCTACCGCGACGTGGCGGCCGATCCGGTGCCGTTCATCGACGCCGGCTGGACCGAGATCTGCGATGCGGCACTTGCCGCCGGCGTCACCGACCTCGACGAGCTCGCGGGCCTGGCGCGCACCCCCGCCCAAACCGCGGCGTGGGCCGTCGTCGAACCACTGCTTGCCGAATTGCGCTCGGCCGACGTCGTGTTGATCGGCACGCCGATGTACAACTACTCGATTCCGGCCGCTCTGAAGGCCTGGCTGGACCAGGTGACGTTTCCACGAATGTCGTTGGCACCCAGACGGTTCGTGGTCGCCACCGCACGAGGTGGCGCCTACTCGCCGGGCTCACCCAAGGCGGCCTTCGACTATCAGGAGAGGTTCCTGCGCGACTTCTTCGCCGGGCATTTCGCCGTCACCGACACCGTGTTCATCAACGCCGAACTGGCCAACTCCCGAGTGGATCCCGCGCTCGCCCAGTTCCGGACCGGGCACGACGCGTCCCTGACGGCCGCCCTGAACACGGCGCGCGCGTTGGCCGCGGAGTATGCGAAATGAATTGGCTCATCCTCGCTTTGGCCGGCGGTGTGGAGATCGCCTGGTCCCAGAGCATCAAACCGACCGACGGGTTCACCCGCCTGCTGCCGACGGTCGTCTGCGTACTGGTCGGCGCCTTGTCGGTGTACTTGTTGTCGCTGGCGATGCGGACCTTGCCGGTCGGCACCGCCTATGCGGTATTCACCGGCATCGGCGCCGTCGGGGCCATCGCCATCGGGGTGCTGGTCCACAAGGACCCACTCAATATCGGCCGCGCGGTGGCGTTGTCGATGATCGTCGGCGGAATCGTGTTGGCCCGCTTGACAAATCCCGAATGACGACCCTGCTCAACCCAGCCGAATACCGAAGTCCCCCAGCAGGACCGGCTTCGCCGCGTCAAGCCCCTTCGAACCGGCGGGTCCCTGCAACTGCAGCGCGATGAGGTAGTCCCCGCTGTTGGTCCACACGTGGACGATGCGGTCCACGTAGTCGCTGCCACCGCCGGGCTTGTCGGCGAGAACACCCATCAGCTTCTGCCCGCTGTAACCGCACAATTCGTCGGGCAGGATGCTGACGCTGTTGAACTCGTGGCCCGCGGTGCGCGCATCGGCGTACTGCCGGAACGCGGCCCCGGCATCGAGGGGTGTCGGGCTGATTTTCACGGTGCCGGTCAAGCCGTCGGGCCCGGTCAAGTTGAGCGCGACGTCACCGGAAGCCGGAGCCGCCTGACTGAATCCGTCGGGCACCGCGACGATGACGGTCGGCGCGCTGGGGGCGCCGGTGGTCGCGGTCATGGTCTGGGTCGGCGGGCTCGGCGGGTCGCAGACCTGCTCGCCCGCCGAGACCGAACGTTTGGTGGTTTCGACCACTCCGTACACCGGCAGGTCGGGCATCTTCGACCCCGACGCCGCAGTCGAGGACGTCGCGGACGTCGCCGGCGAACTGGTGGCACTGGTCGTGGTGCTGCCGGATTTGCTTGTACTGGTTGGCTTCTCGTCGTCCTTGCCGCCGCAGGCCGCCAGCAGCGCCACCGCCGACAGCACGGCGGCGCACCGCATGATCGTTCCGCTCATCGCAGTCCCCTAGTCCTTGCAGAACGCCTTGGCCAGCTCCTGTTCGACGTCAAGATACGGCGTACCGGAGATGTCGACGACGACTTTGGCGATGGTGCCCCCGACGAAGGGATACGGGGCCCGGTAGCGGTTCGACACCGGCTGGCCCGCGTTGCGCCCGACCGCGACGCCGCCACCGGCCAGCCCGAACGTGCCCGGGTGGGCGCGAACATCTGGACGGACGGCCACCACCGCGTCGTCGATCCGCAGTTCGACGGTGCCGAGCGGCGTGTGACTGCCCTCCACGGTGCCGGTGCGGTCATAGCGGACGCCGAAGACGTGCCGCCCCAAGGGCAATGGATCGAGCGCGGACACCCATTGTTCGTCCTCGCCCATGAAGTTGTAGACGTACTGCAGCCGGCCATCCTGCACGAACAGCACATGCCCGCCGTGACCGGCGCCCTGCTTGAACAGCACCCCCTCGGCAGTGGCCGATTCGACGTCGACCTCCGCCAGCACGGAGAACGACTGGCCCCGAAGCTCGACGCCGGCGCCGATGCCCACCTCGGCGGTGCCCGGGTAATAGGTGAAGGTCTGCCGATCCCCCGCCAGGTAGGGACGGTCACGCAGCAGCGTTTCGAACACGTTGAGGTCGGCCAGCGGCAGGCCGTTGTACTTGGCCGCCTCGGAGAACCAGAGTTCCTGCATCTCAGCGAGTTTCGCCGGATTCTCCGCGGCGAGGTCATGGCACTGGCTGCGGTCGGATTCGATGTGGAACAGCTCCCAGCGGTCCTTGTCGAAGTGCGACCATCCCGACGGCGTCGCGGCGTGCACCGTGTTGGCGAACCAGCCGTCGTGCCAGATGCCACGCGTGCCGAGCATCGCGTAGAACTGCGTCGTCTTGCCGGTGTCGGCCGCCGAGTCTGCCAGGGCCGCTTTGAAACTCACACCTTCCAGCGGCCGCTGCGGCACGCCGCGCACCTCGGTGGGCGGTTCGATGCCCAACAGCTCGTAGACCGTCGGGGTGATGTCGGCGACGTTGACGTAGTTGTCGCGTACCTCGCCGTGTGCGGCGATTCCATTGGGCCAGCTGATGATTGCGGTGTCGGCGATGCCGCCCTCATGCGAGGCGTAGCGCTTGAACAGCTTGTAGGGCGTGTTGAAGGCCATCGCCCAGCCGATCGGGTAATGGTTGTAGGTGTCCGGCGAACCCAGCGTGTCGAAGTACCGCATGCTCTCTTCGACGGTGTCGATGTAGCCGTTGAAGAACTTGTTCTCGTTGACCGAACCGTTCGGGCCGCCCTCGCCGCTGGCACCGTTGTCGGAGATGACCACGATGAGCGTGTTGTCCAGCTGGCCCGACTCTTCCAGGTAGTCGAGAATCCGGCCGATCTGCGCGTCGGTGTACGACAGGAATCCGGCGAACACCTCGGCCATGCGGGCGAACAGCCGCTTCTCCTCGTCGCTCAGCCCGTCCCAGGGCCGCACCGTGTCCTGCAGCGGCCATGGCTCCCCGTTCGGTCCCGTGACGTCCAGATACGGATTCATCGGTGAGAGCTCGGTGTCCGGCGGCACGATGCCGAGCCGCTTCTGGTTCTCCAGCACCAGGTCGCGGTAGGCCTCGTAACCCATGTCGAACGTCCCGGCGTACTTGTCGGCCCATTCTTTGAACACGTGGTGCGGCGCGTGCCCGGCCCCGGGGCAGACATACGAGAACCAGGGCTTGTCCGGCGCGATGACCTTGGCGTCCCGGATGAACTCGATGGTCTTGTCCGCCAGGTCTTTTGACAGGTGGTAACCCTCCTCCGGCGTGGCCGGCGGGGCCACGGGGTGGTTGTCGTACACCAGCTCCGGGTACCACTGGTCGGTCTCGCCGCCCATGAAGCCGTAGAAGCGTTCGAAGCCGCGCGACAGCGGCCAGTGGCGCTTGGTCGACGCGAGGTTCGACTCCTCCAGCGGCGTCAGGTGCCACTTGCCCACGCAGTAGGTGTTCCAGCCTCGTTCGGCCAGTACCTCGGACAGCAGTGCCGTCTCAAAAGGTATGCGGCCGTGGCAGTTCGGGAACCCATCGGTGAACTCCTCGATGGTCGCCATACCCACCGAGGTGGCGTTACGCCCGGTGAGCAGCGAGGCCCGGGTCGGCGAACACAGCGCAGTGGTGTGGAACTGGGACAGCCGCACGCCGCGGTCGGCGATGCGTCGCATGGCCGGCATGTCGACGAGGCCGCCGAAGCAGTCCCAGGTGGCGATGCCGGTGTCGTCCCACACGAGGTAGAGCACGTTCGGTGCACCGGCCGGTGCGACCGGCGCCGCGTAGGGAGTCCAGTCGGGCTCCGAGTCGCGGATGTCGAGTTTGATCTTGCCCTGGAATTCAGTTGCCATGACGCCTCGTCCCGGTCAGTCTTCGCCGATCCCGGCGATCCGCCCGGAGATTACACCCGGGAGCTGAGCCGCGCCCCGGATATTGACGTTCGCGACGCGCACCTGCGCTACGGCAGCATTACCCGCCCCACCATGTCACCCGGCGGCGAGTCTCCGGTGCGGCCCACGGGTTCGACCGTCAGACCCAGCGCCGTGGCCCGCCCGATGTCCGAAACCATGACCGTGCGCGTGTCCCGGATCGGCGACCCCGTCTGCACCGGAACGCCGTCCTTCATCAGCCACACCTGGTAGGCCATGCCCGGCGGGGGCAGCGCAGCACCGTCGAACATCACCATGCCGTCACCGCGCGCCCGCGAGTACACGACGGTCGCGGTGCCACCGGAGCGCAGGGCGGTGGAGACCGTGCGAACGTCCGGCGCCGTCATCACCCTTTCGGCGACCGGCGGGGCGGGCGGCGGGCGCAACATCCAGCCCGCCGTGAACGCGCCGCCGACGGCAAGTACCGCGGCCGCCGCCAGAACCGCTTTGCGCCAACGATGTTCGCGGACCACTTGCCGATTGCCGCGCACGACCCGATCGCGCAGCGCCGCCGGTGGCGCCACAGCCGTGGCGTCCGACAGTGTCCCGAGAGTCTCCCGAGCCTCGGCCACCTGAGCCCGGAATGCCGCCACAACCGGCCCGGGCGCCGCTGCCAACTGCCGCTCTATGTCGGCGCGCTCCACGTCGGAGACAGCGTCGAGCGCGTACGGCACGGCCAGCTCCAGCAGTTCGAATTCCGACGGATCGCTCATGACTCCCCCAGACAATCACGGAGCTTGCGCAGCGCCTCGCGCATCCGCGATTTCACCGTGCCGAGACTCGTGGACAGCCGCTCGGAGACCTGCACATAGGTCAGGCCGCCGTAATAGGCCAACTCGATCGCCTCACGCTGTGCGCCGGTGAGCGTGCCGAGGCAGCCCACCACCCGGCGGCGATCGTCGCCCCGCACCGCCGCCTCGGCCACCACGTCCGATGATCGATCGAGATGCGTTGTGGCGTAGTCCCATTCACGCCGACTGCTCGCGACCTCCGCACGCACCCGATCGACCGCCCGGCGATGCGCCAACGTCATCAGCCAGGCCAGCGCCGAACCCTCGACAGGGTCATAGGCGGAAGCCGAGCGCCACACCTGCGCGTACACCTCCTGCGTCGTCTCCTCGCTGTAGCCGGGGTCCCGCAGGACCCGCAAGATCAGGCCGAAGACCCGGGCACAGGTCGCGTCGTAGAACGACGCGAACGCGTCGTCATCCCCGTCGGCGAGACGGTGCAACAAGGCACCGAGATCGGGGGCATGCTCAGACGATGCGGCCATCGTCGAGCAGCCTAACCGCACCCGTCAGCGCTTCGCCTGCGCCAGCAGCTCCCGGATCATGCCCTCGGTCACGTCGTAGTCGCCCTCACCGAACTTGAGGTGGCGGACCACGCCCGCAGCATCGATCAGGTAACTCGCCGGCCAATACTGGTTCTGGTAGTTGTGCCAGGTGTCATACGAGTTGTCCAGGGCCACCGGGTACGTGATGTGCAGGTCGGCAGCACCCTTGACGACGCCGGCACGGTCATGCTCGAACTGGTACTCCGGCGTGTGCACGCCGATCACGGTGAAACCCTGGTCCTTGTAGCGCTCATACCAACCGGTGACATGCTCGATCGCGCGCTGGCAGTTGATGCACGTATAGGTCCAGAAGTCGACAAGAACCACCTTGCCGCGCAAGGCTTTCAGGTCGAGCGGTGCATCGCCGGGAGTGTTGAACCAACTGTCGATGCCGACGATGTCCGGGGCCGTCCCGCAGTCCTGCAAGACGCTCGCACCCTCCGCACAATTCGACAAACCGACTCCCGACGGTGCGATGCGCGCCTGCAACGTCGCGGTGTAGTCAGGAATCTTCCGTTGCACCGTGGCGGGCAGATTCAGCGCCAACGCCACCGCGGCGACCAGCATGACCACGCCGGCCGCCACCCGGACCTGCCGCTGTCGCTGCTGAAATGCCTTGACCCGCTCGGCGACTCGTTGCCCGCCCACGGCGAAAAACAACAATGGCAGTGCGGTGCCCACTGCGAACGAGGCGGTCAGCGCGATGGTGTCCAGCCCGATGCGGCCGGTCGCCCCGGCCACCACGATCGCCGCCAGCACGGGTCCCGCGCATGGCGCGTAGAGCACACCCAAGGCCAGGCCGAGGCCGAAACCCCTACGGCCGCCGGCAATGTCGCGTTGCGGCAGGCGCGCGAACGGCGCTTCGAGTAGGCGCTCGACGCGCGGGAAGATCAGGCCGACGCCGATGGCCGCGAGCACCAGCAGGCCGACCCAGCGGATGATGTCGGGTGGCAGATGCAACTGCTGCAGCACGGCGGTCCCGACGAGGGTCACCGCGCTGAAACTCAGGACCAGTCCGGCGATCACCAGGTAGGGCCGGCGGCCGGCGCCGGAGAACAGGACCACGGGCAGAACCGGCAGGATGCACGGCGAGATGCCGGTGATCAGTCCGCCGAGGAATCCGATGAGGACGAGTGTGTGCATGCCCCGTATTCGGAGCCGGCGCCGATCCGGATTGGGTGCGGCAGCAGAAATTTCCGCTCAATACAAAACTGCCCCTCTCCCGAAGGAGAGGGGCAGTTCCATGTCTGTCGAAAGCCTACTTGGCCTTCTCGAGCACCTCGACCAGACGCCAGCGCTTGGTGGCCGACAGCGGACGGGTCTCCATCAGCGAGACGCGGTCGCCGATACCGGCGTCGCCGTTCTCGTCGTGCGCCTTGACCTTGGTGGTGGTCCGGATGATCTTCCCGTAGAGCGGGTGGCTCTTGCGGGACTCCAGCTCGACCACGATGGTCTTTTCCATCTTGTCCGACACCACGTAGCCGATGGCGGTCTTGCGGCTACCGCGCTCGGTCTCGGTGGCCGGCGTGTGCTTGGGGCCTTTAGTTTCTGCCATGACTAATCCTTACCAACCGGCCCGGACGCCAGGCCCAACTCGCGTTCACGCAGGACCGTGTAGACCCGCGCGATCTCCTGCCGCACGGTGCGCAGCCGGCGGTTGTTCGACAGCTGACCGGTGGCCATCTGGAAGCGAAGGTTGAACAGCTCTTCCTTCGACTCGCGCAGACGCGTGGTCAGCTCTTCCTCGGTGAGCTCACGCAGTTCACCAGGCGTAACTCCAACTGCCATCAGAACTGCTCCTCTCGAGTCACGATGCGTGCCTTGATCGGCAGCTTGTGGATGGCGCGGGTGAGCGCCTCCCGGGCGATCTTCTCGTCGGGGTAGCTGAGCTCGAAGAGCACGCGACCCGGCTTGACGTTGGCGACCCACCACTCCGGTGAACCCTTACCGGAACCCATGCGGGTTTCGGCAGGCTTCTTGGTCAGCGGGCGGTCCGGGAAGATATTGATCCAGACCTTGCCGCCACGCTTGATGTGCCGGTTGATGGCGATACGAGCGGACTCGATCTGCCGGTTGGTGATGTAGGCGTGGCCCAGGGCCTGGATGCCGTAGTCACCGAAGCTGACCGAGGTGCCGCCGCTGGCGATACCGCGCTGCTCAGGGTGGTGCTGCTTGCGGTGCTTGACCTTGCGGGGAATCAGCATGCTTAGCTCTCCGTTGCTTCCGTCGGCGCATCGCCGGCGGGGGTCTCAACGGCAACATCCACTGCGCGGCCGGCCTCGGTGCTGGTCGCCGTGGTGCCCGACGAACCGCTGCGACGCGGACGGGTACCGGACGGACGATCCCGACGGGGACGGTCGGCGGCGGGAGCGGCAGCGGCGAGCTCACGCTTGCCACCGACGATGTCGCCCTTGTAGATCCACACCTTCACGCCGATACGGCCGAATGTGGTCTTGGCCTCGTACAGGCCGTAATCGATGTCGGCGCGCAGCGTGTGAAGCGGCACGCGACCTTCGCGGTAGAACTCCGAGCGGCTCATCTCAGCACCGCCGAGGCGGCCCGAGCACTGCACCCGGATGCCCTTGACGTTCGGCTGACGCATGGCCGACTGGATGGCCTTGCGCATGGCGCGACGGAACGCGACACGGTTGCTCAGCTGCTCGGCAACGCCCTGCGCCACCAGCTGGGCGACGCCCTCGGGGCTCTTGACCTCGAGGATGTTCAGCTGAACCTGCTTGCCGGTCAGCTTCTCCAGGTCGGCGCGGATGCGGTCGGCCTCGGTGCCACGGCGACCGATGACGATGCCCGGACGTGCGGTGTGGATGTCCACCCGGACGCGGTCACGCGTGCGCTCGATCTGCACGTCGGCGATGCCGGCGCGCTCCAGGCCGGTGGCCAGCAGCTTGCGGATGGCGACGTCTTCCTTGACGTAGTCCGCGTACTGCTTGTCGGCGTACCAACGGGACTTCCATTCGGTGGTGATACCGAGGCGGAAGCCGTGCGGGTTGATTTTCTGGCCCACTACTCCGAGCCTCCCTTCGTCTCGGTCTTGGCAGCGGCGGCCTTGCTGCCCTGCGCACGACGAGCGCGCGCGGCACCGGCCGTGGCTGATGCGGAGCCCTTGCCGCGCCCTTCCTTGGCGGGACGGCTCTCGACCACCACGGTGATGTGGCTGGTGCGCTTGCGGATTCGGTACGCACGCCCCTGGGCGCGCGGCCGGATGCGCTTGGCAGTCGGGCCCTCGTCGGCGAAGACCGTGGCGACCACGAGGGTCGTCGGGTCCAGGCCCTCGTTGTTCTGTGCGTTGGCAGCAGCGCTGGCGATCACCTTGGCGACCGGCTCGCTGGCAGCCTGCGGTGCCCACCGCAGGATGTCGAGCGCCTCTTCGACGCTCTTGCCACGGACCAGGTCGATGACCCGGCGGGCCTTGCTCGCCGACACACGCACGAAGCGCGCCTTGGCGCTCGCGGACGGGTATTCAGTAACGGTAGTCATTAGCGGCGCTTGCTCTTCCGGTCGTCCTTGATGTGACCCTTGAAGGTCCGCGTCGGGGCGAACTCGCCGAGCTTGTGCCCAACCATCGCTTCGCTGACGAACACCGGCACGTGCTTCCGACCGTCGTGGACGGCGAAGGTGTGACCGATGAAGTCGGGGATGATGGTCGACCGACGGGACCAGGTCTTGATGACCTGCTTGGTGTTCTTCTCGTTCTGTGCGTCGACCTTCTTCAACAGATGGTCGTCGACGAACGGACCCTTTTTGAGGCTACGAGGCATCGTCTATTCCTTTCCGGCCTAGCGCTTGTTCTTGCCGGTGCGCCGGCGGCGGACGATGAGCTTGTCGCTCGGCTTGTTGGGCTTGCGGGTGCGGCCCTCGGGCTTGCCCCACGGGCTGACCGGGTGGCGACCACCGGAGGTCTTACCCTCACCACCACCGTGCGGGTGGTCAACCGGGTTCATCACGACACCACGGACGGTCGGGCGCTTGCCCTTCCACCGCATACGGCCGGCCTTACCCCAGTTGATGTTCGCCTGCTCGGCGTTGCCGACCTCGCCGACGGTGGCGCGGCAGCGCACGTCGACGCGACGGATTTCACCGGACGGCATACGCAGCGTGGCGTAGGCGCCTTCCTTACCGAGCAGCTGGATGCTGACACCGGCCGAGCGGGCCAGCTTGGCACCGCCGCCCGGACGCAGCTCCACAGCGTGGATGACCGTACCGGCGGGGATGTTGCGCATCGGCAGGTTGTTGCCCGGCTTGATGTCAGCGTTGGGGCCCTGCTCGATGGTGTCGCCCTGCTTCAGGTCCTTGGGGGCGAGGATGTAGCGCTTCTCGCCGTCCACGAAGTGCAGCAGTGCGATGTTCGCGGTGCGGTTGGGGTCGTACTCGATGTGCGCGACCTTGGCGTTGATGCCGTCCTTGTCATGGCGACGGAAGTCGATGACGCGGTAGGCACGCTTGTGGCCGCCACCCTTGTGACGAGTGGTGATGCGGCCGTGCGCGTTGCGACCACCGGTGCTGTGCAGCGGGCGGATCAGCGACTTCTCCGGAGTCGAACGAGTGATCTCGGCGAAGTCGGAGACGCTCGAACCGCGACGACCCGGGGTCGTCGGCTTGTACTTGCGAATTCCCATTATCAGTTAATCCCTTAACTCCCGGCCGATCAGGCCGGAGCTCCGAACAGTTCGATCGGCTTGCTGCCGGCGGACAGGGTCACGATCGCGCGCTTGGTGCTCTTGCGCCGGCCGTAACCGGTGCGGGTGCGCTTGCGCTTGCCCTTCCGGTTCGCGGTGTTCACCGAGTCGACCTTCACGTCGAAGATCTTCTCGATAGCGATCTTGATCTGCGTCTTGTTGGACTCCGGCGCCACGATGAACGTGTACGTGTTGTCCTCGATGAGTCCGTAGGACTTCTCCGAGATGACCGGGGCCAGGATGATGTCGCGAGGATCAGTCACGGTAGCCATCAGGCCGACACCTCCTCTTTCGTGTTGGCGGTGATGTAGGCGTTGAGCGCCTCCACCGAGAACACCAGGTCGTCGGCGTTGAGCACGTCGTAGGTGTTCAGCTGATCCGGCGAAATCACGTGGACGCCAGGCAGGTTGCGGACGCTCTTGGCGCCGACCACATCGCTGCGGCCGATCACGACGAGCACCTTCTTGTTGTCGGTCAGCGACGACAGGAACGACTTGGCGCTCTTGGTCGACGGGTTCTGACCGGCCACCAGCTCGGTGATCGCGTGGATGCGCTCGTTGCGAGCCCGGTCCGACAGCGCGCTGCGCAGGGCAGCAGCGATCATCTTCTTCGGGGTCCGCTGGCTGTAGTCACGCGGCTGCGGGCCGTGGACGGTGCCACCACCGGTGAACTGCGGGGCGCGGGTCGAACCCTGACGGGCGCGGCCGGTGCCCTTCTGGCGGTACGGCTTCTTGCCACCACCGGACACCATGGCCCGGGTCTTGGTGGCGTGGGTGCCCTGGCGAGCGGCGGCCAGCTGGGCCGTCACCACCTGGTGCATCAGCGCGATGTTGGGCTCGACGTCGAACAGCGCGGCGGGCAGCTCGACAGAGCCGTCCTTCTTGCCGTCCGGGGTCTTGACGTCAATCTTGAGAGTCATTACTTCTCGCCTCGCTTAACTGCGGTGCGGACAACCACCAGTCCACCGTTGCGGCCCGGGATGGCGCCCTTGATGAGCAACACACCGTTCTCGGCGTCGACCTTGTGAACCTTCAGGTTCTGGGTGGTGACGCGGTCGCTACCCATACGGCCGGACATGCGGGTGCCCTTGAAGACACGGCCCGGGGTGGCGCAGCCACCGATCGAACCGGGACGACGGTGCACAGCCTGGGCACCGTGAGCGGCGCCCTGACCCTTGAAGCCGTGGCGCTTCATGGTGCCGGCGAAGCCCTTGCCCTTGCTGGTGCCGGTCACGTCGACGTACGCGCCGTCGGCGAAGATCTCGGCGGTCAGTTCCTGACCGACCTCGTACTCGGCGACCGCGGCCTCGTCGTCAAGACGAAGCTCGGCCAGGTGCCGACGCGGGTTGACGCCTGCAGCGGCGAACTGACCGGTGACCGGCTTGTTCACCTTGCGCGGGCTGATCTCGCCATAGGCGAGCTGCACGGCGCTGTAGCCGTCGCGCTCGGGGGTGCGGATACGGGTCACCACGTTGGGGCCGGCCTTCACGACCGTGACCGGGACGACTTTGTTGTTCTCGTCGAACACCTGCGTCATGCCCAGCTTGGTGCCCAAAATGCCTTTGCGTGCCATTTTTCTGGGTCTCCTACTGGATGTTGACGTCGACGCTCGCCGGCAGATCGATGCGCATCAAGGCGTCAACCGTCTTCGGCGTGGGGTCGAGGATGTCGATAAGGCGCTTGTGGGTACGCATTTCGAAATGCTCCCGCGAGTCCTTGTACTTATGGGGAGACCGGATAACGCAGTACACGTTCTTCTCGGTCGGCAGCGGCACCGGGCCGACCACGCTTGCCCCTGTACGGGTGACCGTCTCAACGATCTTGCGCGCCGAGGCGTCAATCGCCTCGTGGTCGTAGGCCTTGAGCCTGATGCGGATCTTCTGTCCCGCCACGCTTCTCCTACCTAACTTTCACGGGCCCGTGCTCGGGCCTGGTCTTCAATACGCACGCCCCGGGACACCCGATGACGCGCGCTGGCTATGCCGCCGCTCTTTACGTTTCTGTGGTTCACCGACCCCCGCGCTCGGGCGTGTCGCCTTTGCGCACAGTCGTCCGCGCTGGAAATTCCATCTCGGGCGATGCTGGGACCGGATGCGCCCGTGATGGGCGCCGGTCGTATGCCCGCAGCGGGCGAACCCGGCGCAAGGCAACCCGAACAGTATGCCCCAGATCCGGGCTCGCTCCAAATCCGCTGCGGAGCCATCCGGCGCGCCCGGGTTCTGCGGCCGGTCCTGCGGTGATCTCGGGTTCATTCTGCCGTGAATTTGCCTTGAATCTGCGGTGACGACGCTGACGTTCGAGTGGATCGCGCCCTGGTTGGCGAGTGGACGCAGACGTCGGGTTGACCGTGCGGCGGTGGCGCAAACGTGCGAGTGGGGTGCGCCCCAGGTACAGGGTCAACGCGTAGGCAGCGACGCCAGTCGTTGACCCTGTACTGGTGGCGCAAAAGTGCGAGTGAGGAGCGCCCTGGATACAGCCTCAACGCACGCCCGGCCGGTCCTCCCGTTGACTCTGAACTGGTGCTACAGAAGGGCGAGTGGACCGGGCCGCCGACGCAGAATTGGCGACGGCACCTAACTTACTTTCGAGTAAGATCGAGGCATGTCGACACTGAGCCCCACGTACCGCGCCTGGAAGCAGCTCTCCGGACGGCCCGGCGGCAGTCTGATGTTCTCGGCGGCCGCGATGGTGCGGGTGCCGTACTTCGCGTCGGTCCTACCCCGGGTGGTGACGATGGAGCCGGGCTACGCCGAGGTGGCGGTGCCGAAGTGGTTCTTCGTCTACAACCATCTGCACACCGTGCACGCCATCGCCTCATGCAACGCCGCCGAGGCCGCCATGGGCATGGCGATGGAAGCAACAGTGCCGACGAGCCACCGCTGGATCCCCAAAGCCATGAACGTGCGATACCTGGCCAAGGCCACCACCTCACTGCGGGCGCACGCACGGGTCGACGTCCCTGACTTCGAGACGCTGACCAAAGGCACCGACGTCGTCGTATCGGTCTCCGTGGTCGACGCCCGGGGCGAAGAGGTCGTGCACGCCGACATCACGACGTGGGTGACCCCCGCTTAATCGAGATACGTGCCGTGGCCTTCGCGCACCAGGTCACCGTCGAAGATCAGCACCTCGTTGACGAGCTGGCCGCGGTGGTTGCGGTAGTTGATGACGAGCGCCTGCGTCCCGATATAGGTGGCCACGATCTCGAAGTGCAGCTCCGGCACCGCGGCCAGCGCGGTGGTCCAGTACCGGCGGAGCGCGCCCTTGCCCCGCACCACTCCCCCGGATTCGGGCACCACGCGCGCCGCGACGGGCGAGGTGAAGACGACGTCGTCGTGAAAGTGCGCCAGGACCGCCTCGACGTCGTGTGCGTTCCAGGCCGCGCACCACTCACGGGCGAATCGGTCGGCATCGGGAAGCGTCATGCCGCCCCATCGAAGTGGACGCACACCTGGACGGGCAAGCCATTTTTCGTGCGCCGAGCGTGCGACCTGCCGAGATGACACGCCGCTGACGTCACCGGAATCCCCCACGTTCCGACGTAGCAGTCAGTGCTGCAGAGTCCCCCAGAACGCACATTGGTGCACCTGGTCGTAATCGGTGACCAATCGACTTCCGTCGGGACGCAGCGACATTCGCGGGTCGTGGTCGCCGCCGGCCAGCTGCGGCCAGTCCGGCGCACCTTCCGCACTGGGGTGGCCATCGCGGACGAAAGAGCTCCAGTAGTCGATCATCTGATCCGAGAGCGCGATCTGCGGCGGCGTCGGCGGCGGCGCTCCACCCATGTTGAAGATGTAGCGCAGGTCCAGCGAGTGGCTGGCACCGACGGGGAAAGGCAAGTGGCGCAAGGGATCCGGCGTCGGTGGTGTCGGGTCGGCGAACTCATAGCCGTACACCGGCGCATCGGCGGCCAGCGCGTCGCCGATGCGGTCCGCCACGCACGCGAACGCCGCGTCGGTGACTGCTGTCGAATAGGCGACCGCGGCGCTGCCCCCGTAGCGGTCCAGCGGGTAGTGCTCCGCCACGGCGCCGGCGTCGGCGCCGAACGTCGACTCCAGTAGGTGCGGGTATCCATCGGCGTGGAACCGCTTGCCCGCGCGCAGGTACTGCAGCGCCACGAAGAGGGTGAACTCGTCGCGGGTGGTACCGATCATCACCGGCACCCGGGCCGCGGCGCCGTCGCTGATGGCCCGCATAGGATCGACCGGCAGCAGCGTCGTCCCGGAGACGGGCCCGCTGAGCATGTTCTCGCCGATTCCGTAGAACCACACCGGTTTTCGTAGTTTGTCGACCGGCAGGCTGCGCAGGCAATCCGCCGCGTCCGCCGGTTCGCCGCACCCCGCGGCTTTCGCATACGCGAGGCTCGCCCGGGTGGCTTCCGGTAGCGCGCCCTGCGCCTGGCACGGTCCGCTCGCGATGATGGCGCCGCGGAAGAGACCGGCCGAGTCGGGAGCGACGAGGTGGTCGCACACCGACATCCCGCCGGCGGATTCGCCCGCGATGGTCACCTTGCCGGGGTCGCCGCCGAACGCGGCAATGTTGTCACGCACCCAGCGCAGCGCCGCCTGCTGATCGGCCAACCCGTAGTTGCCGACGTCGGGGCCGGCACCCAAAGCGGGATGAGCCAGAAAGCCCAGTGCGCCGAGTCGGTAGTTGACGGTCACCACCACGACGTCGCCGCGTGTGGTCAGCCGCGTCGAGTTGTAGATATTGCTGGAACCGTTGATGAACCCGCCACCGTGCAGCCACACCAGCACCGGTCGCCGTTCGCCGGAGGCCCGCACCGGCGGGGTCCAGACATTGAGCGTCAGACAATCCTCGCTGGTGTTGCGGCCCATCTCGAGGTCACCCTTGGGGTCCTGGATGCATCGGGCGCCCGGTTTCGCGGCGTCGCGCGCACCATCCCAGGCGAGCGCGGGAGCCGGCGGCCGGAAGCGGAGTGGTCCCAATGGCGGTGCGGCATAAGGAATTCCACCGAAGAACCGCAGGTCCGGATTGACCGCCCCGCGGACCGTCCCCGATGCGGTGTGCACCAGCGCCGGATCGGCGGTCACCGCATCAGGCGCGACGGCCGTCGCGCCTTCACTGTGCGAGTCCAGCCCACAGCCCGCGACCAGCAGCACCGCGGCAGCCACTGCCGCAGCGCGCTGCAGCAGTCGGGGCGGATGGGCGGACGACACGACCACCCAGCGTACTGAACGCCCGCCGATTGCAGCTCGGAAATATTTCGCGCGACCCCCTCCCCATCGGACATCGAACGACCTACACTCCACTTGACAGCTGTCAAGTTCGCGTTCGTGTGAGGAGTTCAATGACTGCACCCACCACCGACGAGGCCGCCAAGGTCCTCGCCGACCCCTCCGCCTACGCCGACGACGATCGGTTGCACACCGCACTGACCCACCTCCGCGCCACCAATCCCGTTGCCTGGGTTGACAATCCGCCGTACCGGCCGTTCTGGGCGATCACCAAACACGCCGACATCATGGCCATCGAACGGGACAACAACCTCTTCATCAGCGAGCCCCGCCCACTGCTCATGAAGGCCGACGCAGAGGATCTGCTGAAGGCCCAGGCTGAGGCCGGTATCGGGCTGCGCACCTTGATCCACATGGACGACCCGCACCACAGGAAGATCCGCGCCATCGGTGCCGATTGGTTCCGCCCGAAGGCCATGCGCGATCTCAAGGTCCGGGTGGACGAGCTCGCCAAGCGGTACGTCGACCGGATGCGCGATGCCGGACCCGAGTGCGACTTCGTCGAGGAGATCGCCATCCAGTTCCCGCTGTACGTGATCATGTCGCTGCTCGGCCTCCCCGAGGAGGACTACGACCGCATGCACACCCTGACCCAGGAGATGTTCGGCGGCGACGACGAAGAGTACTCACGCGGCCAGTCGCCGGAAGAGCTGTTCGCCGTGCTGCTCGACTTCTTCCAGTACTTCGCCGCGCTGACCGCATCCCGGCGGGCCAACCCGACCGATGACCTGGCGTCCGCGATCGCGAACGGCCGCATCGACGGCGAACCGCTCAGCGACATGGACACCGCGTCCTACTACGTGATCGTGGCCAGCGCCGGCCACGACACCACCAAGGACGCCATCTCGGGTGGGCTGCACGCGCTGATCCAGAATCCCGGCGAGTTGGCACGCCTGAAGGCGAACCCCGACCTGATGCCCACGGCCGTCGAGGAGATGATCCGGTGGAGCACGCCGGTGAAGGAATTCATGCGTACCGCCACCGCCGACACCGTCGTGCGTGGCGTGCCGATCGCGGAGGGCGAATCCGTTTATCTCGCTTACGTTTCCGGTAACCGCGACGAAGAGGTGTTCGCCGATCCGTTCCGGTTCGACGTCGCACGCGAGCCGAACAAGCACCTGGCGTTCGGCTACGGCGTGCACTTCTGTCTGGGTGCCGCACTGGCGCGCATGGAGATGAACAGTCTGTTCTCCGAACTACTGCCCCGGCTGGACTCGATCGAATTGGCCGGAGCCCCGGAGCTTTCCGCGACGACGTTCGTCGGCGGTTTCAAGCACCTGCCGATCCGGTATTCGCTGCGCTGACGCGATGAGTCGCGAGGAATCCGTCGACGGCGGCGACGGCGATCTCGCGGTAATCGAAGTCGGGCAACGTGCTGAGCTTGCCCAGCACGATCGGGCCGAGTAACAACGCCGCGGCGCGGACCCGGTCGACGTCGCCCAATTCGGCGACGGCCTCGGGACTGGACAGCACTGCCTCGAACGGGGCGGCGTACTGCTCGGCCACCCGTTCCCGAAGGTTACGGACCTCGATGCTCTCGGTCCCCGCCGCGCCCCACGGCAGGTGTTCGAGGTTGCCACCGAGCGTCAGCCACGACATGGCCGCCAGGCTGACCGGCGCCTCGGCGATCAGTTCCGCCTGCGCGCGCACGAGCGCGATCAACTGCTCGCGCAGGTCGCCCTCGGCGGGCGGCACGGGAGCCGGCGGAATGAGCGCGTGAAATGCCGCTGCCAGCAAGTCATTTCCGCTGGCGTAGTGCCGGTAGAGGGTCGCCCTGGCCACATTGGACGCGCGGATCACCGCGTCGACGGTCACGGCACTGGGACCGCCGGAGCGCAGCAGGGCGGTCGCCGCCTCGAGAAGCCGCGCCCGCGACCGGGCCGGCCTGGGGTCACCATGTTCGCTGGACAACTCCATTCACCTTTCGGCCGACAAACAAGACTGTTAGTCTCGTTTGAAGATCATCAGTCTTGAAACTACCGGAAGGTGGCCGCATGGCCGACAAGGCGAGCGTGGCGAGCCCCCTGGCCGATTCCACGCAGCCTACGGCCACTCCACCCATCTCACGCAACCGCACCTGGACCCTTCTCGTGGCGTGTTGCGGTGTGCTGGTGGTGATTTCGTCGATGGTGGCGCTCAACACCGCGCTCGGCGACATCGCCATGGCCACCTCGGCGAACCAGACCCAGCTGACCTGGATCATCGACAGCTACACGCTGACGCTGGCCTGCCTGCTGCTGCCCGCCGGCGCCATCGGCGACCGCTACGGCCGGCGCGGCGCCCTGCTGTTCGGCCTGGCCGTCTTTGCGGTGGCCTCGATTGTTCCGGCACTGAGCACCGATCCCCTGCACATCATCGGCGCACGCGCGGTCGCCGGCGTCGGTGCCGCATTCATCATGCCGGCGACGCTGTCCCTGATAACGGCGTCGTACCCGGCGGACCAGCGCACCAAGGCGGTGGGCATCTGGGCCGGCATGGCCGGCTGCGGTGGTGTGTTCGGCATGCTGGGATCCGGTGTGCTGCTGCACTTCTGGCCCTGGCAGTCGATCTTCTGGGCGTTCGCCGGTGCCGGGCTGGTCCTCATTGTCATGGCCACGACCATCACGAGTTCGCGCGACGCGGAAGCCCGCACCTTGGACGTCGCCGGCGCGGTCGTCATCGCCGCGGCCGTCGCCGCGCTGGTGTACGGCATCCTGGCGGCGCCCGATCGCGGCTGGACACATCCGGTGGTGCTGGGTGGTATCGCCGGTGGCCTGATCCTGGCAGGGCTCTTCGCGATCATCGAGCTACGGGCCCGGTACCCGCTGCTGGATGTCCGGTTGTTCCTCGATCGCCAGTTCGGCACCGGAGCCGCGGCCATCACGGTGCTGTTCATGGTGATGTTCGGCTTCTTCTACCTGGCGATGCAATTCATGCAACTGGTCATGGGCTACAGCCCGCTGGGAACCGCACTGGCCCTGTCCCCGCTGGCGGTGCCGATGCTCATCCTGTCCCCGTTGTCGTCGTGGTATCTGCCGAAGCTGGGCTTGCGCGTCGTGGTGCTCATGGGCCTTGGGCTGCTGTCCGCCGGCCTGCTGTCCCTGTGCCTGGTGCGCATCGACTCGTCGTACTGGGCCCTGGCCTGGCCGCTGCTGGTGGTGAGCACCGGAGTCGGAATCTTCACCGCGCCAACGACTTCGGCGATCATGACGTCGGTGCCGGACGCCAAGCAGGGAGTGGCTTCGGCAGTCAATGACACCACCCGCGAGGTCGGCGCAGCCCTCGGCATCGCACTGACCGGCTCCCTCCTGGCGGCCGGATACAGCAAGCACATCGGGCCCGCCATCGCCGGTTTTCCGGCTCCGATGCAAGACGCCGCACGCGGCTCGCTGGCCGGTGCGGTGGCCGCCGCGCCCCATCTGGGCCCGATCGGCGGTCAGCTCGTGACGGTGGCCCGCGTGGCGTTCCTCCACGCGATGCAGACATCGCTCGTGGTGCTGGCGTCGATCACCGCGGTCGCGGGCGTACTGATCGCGTTCTGGGCGCCCGGCCGCGAACGCACACCACCCAACGACTAATCAGCACAAGCATTTTCGCGATTCGCCTGCGCCAGGTGGCCACTCAGCGGCCAAGAGCGTGGGTCGGCAACACAATTGACTGTGCGTCTACGCAGTTCGGTACTCGAGCTTTTCCTGCGCCAGTGCACAGTCAACGCCAACAAGGCATTTGCTTGTCAAGTGCCCAGCCCCTAGCGGCCGACTGTGCAACCAGATCACCTCTGCCCACGAATTCGTGATCTGACCGCACGCTCGCGCAACACCCCAGCCGAACCGTTACCGACCCACGCTCCTACGACGCGATGAACTGCGCGGCCCGGTGCGCCAGCATGACGATGGTCGCGTGCGGGCCCCGGCCGGTGATGCCGGGCAGCGCGGCGCCGTCAGCCACCCACAACCCTTCGACGCCGCGCACCCGGCACTGCGGATCGAGTACGGCGCGTTCGTCGCCGTCGGCGCCCATCGGCGCCGTGGCCGACAGATGCTGCGCGGTGGACCACGCGGGCTCGCCGCCGGCGACGGCGTCACCGAACAGGTCGCGACACAGTTCGTGACCGACGTGTAGCGCGGCGGTATCGGCCGGGTCGACGTCGTAGCGGTGTTCGATGGTGGGACGCACGTCGGGATCGTCCGACACGAGCAGGACCCGGCCCTGCGCGCGCGGCCGCATCAGGGAGATGCCGAGGTGCACCGGGTCCGCACCATCGGTGACCCCGCCGGTCATGGCCGCGAAACCCCAGGTGTACGGCCGGATCTCCAATTCGTCGGTGGTGAGCAGCAATTCGAGCGGCGGGCGCCCGAGCTCGGCGGGCCAGGTGGTCGGCACCACCCACTCCGGATGATCGGCGCACGCGACCCCCACCGGCAGGTCCGCCACCACCGGCACGCCGACGCGCCGCAACTGCGCGGCCGGGCCGATCCCGGACAGCATCAGCAGATGCGCCGATTCAATTGCCCCGGCGCACAACACGATCCGGTCGGCATACCGGTCCGTCACACCCTCGGGACCGAGACACTTGACGCCCACCGCGCGGTCACCGTCGAACAGCACCCGCAGCGCACGGGTACCGGCGAGCACCGCCAGGTTGTCCCGGCCGCGCGCGGCCGTCAGGTAGACCTCGCCCGGACCGTGCCGATGCCCGGTGTCATCGATGTTGAGCGGCACCGCACCGAGTCCCGGCCGGACCCCGGCCGCGGCGTTGAGATCGTCGATCCAGGGGTACCGGACGCCCGCCGCGTCGCGGAAAGCCTGTGAGGACGCTGCGAATTCGCTGATACGACGCACCGGTACCGGGCCGGTCGCACCGTGCTCGGCGCCGTCGCCGAAGTCGTGGTCCGTCTCGATGGCGCGATAGTGCGGTAGGACGTCGGACCAGGACCAGCCCGGCACCGCCCAGGCCGCGAAATCCGCGGGCCAGGCCCGGCAGAAATAGCCGCCGTTGATCGCCCCGGACCCGCCCAGCACCCGTCCGCGCACGATGTCCACAGACCGCACCGGATTCTGCGTCAGCGTCGTGCGGTGCTGTCGGGCCACGGCGCTGTCGACGCCGATGGGCAGCACCCAGCCCGGCTCCGGACGGATCGTGCCGCCGGTCTCCAGCAGCGTCACCCGACATGCGGGATCGGCCGAAAGACGCTCGGCCAGAACGCAGCCGGCGCTGCCGGCCCCGACGATCAGGACGTCATCGCGACGTGAGCTCAAGTACGGATCTGCGGCTTGAGCGCACCCAGATGCCGCTCGCGCACCACGCCGCCCCACAGCCCGAGACCGTAGGCGATGTCATCGAGACGCTTGAGCAGCAGGTAGGCCAGCAGGCCCACGCGCTGGGTGTTGTCGTCGACCGTGTGGTGGCGACGCGCCCAGTCGACGACGCCGTCGACGATCGCGGCGATCAGCACCACTTGACGCCAGCGCCGGAAACACACCGCCAGCACGAGAGCCACCGGCCAGTAGTGCCGGCACAGCGCGGCGGCGAGTTGCAGGGCCGCGGCCCACAGCCCCTGCGCGGCGACGGCGGCGACTTCCCGGGGTTCGGTGTCGACCGACCGCAACGAGTTGGCGATGCGCCGGCCGGTGATCGCGGCGGCGATCGTCGAGGCCAGGTAACCCACGCCGGACCCCATGGCCAGCAGCACCCAGACCACCAGTGTCGAGCCGGAAATGACCAGCGGCGCCGTCTTGCCGGGGTGCCGGACCGACAGCGGTGCGGCCGAGGAACCGTAAAAGGCCTTGCGGGCGAACCACTCTCGCAGTGCGGTGCGGTGATCGTGCCCGACCAGCGCGATCGGCTCGTACCGCAGCCGGGCCCCGGCCTCGATGAACCGCCAGCACAGGTCCACGTCCTCGCCGGACTGCAGCGACTCGTCGAAACCGCCCACCTGGTCCAGCGCCGCGCGCCGGCAGATGATGGCCGCGCTCGGCACGTAGGCCACCATGCCGTACGGCACCACCGGGGCTTCCCGCATGCCGAGGTCGAGCGACGACCGCACGGCCTCGTAGCGCGCGATCAGATTGTCGGGCTCGTGCAGGCCGACGATGCGCGGCGCGACCAACGCGACGGCCGGGTCGCAAAAGTGCCCCAGCAGCGCTTCCAGCCACCCGCGACGTGGCACCACGTCGGAGTCCAGGAACGCCACGAAGTCGGTCTCGCAGGCGGCCAGCCCGGTGTTGCGGGCCGCGGCCGGTCCCCGGCTGACGTCATGCCGGAGCACCCGCACGTCGCAATGCCCGGCCAGGTCGCAGAAGTCCGCGGCCTGCAGCGGCACCACCGAGCCGTCGTCGACCACGACGACGCGCATGCCGCGCAGGGACCGCACCAGGCGGGCGACGCCAACGGCGTTGTCACGTACCGGAATCACGACGGTCACGTCGAGGTGCGACGGCCCGGTCGCCGGTCGTGGGTGGGCCACCGTGGCGTCGAGCAGCGTGCGGGCCAGCTGCGCGCTCTGCGCGTCGTGGACCTCGAGGCGGCCGCGATCGAGCATCGTCTGCGCCGCCGGCGCCAGCTTCAGCAGTCGCGTCGGTGAGCCACCGAGCAGCGCGGCGCCCTCACCCAGCACCTTGACTCGGCGATCCACTTGGACGGCAAAACCGTCAGGCAGCCGCGGCCCAGTCACTGTCCCACCCCCGTCACGCGAGCATCCCCCCAGAGCTCGGCTGCCATGCGCTGATCCGGCGCACGGAGCCTTCGACCATTTCTGCAAAGATACGGGACCCGTCGAGGGCGGTGGCAGTCGTCGGATCGCCCAGCACCCCGACCGCGCTGACCGCCGCCACCCCGCCGCGGCGCAATGCCGGCAGCAGCTCCGGCAACGGCGCGGTGTTGCCGACGACGCTTTCCTCGACCCAGACGTCGGCCGGTGAAAGGTGCAGCAGTACAGACGTTTCGGTATGGCCCGCGTGGGCGTCCGCACCAGCGGCCGCGCACGGGCACCAGGCCACATCGCGCCCCTCGGCCCGCAGCAGCGTGGTCGCCGCCGTCAGCGCCGCCACGTTGCCGCCGTGGCCGTTGACGAACACGACCCGGCCGGCCCAGTTACAGGCCGACCGCCCGAACTCGACCAGCAAATGCTCCAGCGCGGCCAGGCCGATCGAGATGGTGCCGGGAAAGCTCTCGTGCTCACCGCTCGCCCCGTAGCTGATGGCAGACGCGACCAACCACGCCGGCTGAGCGACGCCGTCGGCCTGATCTGATTCCGCAGCCTCACACAACCGCGCGGCCACGGACCGCGACACCGCCTCGGCGATCCGGGTATCGGTATCCAGCGGCAGGTGCGGCCCATGCTGCTCGGTGGAACCAATCGGGACGATCAACGAAGGCCGCAGGGATTGCAACTGCCTCGACGTCGAGTTCCCGAGCTCGCTGGGAAAAGGCACCCGCCGATGGTAAGCCGAATTTGCCCGCTGTGCGCCAATTGTTGCCGTATACGCAACAATTCGTAGCGAATGGTCAAATCGCCGCGGTTGTCAAGACCCCGGCGACCATCACGTCAGCCACGTCAGCACCGCGCGTATCAGCGGACCCGTCGAATCCCGCCGGACCGCCCGTCGGCTCAGCCGCCCAGCCGCCGGGTGAAGCCCTCCGGCACCAGGATGTCGTCGGGCCCGAGGTCGTGAATCGAGCCCTTGCCCAGACCACGCAGCGCCGAGTCGATACCGCCGTGCATGATGTCGAGCACGTTCTCGACACCGGCCTGTCCCTCGGCCGCCAGCCCCCACAGGTAGGCCCGGCCGAGCATGACCGCACGGGCACCCAGCGCCAGCGCCTTGACCACGTCACTGCCGCGGCGGATACCGCCGTCCAGCAAAACCTCGACCTGGTCGCCGACGGCCTCGGCGATGGCGGGCAGCGCCCGGATCGACGCCGGGGTGCTGTCCAGGTTGTTACCGCCGTGGTTGGACACCGAGATGGCCGAAACACCGGCATCCACAGCACGTTTGGCGTCGTCGATGCGCATGACGCCCTTGAGCATGAACGGGCCGCCCCACAGCTCGCGCAGCCAGGCGATGTCCTCCCAGGTCGGCGCCGGCGTACCCATCCATTCGCCGTAGGCGTGGAAGAACGGCGGCGCGGCCTGGCCGTTGATGGCCTGGTTCGGCACACACAACTCCGGCGGACGCAGTGTCTTGCCCCAGGTCCACATGTAGCGCGGCTTGGTGATGACCTCCGGGCTCATCTTGATGATGGTCTTGATGTCCATCTTTTCCGGGATCTTGGGGCTGCCCCAGTCCCGGCCGTGGCTGAAGCTCCAGTCGGTGGTGACGATCAGGCCCTTCGCGCCGGCCGCGCGGGCCCGCTCCGCCCGGGCCGCGATGTCGTCGCGGCTGCCGAGCCAGTAGATCTGGAAGAACGTCTTGGGGTTGGCCGCGATGACCTCTTCCATCGGCTTGCTCGCGAACGACGACAGCCCCATCGCGGTGCCGCGGGCCGCGGCGGCGCGCGCGACGGCGACCTCACCGTCGGGGTGGATCGCCTGCACACCGGTCGGAGAAATAATCACGGGCAGTGAAATCTCTTGACCCATAACCGTTGTGGACATCTCACGCTTGTCCAGCGCGCCGATGACGTGCGGCGCGAAGCCGAGCTCACCGAACGCCGCGACGTTGTCGGCAACCGTCAGGCCCTTCTCGCTCGCCGAGATCAGCGAGGAGTAGGCGGACTTGGGGAGCCGCTTCTTCGCGCGCTCCTGCGCGATCGCGACGGTTTCGAACCAGGTATCACGGGCCATGATCTAAACAGGACTTTCGTTACAGAATTTCTGGGGAGCCTTGGCCGGCATGGCCAGCAGCTTGAGAGGTATGGGGCCCTTGGCGGGGCGAGCGGAGCGACGGGAAGGATCAGCGACGCCGCCTCGGGAGTGGTCGATATGCGACTTGGGCTTCTCGCGATCGAGCGCCAGGGCGGGCTCGCCGTAGCCCTGCACGCACTCGGGGTCCGGGCCGTCCATGGGCAGGCCGGTGAAGAACTTGGCCGCCATGCAGCCGCCGCGGCAGCTGTCGTAGTGGTCGCAGCTGCTGCAGGCGCCGGCCGACTGCGGTTCCCGAAGCTCGCGGAACAGCGGGGCGTTCTGCCAGACGTCCTGGAATCCGTTGTCGCTGAGGATGTTTCCGGCCAGGAAGCGCTCGTGGATGGCGAAGGGGCAGGCGTACACGTCACCCACGGGGTCGATGAGGCACACGACGCGGCCGGCGCCGCACAGGTTCAGGCCGGCCAGCGCACCGGGCTCACCGAGGCCCGACAGGTGGAAGAACGAGTCACCCGTGAGCACCCGCTCGCCCTTGGCGACCAGCCAGTTGTAGAGCTGCACCTGCTGCTCGGCGGTGGGGTGCAGGTCGTCCCACACGTCGGCGCCGCGACCCGAGGGGCGCAGCCGGGTGATGCGCAGGGTGGCGCCGTAGTTGTCGGCCAGGGCCTTGAAATCGTCGAGCTGGTCGACGTTGTGCCGGGTGACGACGACCGAGATCTTGGCGTCCTTGAAACCGGCGTTCTTCAAGTTATCCAGGGCCCGGATGGCCATGGCGAACGAGCCCGGGCCGCGCACCGCGTCGTTGATCTCCGCGGTGGCGCCGTCGAGCGAAATCTGAACGTCCACATAGTCACTCGCGGCCAGCTTGGCCGCGACCGCCTCGTCGATGCGCACCCCGTTGGTGGAGAACTTGACGCCGACGTGGTGCTCGGTGGCGTAGTCGACGAGCTCCCAGAAGTCAGACCGCACGGTCGGCTCGCCGCCGCCGATGTTCACGTAGAACACCTGCATGCGCTCGAGCTCATCGATGATGTCCTTGCACTGCTGGGTGCTCAGCTCGCGCGGGTCGCGCTTGCCCGACGACGACAGGCAGTGCACGCAGGACAGGTTGCAGGCGTAGGTCAGTTCCCAGGTGAGGCAGATGGGCGCGTCGAGGCCGTGCTCGAACTGCTCGATCAGCCGGGGCACGGGTGCCGTAGCGGTCATGAAGCGGTGGATCCTTCGGGGCTGTTCTGGTCTGCCGGGATCAGCATCTTGGACTGGACCAGCACGCCGAACGCGTGCAGATACGGCCCCTGCTGGGCATCGTCGATACCGGCGGCGCGGCAGGCGCTGCGCACGTCCGGATGGTCGCCGAGGGAGTTGACGATCTCGACGATGGTGCGATTCTTCAGGAACGAAAGTTTGCGCGTACCAAAGTGATACAGGAGGGCGCCGAACGGTTCCGGACGGACGGCGACCTGGTGGTGCAGCCGCCAGCCGCGGTCAGGATCGAAGGCCGCCTCGGGCCCGGTCCGGGCCGCGGCTGGTGCAGACACGGTCAGTAGACCCCGCACATACCGTCGATCGAGACCTCTTCGACCAGAGTCTCGGTGACCAGTTCGGTGTCGGAATTAGCCTGCTGATTCGAGTCCATGGATCGCCCCTTTCGCTACCGTGGCAGTTGTCGGGACTCGACAACTGTGATCCAAGTCGCAAGAATATGGCATCGAGTGCCGAAAAGGAAGGGCGGGTCTGATGAGGACCGAAACCGAGCGTCCCGTGCACGATGGCGGGGCCGCCCCAACGCACGGCCGCGTGGGCCGTCGCCGTTCCACCACGCGCGACCACATCACCCATGTGGCCCTCGAGCTGTTCGCGACCCGCGGCTTCGACGACGTCAGCGTCGACGACGTCGCCCACGCCGCCGGCATCTCCCGGCGCACCCTGTTCCGGTACTTCTCGTCGAAGAATGCCATCCCCTGGGCCGATTTCGACGCGAGTCTGACCAACCTGCGGGACCTGCTGAACGCCGTCCCCCACGACGTTCCGCTGGACGCCGCCCTGCGCTCGGCATTGTTGGAATTCAACAGCTTTGACGAATCCGAGACACCCCGGCACCGGCGCCGGATGCAGGTGATCCTGCAGACCGACGCGCTGCAGGCCTACTCGATGACGATGTACGCGGGCTGGCGCGGCGTCATCGCGGCATTCGTCGCGCGCCGGCTGGACACCAAGCCGACGGCACTGGTGCCGCAGACGGTGGCGTGGACGGTGCTCGGGGTGGCGCTGACCGCCTACGAACAGTGGCTCGCCGACGAGACCGTCTCGCTCCCCGACGCGCTGGGCGAGGCCTTCGACATCGTCCGCGACGGCATCCGCGCCGTGTGATTTGTGCACGGTTTTCCGCGGTCAGCGCGGAAAACCGTGCACAAATCACAAGAAGTTGCGGTTGGGGCGTCGGAAAATGAGCGCCCGGCGCGACGATAAGGGTGTGAGGGGCGAATCAGACGGTGATGCTCCGCAGACGCTGCTGGCGCTGTACGACACGGCGCTGCCCGTGGTCTACGGGTACTTCGTGCGGCGCTGCGGTGACCGGGGCACCGCGGAAGACCTGACGTCGGAGACATTTCTGGCGGCGATGGACGCCGCCCGCCGGGATTCGCCACCGGCGATCTCGGTGCCCTGGTTGATCGGGGTGGCCCGGCACAAGCTGGCCGACCACTACCGGCGCAGGCACGACCGCTTCACCGTCCCCGTACCCGAAACACCCGAGCCCACAGAGCCGTTCGACGACTGGGACGCCGAGCTGGACCGCATCGTCGCCGAGGCCGCGCTGGCCCGGTTGCCCGAACAGCACCGCATGGTGCTGACACTGCGATATCTGGATGACCGCCCCGTGCCCGAATGCGCCGAATTGATCGGACGAACCGTGCACGCCACCGAGGCCCTGCTGGTGCGGGCCAAGCGGGCATTCAGGAGCGAATACCAGGACACCGAATACCAGGACGGAGGTGCGTCATGACCATGCACAACAGTCACGACCCACTGACGGTCCTGGCCGGCGGTGAAAGCCCCGTGCCACCGGACCCGGCCTTCGCGGCCCGGTTGCGGGCACGCCTGGAAGCCGCCGTCACCCTCCCGAAAGGAGTTGTCATGAGTGGAACCGACACCGCCATCGCCGATCTGAACGCACCTGCCGCCGCCCCGGTCGAGGTGCCCCGGCCCGCGGCCCTGCCCTATCTCGCCGTGGCCGACGCGCGGGCCGCGCTCGCCTGGTACGTCGACGCGCTGGGTGCCGTCGTCGTCGGCGAACCGATCGTCATGGACGACGGCCGGATCGGGCACGCCGAGCTGACACTGGCCGGTGGTGTGCTGTACCTGGCCGACGAGTTCCCCGAGCTCGGCCTGAAAGCACCAGCAGCACAGTCTGTTTCGGTGAGCCTGATGGTCAATGTGCCGGACACCGACGCCGCGCTCGCGCAGGCCCGGCAACACGGCGCGCAGGTGCAGCGCGAGCCCTACGACGCCCACGGCTCGCGGACCGCGGTGGTGATCGACCCGTTCGGGCACCGCTGGATGCTCACCGGACCGGTCCCCGTCACTGTCCCGATCCAGCACGGCGACATCGGCTACATCTCGGTGCAGACGCCGGACGCCCAACGGGCCGCCGCGTTCTACGGGCACGTGCTCGGCTGGGACTACGACCCCGACACCCGCAAGGTGACGAGCAACCGCATGCACACCGGCATCTTCGAGACCACCGGCCCGCAGACGGTGTTCTGCTGCTACGCGGTGCGCGATCTCGACGCGGCGCGGCAGGCGATCCTGGCCGCCGGCGGTCAGGTCGGCACGCCCGAGCAGCACGAGTGGGGCGCGACGCTCGACGCCACCGATGCACTCGGCACCGACTTCGCGGTGTTCCAGCCGGTGCCCGGCATTACCCGGCCGGAGCTGAACGGCGCAGGGCCAGGCGAACTTTCGTATATGACGTACTACGTGACCGACTCGGCCGCGTTCAGGGACTTCTACGGCGAGGTGCTGGGTTGGACGTTCGAACCGGGGCGCATCGAGGACGGCTGGGCAGTGCAGGGTTGCCACCCCATGTCCGGCGCGGCCGGCGGCGCCGCACAGACCGTCGCCGTCCCGATGTGGACGGTGACCGACATCGAGGCCGCGGTGGCGCGGGTCCGCGAGGCCGGAGGCACCGTCATCGACGAACCGTCCCGGCAGCCGTACGGCATGTCAGCGGAGTGCACCGACGACCAGGGCGCCCGGTTCTACCTCGGCGCCTTCTGAGGGACTTGTGCACGATTTTCCGCGCCCCGCGCGGAAAATCGTGCACAAATCGCTAGAGGACGTCTCGCTAGAGGACGTCGGCGATGGGGACGGCGGCCGCGACCTTGGCGCGGTTCTTCATCACCTTGCCCGGCATGCCACCACCGACCACGCCGCTGACCGCGCCGTCGCGCTCGTAGAACGCCAGGAACTTGCGGCCGTCGTCCTCGACGATGTGTACGGTGTCGCCGGCCTTGGGCTCACCCAGGCACTGGATCTTGACGTCGTACTGGTCGCTCCAGAAGTAGGGCACCACGACGGCGGCGGTGGCATCCTGGCCCAGCATCGCCGGCACGATCACCCGCGCCTGCTCGGCCACGTTGCTCCAATGTTCCACGCGCACTTGGTGTCCCGCCGCGTCGCGCCAGGAGGCGACGTCACCGATGGCCCACACGTTCGGCGCACTCGTGCGGCCGGCGGCGTCGCACACGACGCCGTTGTCGACAGCGATGCCGCTGCCTTCGAGCCAGTCCGTGGACGGCCGCGACCCGATGCCGACGACGACGACGTCGGCGTCCAGTTCGGTGCCGTCGGCCAGTTGCACCTTCTCGACGTGACCGGTGCCCGTCACGCCGGTGACCCCGACGCCGCACCGCACGTCGACACCCTCGGCGCGGTGCAGCCGTGCCACCAGTTCACCGATCTCGGTGCCGAGCACCGACGCCAGCGGCGTGGGCTGCGGCTCGACGATCGTCACCTCGACACCCATCTTGCGCAGGCTCGCCGCCACCTCGCAGCCGATGAACCCGGCGCCGATCACCACGGCGCGCTTGGCCGAACCGGCGTGCTCGCGCAGCGCAAGTGACTCGTCGTAGGTGCGCAGCACCCGGATGCCGTCGAGGGCGGGCAGCGACGGGATGGTGCGGGGCACCAGACCCGTGGCGATGACCAGCTCGTCGTACGCGACGACGTCGCCGTTGGCGCGCGTCACCGTCTGGGCCTCGGTGTCCAGCTTGACCGCACCCGAACCCAGCAGCAGCGTGATGTCGTTCTCGGCGTAGAACTCGGCGGGCTTGAGCGTCGTGTCGTCGACCTCGGCGCGCAGCACGTCCTTGGACAGCGGCGGCCGGTCGTACGGCAGATGGACCTCGTCGCTGATCAGTGTGATCGGCCCGGCGTACTCCGCTTTGCGCAGCTGCTCAGCGGTACGTGCAGCGGCCAGACCGCCACCGACAATGACGATGCCTCCGTTTGTAGTCACGTCGGCTTTCTTACACGATGCGGCCGGTGCGAGGTAGGCCACCCTGCGCTTACCTGCTCAGCATTCCGGCAGGGGCTCAGGCCTGGCTCCAGCCACCGACCCGACGCTCGACGATGTTCGACAGCACGACGATGCTCTCGCTGCGTTCGATCGCCGCACTGCCCCGGATCCGCTCCAGCACCGCCTCCAGATGCCGCATGTCCCGCGTCATGAGATGCAGGATCGCGTCGGACGTGCCGGTCACCGTGGCGGCCGAGACCACCTCGGGAATGCCCTCCCAGGCCTCCCGCAGCTGCGCCGGCGTGATGGTGCCGTGGCAGTACACCTGAACGTATGCCTCTGTCCCCCAACCGATCACGTTCCGGTCGACGACCGTCGTGAAGCCGCGGATTACGCCGGTGGCCAGCAGCCGGTCGACCCGGCGTTTGACGGCGGGCGCCGACAGGCCCACCCGTTCACCGATCTCGGCGAACGTGGCGCGCGCGTTGTCCGCCAACTCGGCCAGGATGCGCTCGTCGGTCTCGTCGACGCTTTCCACCGGCCGCACACCTCCCTCACGCAATAGATTGTTGAATCGCGAGTGATCACACAATAGATCCGTTACAAATGCGCAACAAGCATCGATTGCTTGCGTAACGAAGTGCTCCTACCATCGAATTATGACGATTACTGATGTCGTCAAGATGGCGACACCAAATTCAGGTTGGCGACCGGACCGGGTGGCCCGCCCCCGGCACTATGTGATGACCCGGCCGACGCATTTCGCCGTCGAATATGCGATCAACCCGTGGATGGACACCTCCACCCCCGTGGACACGGCGCTGGCGGTGCGACAGTGGGAGCATCTGGTCCGCACGTACCGCAGCCTCGGCCACACCGTCGAACTGGTCGACCCGATTCCGGGACTACCCGACATGGTGTACGCCGCCAACGGCGGACTGGTGCTCGACGACGGGTTCGAGAAGGTCGCCATCATCGCGCGATTCGCCTACCCGCAGCGGGCCGGCGAATCGGTGGCCTATGCCGGATGGATGATGGACCACGGCTACTGCCCGCTGTACACCGAGCACACCAACGAGGGGCAGGGCGACCTGCTGATCATCGGGTCGAAGATCCTGGCCGGCTACGGATTCCGTACCGACCGCCAGTCGCACGACGAGGTGGCCAAGCTGTCCGGGCTGCCTCTGGTCAGCCTGCAGCTCGTCAACCCCCGCTTCTACCACCTCGACACCGCACTGGCGGTACTCGACGACGAGACCATCGCGTTCTATCCCCCGGCCTTCGGCGCCACGTCGGTGGCGTTGCTGCGCAAGATGTTTCCGGGCGCCATCGAGGTTTCCGATGCCGACGCCCACGTGCTCGGCCTGAACGCGGTGTCCGACGGACTGAACGTCGTACATCCGGCCGCGGCCACCGGCTTCGCCGCGCAGCTCGCCGACGCCGGATTCCGGCCGGTCGGTGTCGACCTGTCCGAGTTGCTCAAGGGCGGCGGGTCGGTGAAGTGCTGCACCCTGGAGGTGTACCCGACGTCATGCTGAAAGCCGTTGCGGGAACACCGGAAAGCACGGCTCAGCTGATCGCCCTCGACGACCGCTACGCCGCGCACAACTACGCCCCGCTGCCGGTCGTCGCGGCGTCCGCCGACGGGGTGTGGATCACCGATCCGGAAGGACGCAGCTACCTGGACTGTCTGGCGGCGTATTCGGCGGTCAATTTCGGCCACCGCAATCCCGAGATCCTGGCGACCGCACACGCCCAGCTGGACGCCGTGACGCTCGTCAGCCGTGCCTTCCACTCCGACCGCCTCGGCCCGTTCTGCGCCGCCCTGGCCCATTTGTGCGGCAAGGATCTGGTGCTGCCGATGAACAGCGGCGCCGAGGCCGTGGAGAGCGCGGTCAAAGTCGCGCGCAAGTGGAGTCGGGACGTCAAAGGAGTGTCGGCGCCCAACATCGTCGTGGCACGGGGCAACTTCCACGGCCGCACGACGACGATCATCAGCTTCTCCGACGACGACACGGCGCGGCGCGGTTTCGGCCCGTACACACCGGGTTTCCGGTCGGTGCCGTTCGGGGACGCCGACGCGCTCGCAGCCGCCGTCGATGACGACACCGCTGCGGTACTGATCGAGCCGATCCAGGGCGAGGCCGGGATCATCGTGCCGCCCGATGACTATCTGCCCCGCGTGCGCGCGCTGTGCACCGAACGCCACGTCCTGATGATCGCCGACGAAATCCAGTCCGGCCTCGCCCGTACCGGCCGCACCTTCGCGTGCGACCACTGGGGCGTGGTGCCCGACGTCTACGTACTGGGCAAGGCGCTGGGCGGCGGCGTCGTGCCGCTGTCCGCAGTGGTGGCCGACAAAGACGTGCTCGGCGTGCTGCACCCCGGTGAGCACGGTTCGACGTTCGGCGGCAATCCGCTGGCCGCAGCCATCGGCACCACGGTGGTCGGCATGCTGCAGCGTGGCGAATTCCAATCCAGGGCAACCGAACTCGGCCGGCACCTGCACGCCCGCCTGGCGGCGATGATCGGACACGGCGTGACGGCCGTTCGCGGGCTGGGCCTGTGGGCGGGCGTCGACCTCGATCCGGCCGTCGGCACCGGCCGGGAGGTCAGCCTGCGACTGGCCGAGCGCGGCGTGCTGACCAAGGACACCCACGGACCGACCCTGCGGTTCGCCCCGCCGCTGGTGATCACCCGGTCCGAAATCGATTGGGCGATGGACCGATTCGCCGAGGTGCTGGCCGGACCGCCGGGTGTGCGGTGGTAGACCCATAGGATGCGCTTCAATCCGCCACCCGACTGGCCGCCGTTTCCACCTGACTGGCGGCCGGGCCCGGACTGGCAGCCGGATCCCTCGTGGCCGCCGCCACCACCGGGATGGGCTCTCTGGGTTGACGACCAATACCGTTACGCCCCAACAGAACCAGGCCCGCCGCAGCGGTCCGGAAAACGGAAATGGTGGATCATCGGCGGTGCGGTGCTCGCCGTCGTCGCCCTGGCGGCGGGCGGCACGGTGGTCGCCACGAAGTCCCTGCGCGACGACGCGGCGGCACCGAGCACGACGCCGACGTCGTTCAACGGCCTGACCATCGTGCCGACGCACCCACCGGTGCCGACGGACTTCACCGCCTGGACCCGCGTCGGCGGCATCGACACCACGTTCACCAACAACGGCCGGGCAGTACGCCTCGACCCGCACGCCAACCCGACGACCGCCTGGTCGGGACTGCTCCAGCCCGGCGATCCGGCGTGCTCGCTGCGCTTCACCGGACGCGTCCGCAGTGCGGCGGGCGGCTACGCCGTCGGGCTCGCCACCGTCGACGGGCCTGCCGACACGGATTCGGGCCCGATCCCGGCACCGCCCGACAACGACTGGCACACAATCGATGTCACCATCACCAAGGCCGGCGACGTCTCGGTGGACGTCGACGGCAAATCCGCACTGCGGCGCACGACGGCACCCGGTTGCGGCCGGCCGGCGGTCAGGGTGTCAGCCGGCGCAACGGAATTCGCGGACGTACTGGTCGGGCAGGTCGCGGCGTAACTCAGTACTTCATGACGCCGCGGTCGACGGCGATCTGGGAACCGGAGATGGTCCCGGAGCCCGGGCCGGCCAGCCAGGTCACCACGTCGGTGACCTCTTCGGGCGTCATGAACTCCTGCAGCCCAGCCTTGCCGTCATGCGCGACGGGCTTGTACGGCATCGGCGCGAAGCTGTGCAGGTAGGTCGGGAACTTGGCGAAGATCGCGCCCATGGCCTCGGGCTCGATCATCGGCGTCATGATCGAGTAGGGGTGAATCGAGTTGACCCGGATGCCGAACTCGCCCACCTCGAGTGCCAGGGCGTTGGTCAGACCGACGAGACCGAACTTCGAGGCCGCGTAGTGGCCGTTGCCCGGCGTCGCCTTGAGGCCCGCCGACGAGCTGACGATGATGATCGATCCGCCGTTGCCGGCCTCGATCATCGCCGGGACGACGGCCCGGATGGTGCGCCAGGTGCCGGACAGGTTGACGTCGACGACGCTGTCCCACTGGTCTTCGTCCATCTCGAACAGCCGGCCCCAGCTCAGGACACCCGCGTTGGCGACGAGGATGTCGAGCCGGCCGAACTGCTCGACGGCGTCGGCGACGACCTGCTTCTGGGCGGCCAGGTCGCGGATGTCGACCTCGCGGGCCAGGACCTTGCGACCTTCGGCCTCGACGAGGCGGGCGGTCTCGGCCAGATCCTCCGACGTCGGCATCGGGTAGGTGATGGTGTCCGAGACGGGACCACAGATGTCGATGGCGATGATGTCGGCACCCTCGCGCGCCAGCCGGATGGCATGCGCCCGGCCCTGCCCGCGGGCAGCCCCGGTAATGAATGCCACCTTGCCTTCGAGTGCTCCGCCTGCCGTCATTGCCAGTCCCTTCATCGCTTCTCGCCGGAATCAACCGCCACGCTAGCAGCCAAACTAGAACGCGTTCTAGTGGCTCCCGAAAGGCGGTCGCGTCGGCTACAACTCGGCGATGATCTGGGCGCGCTTGGCGGTGTACTCGGCCTCGCTGATGGTGCCCATGGCGCGCAGCGTCTCGATCTCCTGCAGCCGCTGCGCTGTCGACGGCGCCGGTGGCGCGACGGGCGGCGCCATCGCAGCCGGCGCCGGGGCCGGGGCGCGCTCGGCGGCCGTGGCCCGCCGGACCACGTCCATCACCTGTTGCCGCACAACCGGATTCGACCGCAGGTCGGCGATCCCGCTGAGCGCCACCCCGTTCGACTTGAGAATCTGCAGGATGTCCATGATCGGGCCAGAGCGTCCGGTCAGGTCGTAGGTGCGGCCGTCCTGCTCCGAGGTCAGCCGGACCGGCATCATGCCCGACACCAGTGCGCTGCGCTCCCAGTCGATGTGGAACTTGTTGGTCGCCGGGTTGACCATCACGACGAGCTTGCGGGCCGTGATCATCGGCAACCGGCTCACCGAGGCCAGCACCTTGTCCTGCGCGTCGAACGGAGCCAGCTGCGGCCCCGTGATGTGCAGATTCAGCTTCACCAGTGGCTGGTCGTTGACCCGGGTACCGGTCTCCCCGATCCCGGTGACCTCGGCCAGCCCCAGTATCCCGCTGGCCTCGAGTTCCTCGCGCTCCGCCGACCGCATCTGACCGAAGCCGGCCAGCCCCAGCGCGACCAGTACGTCGATCGCCGTGACCAGCAGGCCCGTCCAGAACATCCACTTCATCAACTCGTCCTGGCCGGTGTAGAAGTACACCGCCAGGAAGATGGGGCCCACCAGCCCGCCGCACAGCAGGACCATGACCTGAGCTTTGAGGTAACGCACCAACATGTCAGCCACGCTCCTTGATCAGCTGAACCGATGCGAGAGACTCTAGTGCGGCTCAGTCGCCGAGGACGTCCAACAGGACGAACGAGAAATTGTCGGCGGCGCCGTTGGCCCGCGCCGTCCCGATGATGATGGCCGAACCGTCGCCCCGGTCGTTGCACGCCGTGGCCGCCTGCAGATCGTGATGCTCCATCTGCCCGTGCACACCGTCAGAGCACATCAGGTAGCTCCCGGGCTGCAGCGGCGTCGCGGTCAGGTGCGCAGCGATGGGCACGCCCTGCCCGAGCGACTGGGTGATGATGTTGGTCGGCCGGCCCGACGCGTCGAGGACGGCGTCGTCGACCGACACCTGGGTCAGCGTCTCGCCCGAAACCGAATACACCCGGCTGTCCCCGACATTGAAGACGATCACCTCGTCGGCGGTGAGGCAGACACCGGCGATGGTGGTACCCATCCCGGCCAGTTCGGTGTCACGGCCCATGTCGTACAGCCAGTCGCTGACGTACGACAGCGACGACGTGATGTCGTCGCCACCGGTCCAGCCCGGCGACATCGTCGCGATCATGCTCAGCGCCGTCCGGCTCGCCACGTCGCCGCCGACGTGCCCGCCCATCCCGTCGCACACCGCGCAGACGAACGGGGAGCCCGGCTGCATCCGCATCTCCACCAGGACACCGTTGTGCGTCTGGCTGACCCAGCCGCCGACCATCACCGCGTCTTCGTTGCGCTTGCGCCGCAACCCGGTGTCGGTGAATGCCCGCACGTTCACCCGCACGACAGGCCACCCCTCATCGTGTTCCCCTCCATCGCGAACGATCCTGCCATCCTGCCGGTAAAAGCACTGCGTCGACACCTCTTTCTCACCGCAAAACAAAGCGCCGCCCACCCTTTCGGGTGAGCGGCGCTCCGCTTGGAAAAACTAGATCACTTGATGATCTTGGTAACGCGACCCGCGCCGACGGTACGACCGCCCTCACGGATGGCGAAACGCAGGCCCTCGTCCATGGCGACCGGCTGGATCAGCACGACGGAGATGTCGGTGTTGTCACCGGGCATGACCATCTCGGTGCCCTCGGGCAGGGTAACCACGCCGGTCACGTCCGTGGTACGGAAGTAGAACTGCGGACGGTAGTTGTTGAAGAACGGCGTGTGGCGGCCACCCTCGTCCTTGGACAGGATGTAGACGCTGCCCTCGAACTCGGTGTGCGGGGTGGTGGTGCCGGGCTTCACGACGACCTGGCCACGCTCGACCTCTTCGCGCTTGATACCACGAACCAGCAGACCGACGTTGTCGCCGGCCTGGCCCTGGTCGAGCAGCTTGCGGAACATCTCGACACCGGTGACGGTGGTCTTGGTCGTGGTCGGACGGATGCCGACGATCTCGACCTCTTCGTTGACGTTGATCACGCCACGCTCGACACGGCCGGTCACCACGGTGCCACGACCGGTGATGGTGAAGACGTCCTCAACGGGCATCAGGAACGGCTTGTCGGTCTCGCGAACCGGGTCCGGGATGGACTCGTCGACGGCCTCCATGAGCTCCTCGACCGACTTCACCCAGGTGGCGTCGCCCTCGAGCGCCTTCAGCGCCGAGACGCGGACCACGGGGGCGTCCTCGTCGAAGTCCTGAGCGGCCAGCAGTTCGCGGACCTCCATCTCGACGAGCTCCAGGAGCTCCTCGTCCTCAACCATGTCGGACTTGTTCAGCGCGACGAGGATGTAGGGCACGCCGACCTGGCGGGCGAGCAGCACGTGCTCACGGGTCTGCGGCATCGGGCCGTCGGTGGCGGCGACCACGAGGATTGCGCCGTCCATCTGGGCGGCACCGGTGATCATGTTCTTGATGTAGTCAGCGTGACCGGGGGCGTCCACGTGGGCGTAGTGGCGCTTGTCGGTCTGGTACTCAACATGCGAGATGTTGATGGTGATACCGCGCTGACGCTCCTCGGGCGCGTTGTCGATCTGGTCGAATGCGCGCGATTCGTTCAAATCGGGGTACTTGTCGTGCAGAACCTTGGTGATTGCTGCAGTCAGCGTGGTCTTGCCGTGGTCAACGTGACCGATGGTCCCGATGTTGACGTGCGGCTTCGTCCGCTCGAACTTCGCCTTCGCCACTTCTGTGTCCTCCTGGACTTGTTGGTGCTTTGGTTAAGCAGTGTTGATGTGTTCAGTTGTGTGGTCTGCCGCAGCAGAACGGGTCAGAGACTACTGGCCCGTCGCCTTGGCGATGATCTCCTTCGACACGTTCGCCGGAACTTCGGCGTACGAGTCGAACACCATGGAGTAGTTCGCCCGGCCCTGGGTCTTCGACCGGAGGTCGCCGACGTAGCCGAACATTTCGGACAGCGGAACCTGTGCCTTGACGACACGCGCACCGCTGCGCTCCTCCATGGCCTGGATCTGGCCACGGCGGGAGTTCAGGTCGCCGATCACGTCGCCCATGTAGTCCTCGGGCGTGGTGACCTCGACGGCCATGATCGGTTCCAGGATGACCGGCTGCGCGGCAGACGCAGCCTTCTTCAGTGCCTGCGAACCGGCGACCTTGAAGGCCATTTCCGACGAGTCGACGTCGTGGTAGGCGCCGTCGAGCAGCGTCACCTTGAGGTTGACCAGCGGGTAGCCGGCCAAGATGCCGTACTGCATGGCGTCCTGCGCACCGGCATCCACCGACGGGATGTACTCACGCGGGATGCGGCCACCGGTGACCTTGTTCTCGAATTCGTAGGTCGCACCGTCTTCGCCGACGAAAGGCTCGACGTTGATGATGACCTTCGCGAACTGGCCCGATCCACCGGTCTGCTTCTTGTGGGTGAACTCCACGTTCTGCACGGCCTTGCGGATGGTCTCGCGGTAGGCGACCTGCGGCTTACCGACGTTGGCCTCGACCTTGAACTCGCGACGCATGCGGTCCACCAGGATGTCCAGGTGGAGCTCGCCCATACCGCCGATGACGGTCTGGCCGGTCTCCTGGTCCAGGTGCACCTTGAAGGTCGGGTCTTCTTCGGCGAGCTTCTGGATCGCCGTGCCCAGCTTCTCCTGGTCGCTCTTGGTCTTGGGCTCGATGGCCACCTCGATAACCGGGTCCGGGAAGGTCATGGACTCCAGGACGATCTGGTTGCTCGGGTCGCACAGGGTGTCACCGGTGGTGGTGTCCTTGAGGCCGATGACCGCGTAGATGTGACCGGCGGCAGCCGACTCGACCGGGTTCTCCTTGTTGGAGTGCATCTGGAACAGCTTGCCCAGACGCTCCTTCTTGCCCTTGGTCGAGTTGATGACCTGGGCACCGGAGTCGACCTTGCCCGAGTAGACGCGGACGTAGGTCAGCTTGCCGAAGAACGGGTGCGTGGCGACCTTGAACGCCAGGCCCGAGAACGGCTCGTCGGCCGACGGCTTGCGCGAGATGATCTCGTCTTCCTTGCCCGGGACGTGGCCTTCGGCGGCCGGGACGTCCAGCGGGGTCGGGAGGTAGTCGATGACCGCGTCGAGCATGGGCTGCACACCCTTGTTCTTGAACGCGGAACCGCACAGCACCGGGTACGCGGCGCTGGTGACGGTGAGCTTGCGCAGACCGCCCTTGATCTCCTCGATGGTCAGCTCTTCGCCGCCCAGGTACTTCTCCAGCAGCGCCTCGTCGGTCTCGGCGACCGCCTCGATCATGGCGGTGCGGTACTCCTCGGCCTTCTCCTGAAGGTCGGCCGGGATGTCGACGACGTCGTACTTCTCGCCGAGCTTGGTCTCGCCGCGCCAGACCTTGGCCTTCATCTCGACCAGGTCGACGACGCCCTCGAAGTCACCTTCGGAGCCGATCGGCAGCTGGATCGGAATGACGTTCGCGCCGAGGCGGTCCTTCATGGTCTGGACCGAGAAGTAGAAGTCGGCGCCCAGCTTGTCCATCTTGTTGACGAAGCAGATGCGCGGCACGTCGTACTTGTCGGCCTGGCGCCACACCTGCTCGGACTGCGGCTCCACGCCCTCTTTGCCGTCGAAGACGGCGACGGCACCGTCGAGCACGCGCAGCGAACGCTCCACCTCGACGGTGAAGTCGACGTGGCCCGGGGTGTCGATGATGTTGATCTGGTTGTCGTTCCAGAAACAGGTGGTGGCAGCGGAGGTGATGGTGATACCACGCTCCTGCTCCTGCTCCATCCAGTCCATGGTGGCCGCGCCGTCATGGACCTCACCGATCTTGTACGAGATACCGGTGTAGAAGAGGATGCGCTCCGTCGTCGTCGTCTTGCCGGCGTCGATGTGCGCCATGATGCCGATGTTGCGGACCTTGTTCAGGTCGGTCAGCACGTCCTGTGCCACGGCTAGATTCCCACTCTTTCAGTTGCTTTAAGTAAATCCGCGTCGCCCGGGGAGGGCGGTCAGTTGTGAATCAGATGCGCCGGCCGCCGACATTGGCGGCCGGCGATTGAGTCACCAGCGGTAGTGCGCGAAGGCCCGGTTCGCCTCGGCCATCTTGTGGGTGTCCTCGCGTCGCTTGACGGCGGCACCCAGGCCGTTGCTGGCATCCAGGATTTCGTTGGCCAGGCGCTCGACCATGGTCTTCTCGCGGCGAGCCTTCGAGAAGCTGACCAGCCAGCGCAGCGCCAGCGTGGTCGAACGGTCCGGACGAACCTCGACCGGCACCTGGTAGGTCGCGCCACCGACGCGGCGGCTGCGGACCTCGAGGGACGGCTTGACGTTGTCCATGGCGCGCTTCAGCGTCACGACGGGGTCGGTGCCGGTCTTCTCACGAGCCTGCTCAAGGGCGCCGTAGACGATGCGCTCGGCCAGCGACTTCTTGCCGTCCAGCAGCACCTTGTTGACGAGCTGGGTGACCAGCTGCGAACCGTAGACCGGGTCGTTGACCAGCGGCCGCTTCGGCGCGGGACCCTTGCGTGGCATTAGCTCTTCTCCTTCTTGGCGCCGTAACGGCTGCGTGCCTGCTTGCGGTTCTTGACACCCTGGGTGTCCAGCGAGCCGCGGATGATCTTGTAACGCACACCGGGGAGGTCCTTCACACGACCGCCACGCACGAGCACCATCGAGTGCTCCTGCAGGTTGTGGCCTTCACCCGGGATGTAGGCCGTGACCTCAACCTGGCTCGTCAGCTTCACGCGGGCGACCTTGCGCAGCGCCGAGTTCGGCTTCTTGGGGGTGGTGGTGTACACGCGGGTGCACACACCACGACGCTGCGGACTGCCCTTGAGCGCCGCGGTCTTGACCTTGGCGGTCTTGTCGTGGCGACCCTTGCGGACCAGCTGGTTGATGGTTGGCATCTATCGGCTTTCTCTGTTGCGTTCGTACTGCGGTTTAAGTCTCTGTACTGCGGTTTTCGTCCGATCGCATACCCCGCGTCCGGGCGTGTCGCACGAGGCTAGGCACAGACCTTTCGGTGCACCACGGACATGCGAATTGGCCCGGCGTGCAGGCATGCCTACAAACACAATGAATGCAAGCGCCCAAGTCGGCCAGGCACGAACCACCACGATACCAGTACGGACCGCCACGATCCAAACCCGGACAGAGGGCTCAAACCGCAGGTCAGAGCGGTAGAGCCGGGAGCGTGATCAATACCTTACCGCTGGCGCGGCCCCCATCGGGCCATCAGAACCACTCCGATGATGAGGGTGAAGATCACCACGACCCCGCCGCCGAGAACCGCGATGCGTGGTACCGACCAGAACGACGGCGCGATCTGATCCGCCCGCACCGACTGCACCGAGATCGGCAGCGGCAGTGGCCCGCCCACCACCACCGCGGCGAACGACTTCGCCGAATCAGCGGTGAACTGCCCGTGGATCTGGGTGCGCCCCGTCGTGATGGGTTCCAGCAGCGCCGGTGCACTGACGACCTGGGTGTCGACCGTGAACGCGGTCCGGATACCGGTGTTGGCCGCGGTGAACCTCGACCAGACGTCGGCCGCCTTGTCGTCGAAGGTGACGAAGACGACGTAGTCGCCGCGCTGCCCGCCCTGCCGCGCCGAGGCGTCCTTGATCTGGTCGCCGCTGATGATCGACTTGTCCAGCAGATACACCTGCTTGCCGTCGTCGGAGCAGGTGACGAGCGGCAGCGTCGGGTCGTCGTGGTCGGCGAGCGCGTCGGGCTGACCACAGCGCGTGGCCTGGAACTGCAGCGACAACACCTGATCTGCGGCTGGGTGCTCTGCCGCAGCGCCTTTTCATCGGCGATGCGCTGGCTGTCGGCCACCTGCGGAGCCCGAGGTGCGGTGGTCCCGTCTGGTTGCGCCGCAATCGTGTGGAGGACGGGCCTTATATGGAGGCGGCCGACGGCGGTGACGCCGCGCAGCTGCGCCTCGGTGACGTCGGTGGCGGTGACCTCGAGAGTCTTTCCGTCCAGCTCGACGGACACGTCGCGTCCACCGAGGTGGTTGATCCGGGATTCGACGACCTTGCGGGTCTGCGCGAGGGCATCCGGCGCCGTTCCGGGTGGCGCCTGAATCTCGACCGCGGCGTGGACCACCGGGCGAGGCTTGCCTGCGCGCCAGATGTCCCTGGTCACGAAGACCGTCGCGCCATAGCTCAGGATCAGCACCGCCAAGACCAGGGCGACCAGCCAGCGGGGCACACCGGACTGCGCGGCCACGGGCGGCGGCCATGCGGGTGGCATTCCCGGTGGCACCCAGCCCGCCGGTGGCTGGGGCTGTTGCGGTGGCTGGGGCGGCTGCCAGCCGCTGTGCTCGTCAGACATCAGACGCTCCCCCGCTCAAGCCGAGTCGCGCTCGTTCATCCCTCGTGCCAGCCGTACCACCATGTCGGTGAACACCGCGTCGGTGTCGACGCCGTCCATCACGCCCGTCATCTCCAGCAAAACGAAACCGTGTAGGGCCGACCAGAACTCCAGGGCGGCGTAGAAGGCGTTCTCACCGTCGAGCCCGTACGACGCCAGGACCGCGATCACAGGCCCGGCCGCCGCGTGCGTCGCGGCCGTGTACTCGGGATCGTCGCCACCCAGCGGCATCCGCGTGAAGGCCGAGTACCGGCCCGGATGGTGATGGGCGTAGCTGCGATAGGCACTGGCCATGGCCATGACCGCGTCGTCGCGGCTGCGGCCCTCGCCGACCGTGTTGAGCATGCCGATGATGTCGTCGATGACGCGCATCCGGACGGTGCGGCGCAGGTCATCGAGGCTCTGCACGTGGTTGTACAGCGACGGGCCCTTGGTGCCGAGCTGATTGGCCAGCGCATTGATGGTCAGCGCGTCCCAGCCCTCGCGGTCGAGGAAGGTCAGCGCGGCGCTGACGATCGAGTCCCGGCTGAGCTTGGTGGCACGCGCCGTCGCCCGCGACCGCGCCGGCGCAGCCGGTCGGGCATCCCCAACCGCTTGCGACTCTGGCCGAGGTGCCATCTGCCCGTTCCTCCGGTGTTCTATCGTGATTCCACGGACCGCGGCGCGGTCGGTTAACTAATGACTCTAACCTCTGGACGCTGCAGATACGTCGCCATTTGGGCGAATCTTGTAACCGCGTCTCATGGCGAGTCCCACAGAACGGACGAACCCACTCCGCAGCACGTGCCTCGCAACGTAGGCTCCCAGATACCGCACCCCGGTGCACATCATCGCGGACCAGAACGAAGGGAACCATCGTGAGTCGCAAAGCATGGGGAACCGCATTGCTTGCCGGGCTGCTGACGGTCCCGTTCACGGTCGGTGCACCGAACGCCGCCGCGATCAACGATGACACCCACATCGTCGGCACGGGCATCACCCAGACCCTCGACTGCCACAACGGCACCCTGCTCGTCAACGGCAGCGGCAACACCATCACCGCGTTCGGCACCTGCTGGGCCGTCACCGTGCAGGGCTCGTCGAACACCGTCATCGCCGACACGATCGTCAACGACGTCACCGCCTACGGCTTCAATCAGACGGTCATATTCCACAATGGGGATCCGGCACTCATCGACGTCGGGCGCCAACTCGGTTTGGGTAATCGACTCGCCAAGATTCCCTGACCAGGCCCGCACCAGGTGCCGACAACGCCGACAGGGAGGGACACCGTATGAACCCCAACCGAATCGCGATGGCGGCGGGCGTCGCCGCCGCGGCCGCTCTACTGCTGACCGGCTGCGGATCGCAGGACAACAAGACCGGGGGCAGCAGTTCGTCTACGGCAGGCACCTCGGCTGCGCCGACGACGGCGCAGGTCGAGGTGGGCAACACCATCAACTACAGCGCCGTCGGCACCACCCGGGAAATCGATTGCGGCACCGGCAAATCGCTGACCGTGGGCGGCGCCAACAACACGCTGACCGTCAAGGGCACCTGTGCGAAGGCGAACATCGGCGGCACCGACAACAAGGTGACGTTCGACAAGGTCGACCAGGAGCTCGACGTCGTCGGCATGCACGCCACCGTCACCTACAAGGACGGCTCGCCGAAGGTTTCCAACACCGGCACCGGCAACACCGTCACCAAGGGTTAGCGCTCACGCCTGAGCGCCGTGCCGGCCCGCTCCCCCGGCGAACCGCTGCGCGCCCGCGAGCGACTCCTCGGCCACCTGCGCCAGGCTGGCGAACTCGAATTCCATTGCGGATTCCTCGGATTCGCCCCACTGCCGCAGCGCGGACATCCGGTCGGCGCGCAGACACAACTGCGGCAGCGCCGCCAGCTGGTGCGCCAGTTCTTCGGCCTTCGCGCGGGCCTGCCCGTGCGGCACGACGCGGTTGGCCAGGCCGATCTGCAGCGCCTCGGCAGCATCGACGGACCGGCCGGTGAGGATCAGGTCCATCGCGCGGCTATGTCCGATCAGCCGCGGCAACCGGACCGTGCCACCGTCGATGAGCGGGACACCCCAGCGCCGGCAGAACACGCCGAACGTCGCGTCCTCCTCGACGACCCGCAGGTCGCACCACACCGCGAGCTCGAGCCCGCCGGCGACGGCGTAGCCGCTGACCGCGGCGATCACCGGTTTGGACAGCATCATCCGGCTCGGGCCCATCGGCCCCGGGCCCGTGCGGTGCGTCTGATTCATCTCCGGGGTGCCGAACGCCTTGAGATCCGCTCCGGCGCAGAAGGTTCCGTGGTCGCCCCACAACACGGCCACGGCGGCCGAGTCGTCGCGGTCGAACTCGTCGAACGCCTGGTACAGCGCTGCTGCCGTCGGTCCGTTGACGGCGTTGCGGGCCTGGGGCCGGTCGATGATGACCGTCGTCACCGGTCCGTTCTTCTCGACACGCACGGGTTCGGTCATCATGCCTCCATCGGTTCGTCGCGCCGCGCCACCAGTTCGGCGGCGAAGTCTGCATAGGCCTGCCGTAGGTGCTCGCCGGGCCAGTCGGCCGGGAGCAGTTCGGCAGGTAGCACGGGGTCGGCCAACAGGTGCCGGACGATGGCGGCCGCCGCCACGAACCGGCCGGGAACGTCGGCGGCCGAGGCGATCTCGTCGAGCAGTTGGCGGGCGGTCGCGGCCCAGGCGGGCAGGTCCCACAGGACGGCGGCCAGGCCGGCGGGGTCGTCGTCCCGACTGGTCAGGACCCGGGCGTTCGCCGTGATCTCCTCCGGCAACTCACCGGCCAGATTGGCCGGCCGCAGCCACAGACCCTCGCGGAGCTCTCCGAACCTGTTCTGCAGCAGGTCGTTTCGCAGGTCCGCCCGGGTCCGGGCATCGGCCCCGATGGTGGTGATGACGACCGTCGTCCAGTCACCTCGCCAGGGCTTGGTTTTCGGGTCGATGGCGGCATCCTGCCGGCGTTGCCGGGCCAGCAGGCGGTCGGCGAGCCGGTAGCCGTCGGCCGAGCGCACCAGGTCGCCGGCGCTGACCATCCGCGTCAGCGCCACCCGCAGCGTCTGCTCCTTGATGTCGAAATCCGAAGTGAGCCGGACCAACTCGGCCGCGGACGCCCACGCCGGGTGGGCACCCAGCAGCACGCTGAGCACCACCGACCGGGCGGTCATCCGCTTCAGATCAGCCATGGCCGTCAGACCCCGGAGGCAACCCGGCCCGCGTCACCGAACGGATCATCGCGGTGCCGCACCGCCTGCCGGAACCCGTGCTCGACGGCGTCGGCGACGAACGCGTGCCCCTCGGGCGTGTGGCGGGCGATGCCGTCGAACACCGTGCTGACCATGCGGCTGGTCGCGATCCCCTGCTGCAGCAGCGACGTGTTGCACGCCAGCTTCGCCATGATCAGCTGGTTGACGGGCATCGCCGCGATCCGGGCGACGAGCCGCTCGGTGCGTTCATCCAGGTCCTCGGGCTCGGGGGCCTCGACCGCCAAACCCCATTCGGCCGCCTGCGCGCCGGTGATGCAATCCCCCGTGAACAGCAGACGTTTCGCGCGCTGGTCACCCAGGCGATGCGCCCACAACCCGGCCGCCGGCACACCCCAGACGCGCATGGGCGGGTAGCCGATCTTGGCGTCGGACGCCGCGATCACCTGGTCGGCGTGCAGCGCGATGTCCGTGCCGCCGGCCACGCAGTAGCCGTGAATCTTCACCACGGTCGGTTTGTCGCAGTGCATCAGGCTGGAGAAGCCACGGACGAACCGGCTCATCATCTGGTAGTCGATCATCGGGTCCCAGGGCTGGTTCGGCAGGTGGTTGACGGCCTGCGTCTTGCCGTCGAGCACCGTGCCCTGATGCTCGGCGCCGCCGGCGGCTCCCGTGCCGTCGGCGTACGCGCTCAAATCGAAACCGGCACAGAAGCCTTCACCCCGGCCGGACACCAGGATCACGTGCACGTTCGGATCGAGGTCGGCCCGTTCGACGCACGCGGCCAGCTCCAGCGGGGTGTCCGCGACGATCGAGTTGCCCTTCTCCGGCCGGTTGAACGTGATCCGGGCGATGCGATCGGCGACCTCGTAGGTCATGGTCTTCAGGTTGTCGAAATCCACCAGCTCAGCCTTCCCGCGGGCAGGCGTAAAACTGTCCCAAACGGGGATATCGGGACAGTTTTGCGCCTGCTCGGCAGTTGAAATCAGCCCTTGACGAGGGCGCGTTCGATGATGGGCGCGAGGTCGAGGCCGGTCGGCAGCGTGCCGAACGCGCCGCCCCACTGGCGGTCGAGGCGGCTGACGAGGAATGCCTCGGCCACCGCGGGGTGACCGTGGCGCACCAGCAGCGCGCCCTGCAGGGCCAGCGAAATGTCCTCGGCCACCTTGCGTCCGCGGTATTCGAGGGTCGCCGGATCGGTGAGCTGTGCCTTGAGCGCGTTGACGTGGGCGTCCAGACGGGGGTCCTGTGCCTGCGCCAACTCGTCGAACAGCACCTCGATGCACTCGGGCTTTGTCGCCATGGCCCGCAGCGTGTCGAGCGCGCTGACATTGCCCGAACCTTCCCAGATGCCCATCAGCGGGGCTTCGCGGTACAGCCGCGGCATGCCGGATTCCTCGGCGTAGCCGTTGCCGCCGAAGCACTCCATCGCCTCTGCCGCGTGCGGCGTCGCGCGCTTGCACACCCAGTACTTGGCCGCGGCCAGACCGATTCGGCGGAACAGGGATTCGCGTTCGTCGCCGCGGACGGCGCGGTCGGTGGCGCCGGCCATGCGCATCGCCAGCATGGTGGCGGCCTCGGCCTCGACGGCCATGTCGGCCAACACGTTGCGCATGAGCGGCTGGTCGATCAGGTACGCCCCGAAGGCCTTGCGGTGCTGGGCGTGGTGCACGGCCTGCGTCAGGCCGGTGCGCATACTCGTGGCGCTGCCGAGCGTGCAGTCCAGGCGGGTCAGGTTGACCATCTCGATGATGGTCGGCACGCCGCGGCCCTCCTCACCGACCAGCCAGACGGTGGCGCCGTCGTACTCGATCTCGCTGGAGGCGTTGGCGTGGTTGCCGAGCTTGTCCTTGAGCCGCTGGATGAACATGCGGTTGCGGGTGCCGTCGGGCAGCACGCGGGGCAGGAAGAAGCACGACAGTCCGCCCGGCGCCTGCGCGAGGACGAGGAACATGTCGCCCATCGGCGCCGAGGTGAACCATTTGTGGCCGCGCAGCGAGTAGCTGCCGTCGCCGTTGGGGGTGGCCTGCGTGGTGCCGGCGCGGACGTCGGAGCCGCCCTGCTTCTCGGTCATCGACATGCCGGCGGTGATACCGGCTTTGGTGGCAGGCACTTTCAGCTCGGGGTCGTAGACCCGGCTGGTCAGCAGCGGTTCGTAGACCTTGGACAGCTCGGGGTTGAACCGCAGCGCCGGGACGACGGCGTAGGTCATCGAGATCGGGCAGACGTGGCCCGGCTCCGGGGTCCAGGCCGACATCTTCGCCGCGCGGACGACGTGCGCACCGGGACGGTCGTCGGCCCACGGTGCGCCGTGCAGGCCGTGCGTCACCGCGGCGTTCATCAGCTGGTGGTAGGCGGGGTCGTATTCGACCTCGTCGACGCGGTGCCCGTAGCGGTCGTGCGTGTGCAGGATCGGGACGTTGCGGTCCGCGAGTTCACCCCAGCGCTGCGCTTTGCGGCTGCCGCCGAGTTCGCCGACGGCGTGCACCTCGTCGACGCCCCACTCCCCGCCCTCGCGGATCAGGGCCTCGGCGAGTGCCGGGAAGGTGGCGGGGTTGTAGTTCTCCAGGGGCGGAACCTGATTGGTGACGACGTGCGTATCAGCCATATCCCCACTATTACACTTTTACGACAGTCGCACAAGAACTGTATATATGAATGGCCGAACGCGGTCGGGCCATCAAGTGAAAAAATCTCATTACACTCGCGACGAAGCTGACCGATGAGTGCCGGCGGTCAGCAGACACGCAACTCCCAGGAGCCCCACCATGCCTCTGGCCCAACAAGGTTGTGCTGCATTGGTTGTCGGCGGCCCGACCACCGTGCTCGATCTCGGCGGACTACGCATCGTCAGCGACCCGACCTTCGACGCCCCCGGGCCACAGGGGTACTTGACGAAAACCCAAGGCCCGGCCGTCACCGAGGAACAAATCGGCACCGTCGACGTCGTCCTCGTCAGCCACGACAACCACGCTGACAACTTCGACGAGCGCGGCCGCGCCTTCGCCAAGAACGCGCCGTTGCTGCTCACCACCATGGGCGCAGCCAGACGCCTCGGCAGCCCAGCCGTCGGATTGCGACCGTGGAGCACCTACACCCTCACCCGGCCCGACACCGGCGAGTTCAACGTCACCGCCGTCCCTGCCGTCCACGGGCCCGAAGACGGTGACCGGGACCCCGACGGGTACGTCAACTGCGAAGTCATCGGGTTCGTGCTTTCCGGCAGCACGGTGCCCACCGTCTACATCAGCGGCGACAACGCCTCCCTTCGCACTGTCGCCGAGATCGCCCGTCGCGTCGGCACCATCGACGCAGCCATCCTGCACGCCGGCGCCGCCCGCGTGCCCGGAAAGTTCCGGCATCGACCGGTCAGTCTCGACAGCATCCGAACCGCGGCCGCCGCCGCGGTTCTGGGCGCCCCGGTCAACATCCCTGTTCACTACGACGGTTGGGCACACTTCACCGAAGGCCGCGACGACATCGCACGCGCCTTCGACGACGCCGGTATCACCGCCGCCCTGCGCATCGCCGACCACGGCACCTGGCTGTCGTTGCAGCCGTAGGCGGTGCCGCGTCGGGGCTGCGATTTGCTAGTGCCGCGTCACGACCTCGGTGGCACGGTCGCCGCGGTGCACGAAGTAACCCAGCGTCACGATGACGAACCAGATGGCACCCACGAGGATCGCCGTGCGTCCGTCGTCGGTGAAGAACAGCAGCACGACGACGAGCGCCAGGAACCCGAGCGCCAGGAACGTCGTGTAGGGCGCGCCCGGCAGGCGGTAGTCCGACGCCGGCAGCACGCCGGCGGCCACCCGCTGGCGATAGATGAAGTGCGACACCAGGATCGAGCCCCACACGAAGATGATGCCGATGGTCGACACCGAGGTGATGTAGGCGAACGCCTTGTCCGGCGACAGGTAGTTCACCAGGACGCCGACGCCCATGGTGAGGGCCGAGAAGCAGATGGCGAGCATCGGTACGTGCCGGCTGCTCAGCGACTGCAGACCGGCGGGCGCATCGCCACGCTGGGCGAGACTGCGCACCATGCGGCCCGTCGAATAGATGCCCGAGTTGCACGACGACAGCGCCGCCGTCAGCAGGATGAAGTTCACGATGCCCGCGGCGGCGGGGATGTTCAGGTACTGGAACACCGCGACGAACGGGCTCTGGCCGGCGTGGTAGTGCCGCCAGCCCTGGATCGACAGGATGACGATCAGGGCGCCGACGTAGAACAGGCCGATGCGGAAGGGCAGCGTGTTGATCGCCTTGCGCAGCGTCACCTTCGGGTTCTCGGCCTCGCCCGCGGTGACACCGACGAGCTCGACGCCGACGTAGGCGAACACCACGATCTGCAGGCTCAGCAACGCCGAGCTGAACCCGGTCGGGAAGAAGCCGCCGTCGTTCCACAGGTTGTTCAGGCTCGGGCCGGTGGCCGGGCCGAAGCCGGCGATCGGCAGCAGCACACCGATGCCGATGATGATCATGCCGATGATCGCGGTCACCTTGATCATCGAGAACCAGAACTCGGCCTCACCGAAGATCTTCACCGAGATCAGGTTGGCCACGAACAACACCAGCAGGACGACCAGCGCCGTCACCCACTGCGGGATGTCGTGCCCCCATGGCCAGTACTGCACGTACTTGCCGGCGACCGTGATCTCGGCCATGCACGTCGTGGCCCACACCGCCCAGTACGTCCAGCCGTTCGCGAACCCGGCGAACCGGCCCATGAACTCCTCGGCGTATTCCGAGATGCTGCCCGACACCGGGCGGTAGACCAGCAGCTCACCGAGCGCGCGCATGATGACGAACACGGCCAGGCCCGCCGTGAGGTACGCCAGGATCAGCGCCGGACCGGCCTTCTCGATGGCCCCGCCGGCGCCGTAGAACAGGCCGGTACCGATGGCCCCGCCGATCGCGATCATCTGCACGGTTCTGGCGGACAGGCCACGCTCGTAACCGGCGTCGGGTGTCTCTGTTACCTCAGTGTTGGCGTCTTGCACCCGACGGGTTTATCACAATTGTCGGTGCTGACTAAACGTTCTCGCGGAGGAACGCGATGTCGTCCTTGCGGCCGTCCTCGGACGTCTCGCAGATGACGGGAGCGTCCGCAGCGCGGACCACCGCTGCCAGCAACTGCGGGTCGATCTGGCCCGAACCGAAGTTCGCGTGCCGGTCGGCCCCGGAACCGGCGGCGTCACGGGAGTCGTTGCAGTGCACCAGATCGATGCGCCCGGTGATCGACTTGATGCGCTCCACCGCGTCGACCAGCGCCTCCCCCGCCGCCCACGCATGGCAGGTGTCCAGGCAGAAACCGATGCCCTTGTCGCCGATGCGGTCCCACAGCCGCGCGATGGTGTCGAAGTGCCGCGCCATGGCGTGATCGCCGCCGGCGGTGTTCTCGAGGTACACGGGCATGTCGGTCTTGAGGGCGTCGAGCGCCTTCACCCACCGCTCGAAGCCGGCGTCCATGTCGTTGTCGTCGGCGTGTCCGCCGTGCACGATCACGGCCGTCGCGCCGATCTCGGACGCGGCATCGCACGTGTCCTGGAGGATCTTGCGCGACGGGATGCGCACCTTGTTGTTGGCCGATGCGACGTTGATCAGGTACGGCGCGTGGACGTACAGCGGCACCGTCGCGGCGCGCAGGATCTCGGCGTCCTCGCGCGGCGCGGGTTTCTTCCAGCTCTGCGGGTTGCCGAGGAAGAACTGCACCACATCGGCACCGTCGGCGGCGGCCGCGGCCAGAGGATCGGTGTTGTCGACGTGCGAACCAATCAGCATGTGGCCCAGCCTAGTTGCGTGGTGCATGTGAACCGATCCGACCTGGATCTCGTGGTCTGGGTAGAGGAGGGATGATGAGCGTAATCGCAAGTGTCCGTAGCGAACTGCCGCCCCACCGCTATACCCAGGAACAAATCACCGATGCGCTGCTGGAGCTCCCCGGTTACGCCGAGCACGAGGACGCCATCCGCAAACTGCACCGCAGCGCGCGGGTCGAGACCCGCCACATGGTGCTGCCGCTGGCGGACTATCCGGATCTGACGGACTTCGGCCGCGCCAACGACGTCTTCATCGAACACGCCGTGGCCCTCGGCTGCGCCGCGATCCGCGGGGCGCTCGACGATGCCGGGCTGGAGCCCGCCGACGTCGACGTCATCTACACCACCACCGTCACCGGGGTGGCGGTGCCGACGCTGGATGCCCGGATCGCGGGCCGCATCGGGCTGCGGCCCGACGTGCGGCGGGTGCCGTTGTTCGGGCTGGGGTGCGTCGCCGGTGCCGCCGGCGTCGCGCGGGTCGACGACTACCTGCGCGGCGCACCCGACGGCGTCGCGGTGCTGCTGGCGGTCGAGCTGTGCTCCCTGATGCCGAAGACCGAACCGTCGATGGCGACCGTCGTCGGTTCCAGCCTGTTCGGTGACGGTGCGGGCGCCGTCGTCATGGTCGGAGACCGGCGCGCCGAGACCGTCGACACGGCAGGACCCGAGGTGCTCGATTCCCGTAGCCACCTCTATCCCGACTCGGAACGGACGATGGGCTGGGACATCGATTCGAGTGGCTTCCGCCTCGTCCTGTCACCCGATGTGCCGAAGGTCGTCGAGACGTACCTCGGCGACGACGTCACGAATTTCCTTGCCGCGCATGGCCTCGAGACCGCCGATATCAGCACCTGGGTCAGCCACCCCGGCGGGCCCAAGGTGATCGAGGCGATCACCGCGACACTGGGCCTGCCCGACGACGCCCTCGAACTGACGTGGCGATCGCTCGCCGAGGTCGGCAACCTGTCGTCGGCGTCGGTGTTGCACGTGCTGCACGACACCATCGCCAAGCGTCCGCCCCCGGGCAGCCTCGGCCTGATGATGGCGATGGGACCGGGGTTCTGCTCCGAACTGGTCCTGCTGCGGTGGCGCTGATCCGGTGGCCTGGTACCTGGCGCTGATCGCGGCCGTCGCTGCCGAGCGGCTCGTCGAGCTCGTCGTCTCCAAGCGCAACCTGGCGTGGTCACTGGCACGTGGCGGCACCGAGTACGGCTTCGGCCACTACCCGGTCATGGTGGTGTTGCACGTCGGGTTGCTCGTGGGGTGCGTGCTCGAACCCGTGCTGCTCGACCGCCCGTTCCTCCCCGCACTCGGCTGGCCGATGCTCGCCGCGGTGCTGGCCTCGCAGGCCCTGCGGTGGTGGTGCATCGCCACGCTCGGCCCGCAGTGGAACACCCGCGTCGTCGTCGTGCCGGGCGCGTCGCGGGTCGTCAGCGGTCCGTACCGGTGGCTGTCGCACCCCAACTACGTGGCCGTGGTGGTCGAGGGATTCGCACTGCCGCTGGTCCACACCGCCTGGCTGACGGCCGCGGTGTTCACGGTGCTCAACGCACTGCTATTGCGCACCCGGCTGCGCGTCGAGAACACCGCGCTGGCGAGCCTGTCGTGATCGACCTCCTCGTGATCGGCGGTGGTCCGGCAGGGTTGGCGACGTCGCTGTGCGCGGCCCGCGCGGGTCTGGAGGCGGTCGTTGTCGAGCGGCGGCCGGGCACGCTGGACAAGGCCTGCGGCGAAGGCCTGCTGCCGCACTCGCTCGCCCAGCTGGACCGGCTGGGCGTGACGGCACCGGGCCGGACGCTGCGCGGCATCAGCTATCACGCGGGCGCGACAAGGGTCGAGGCTCCGTTCCGTGACGGTGTCGGCCGCGGGGTGCGCCGCACGACGCTGCACGCGGCGATGTCCGACGCCGCCCGGGCCGCCGGGGTCAAGGTCGTGCAGGCGGCGGCCGCCGAGATCACGCAGGACGCGGACGGCGTGCGGGCGGCGGGGATGCGTGCCCGCTATCTGGCGGCGGCGGACGGCCTGCACTCGGCGATCCGCCGCGACCTCGGGCTGGCGCGACCGGCTGACGGCCCGCGCCGCTGGGGTATCCGGCGGCACATCCAGATGACGCCGTGGACCGACAACGTCGAAGTGCATTGGAGCCGTGAGGCCGAGGCGTACGTGACGCCGGTGGCCGACGACTGCGTCGGCATCGCGATCCTGTCCGCCGGCCGCGGCGGCTTCGATTCGAAGTTCGCGGTGTTCGACGAGCTGCGTCAACGGGTCGAGGGACACGAGTTCGGTCCCGACCTGGCGGCCGGGCCGTTGCGGCAGCAGGTACGGGCGCGCGTCGCCGGCCGGGTGCTGCTGGTCGGCGACGCCGCGGGCTACGTCGACGCGTTAACCGGCGAAGGCCTCGGGTTGGCGTTCAGCGCGGCCGAGGCACTGGTCGACTGCGTCGTCCGCGACCGGGTCGACGAGTACGACCGCCGCTGGCGCAACCTGACCCGGCGCTACCGGCTGCTGACCGAGGCGCTGGTGCGGGCCGGCTCGGTGCCGGTGGTCCGGTCCCGCATCGTCCCGGCCGCAGCCGCCCTGCCTTGGGTGTTCGCGGGCGCGGTGAACCAACTCGCCCGCTGAGCAACCTCAGTGCACCTTGTCCAGGATGCCGTTCAAGATGGCAGTCGCTGGACCTGCCGGATCCGGCGAACACACCACGTTGTCGACGACGACCGCGTTCTTGGCAGCCAGCGTGCGCATGCACTGCATGGGCCCGAACGCGTACGACAACGACAACGAATCTCCGCCCGCCTGCAGCGCATTGTCGTGTTGGGTACCGCTCTGGTCACCGATCGTTATCCCGACGTCGATGTTGGCGCACTGCTGCCAGACCGGCTGCTGCGCCGCGATCATGGCACGCGCGGCGGCCGGGTCGGCGAAACCGACGACGCCCTGGGTCACCTGCACCATCACCGACGCGGTGCTGGTGTAGCTCACGTAGTAGACCCCGGTGTTGCCGCTGGCATCGAGGGCCGCCCGCATACCCGGTGTCGCGACGACGCTGCACTGCGGGGGCGTGAAAACGACGCTGAGGCCGTCGCTGCCGCGGCGCCAGGTGGAGATCTTGACCATCGTTGGGTCGTTCATGATCCGGCGTAGTTCGTCGGTCGGCAGGACCAGGGGCTGCAGATCGGCCCCGGGCGGTGGTGCTGCCGTCGGACTCGGCGCCGACGATGTGACGGTCTGCGGCGCGGCAGTGGGACTGCCGTCGACAGCAGAGGTGCACGACGACAGTAGTGCGGCCGCAGCGAAAACCGTTGCTGGCCAAAGCTTCAGGCACAGAGAATTCGTCATGCCGGCACCTTCGCGACGATCTGGTTGACCAATGCCGTGGCCCCGGCACCGACGGCGGCGGGATCACTGCCGCACACCGTCAGATCGATCACGACGTTGTTCCGGGCCGTGATGCCCCGCCCGCAGGCCCAGCCGGGTCCCGGCGGTGCGGTGCGGTTGTTGACGACGGTGTTGACGCCACCGGCGACCGATGCCGTACCGACGGTGAAGGTCGCGGGTGTGGCCATCTTGACCTGGATCTGCTTGCCGGCACACCCATGCCACGCGTTGACCGTCGACGTCACCAGATCCTGCGCGTCCTGCGCCGTCTCATAGAGGACGGCAGAGACGGTGGCCAGGAAGGTACCCGAGCCGTCGGCCGGCGCGTAGTCCTGGGTGCGGACCAGCACGACGGGCGTCTCCGAGTACGGCTGGATGGCGGCATCGGAGAGCGCACTCACGCAGGTCATGTCCGAGGCGTAGTCGTCGGGCAGCAGGTCAAGCGAGTCGTGGCTCTCGCTGATCCCGAGGTTCGGGACGTTGACGGCCGCGCTCACCTGGCCGGGGTCCGGCATGAGCCCCTTGAGCTGCGGTACCTGCACCAGGGGTCCGGCCGGTGGTGGTGGCAGTGGCGGCGGTGGCGCGGTCGACGCTGAGGTCGACGTTGTGGTCGACGTTGTGGCCGGGCTGCCGGCGTCGCCGGATTGACAGCCCGCGCTGGTCGCGACGATGAAGACGGCAGCACTGACCGCCGTGATGGTGCGTGTTCGCATGTGATCCTCCCCCGGAACGATCCTGACACGTCGTTCGGAGACCAGGACACACGAAAATGAAAAAGGCCCCCGCGCAGAGCGCGAGGGCCTTCTCCTTGACTGACTAGCGGTAGTCGCTGTAGCCGTAGTCGTCCAGCGGCACGGCAGCACCAGTGGCCTGGCCGAAGTCCGGGCTGTAGTACTGATCCTCGTAGGACGGGATCGTGTACGCCGCAGCGCGGGCTTCCTCGGTCGGCTGGACCTGGATGTTGCGGTACCGGTTGATGCCCGTACCAGCCGGGATCAACTTACCGATGATCACGTTCTCCTTCAGACCCTGCAGCTTGTCGCTACGGCAGTTGATCGCCGCATCGGTCAGCACGCGAGTGGTCTCCTGGAACGACGCCGCCGACAGCCACGAGTCCGTGGCCAGCGATGCCTTCGTGATACCCATCAGCACCGGACGTCCGGCCGCGGGCTCGCCACCCTCGGCCACGACGCGACGGTTCTCGGTCTCGAACTCGCTGCGCTCGGTCAGCGAACCGGGCAGGAACTCCGTCGAGCCCGAGTCGATGATCGTCACGCGACGCAGCATCTGGCGAACGATGACCTCGATGTGCTTGTCGTGGATCGACACACCCTGTGCGCGGTAGACCTCCTGGACCTCCTTGACGAGGTGAATCTGCACCTCGCGGGGGCCCTGGACGCGGAGCACCTCGTGGGGGTTCGCCGAACCCTCCATGAGCTGCTGGCCGACCTCGACGTGGTCACCATCGGCCAGCAGGCGCTCGGTGCCGTCGTCGTGCTTGAAGACGCGCAGGCGACGGTTACGACGCGGCAGCTTGTCGTAGACGACTTCCTCGCCACCATCGTCGGGAACGATGGTGATCTTGTAGAACTTGTCGTCCTCTTCCAGCTGCACCCGGCCGGCCACATCGGCGATCGGAGCGACGTTGCGGGGCACGCGGGCCTCGAACAGCTCCTGGACGCGCGGCAGACCACCGACGATGTCGGCGCCACCGGTAACACCACCCTGGTGGAAGGTACGCATCGTCAGCTGGGTACCGGGCTCACCGATGGACTGGGCGGCGACGATACCGACGGCCTCGCCGATGTCGACCAGCTTGCCGGTGGCCATCGAGCGGCCGTAGCACTTGGCACACACGCCTGTGCCAGTGGCACAGGTCAGCACCGAACGCACCTTGACCGTCGAGATACCCGCAGCCAGAAGGGCCTCGATCGCGGGGTCACCGAGATCGTGGCCACGCTCGACGACGACGTTGCCGTTCGCGTCGACCGCATCGGTGGCCAGGGTCCGCGCGTAGGCGGACGTCTCGACGTGCGCATCGCGCACCAGCGAACCGTCGGCCTGGACCTCGGCCAGCGTGACGATGACGCCGCGCTCGGTCTCACAGTCGGTCTCGCGGACGATGACGTCCTGCGACACGTCGACCAGACGACGGGTCAGGTAGCCCGAGTCGGCGGTACGCAGAGCGGTATCGGCCAGACCCTTACGAGCACCGTGGGTGTTGATGAAGTACTCCAACACCGTCAGGCCCTCGCGGAAGGACGACTTGATGGGCCGCGGGATGAACTCACCCTTCGGGTTCGTCACCAGACCCTTCATGCCGGCCAGGGTGCGGGTCTGGGTGAGGTTACCCGTGGCGCCCGACTTCACGATCGTGATGATCGGGTTGTCCGCCGGGTAGTAGTCCTCCAGAGCCTTACCGACCTCTTCCGTGGCCTGCTGCCAGATCTTGACCAGCGACTCGTTGCGCTCCTCATGGTTCAGACCACCGCGCTGGTACTTCTTCTCGATCGCGTCGGCCTGGCCCTCGTAGCGCTCCAGGATTTCCTGCTTCTGCGGCGGCACCAGAACGTCGGCCATCGAGACCGTCACGCCCGAGCGGGTCGCCCAGTGGAAACCGGCATCCTTCAGCTTGTCGACGGTCTGCGCCACGACGATCATCGGGTAGCGCTCGGCGAGATCGTTGATGATCGCCGCCTGGACCTTCTTGTGCATCTGCTTGTCGACGAACGGGTAGCCCTTCGGCAGCAGCTCGTTGAAGAGCACGCGCCCCAGGGTGGTCTCCGCGGTCCACGCGTCGCCCGGCTTCCAGCCGTTCTCGAACAGCTGCTGCTCGATCTCGGCCGGCGGACGCAGGTGCGTCAGGCGGACCTTGATCTTCGCGCGCACCGACAGCGCACCACGGTCCATGGCCATGATGGCCTCGGCCGGGCTGCTGTAGACGCCGGTCTCCGGCTGATCCTTGGTGGCCGGCGTGAACTCGCCGAGGTCACCGTCGATCTGCGTGGTCAGGAAGAACAGACCGGTCACCATGTCCAGACGCGGCATGGCGAGCGGGCGGCCCGACGCCGGCGACAGGATGTTGTTCGACGACAGCATCAGGATGCGCGCCTCGGCCTGCGCCTCCGCCGACAGCGGGAGGTGCACGGCCATCTGGTCACCGTCGAAGTCGGCGTTGAACGCCTCACACACCAGCGGGTGCAGCTGGATGGCCTTGCCTTCCACCAGCTGCGGCTCGAAGGCCTGGATACCCAGGCGGTGCAGCGTAGGTGCACGGTTCAGCAGCACCGGGTGCTCGGCGATGACCTCTTCGAGGACATCCCACACCTGGGGACGCTGACGCTCGACCATGCGCTTGGCGCTCTTGATGTTCTGCGCGTGGTTCAGGTCGACCAGACGCTTCATCACGAACGGCTTGAACAGCTCGAGGGCCATCAGCTTCGGCAGACCACACTGGTGCAGCTTGAGCTGCGGGCCGACGACGATGACCGAACGGCCCGAGTAGTCGACGCGCTTACCCAGCAGGTTCTGACGGAAGCGGCCCTGCTTGCCCTTGAGCAGGTCGGACAGCGACTTGAGCGGACGGTTGCCCGGACCGGTGACCGGCCGGCCACGACGGCCGTTGTCGAACAGCGCGTCCACAGACTCCTGCAGCATGCGCTTCTCGTTGTTGACGATGATCTCGGGCGCACCGAGGTCGATCAGTCGCTTCAACCGGTTGTTGCGGTTGATGACGCGGCGGTACAGGTCGTTCAGGTCGGAGGTCGCGAAGCGGCCACCGTCCAGCTGAACCATCGGGCGCAGCTCCGGCGGGATCACCGGAACGGCGTCGAGCACCATGCCCATGGGCGAGTTACCGGACTGCTGGAATGCGGCGACGACCTTCAGACGCTTGAGGGCGCGCAGCTTCTTCTGGCCCTTGCCGTTCTTGATGGTGTCGCGCAGCGACTCGGCCTCGGCGTCGATGTCGAAGGTCTCGATGAGCTTCTTGATCGACTCGGCACCCATGGCACCGGTGAAGTACTCGCCGTAGCGGTCCTGCAGCTCGCGGTACAGCACCTCATCGACGATGAGCTGCTTCGGGGCCAGCTTGGTGAAGGTGGTCCAGATCTCGTCGAGCCGGTCCAGCTCACGCTGGGCCCGGTCGCGGAGCTGACGCATCTCGCGCTCGCCACCGTCGCGCACCTTGCGGCGGACGTCGGACTTGGCGCCTTCCTTCTCCAGCTCGGCCAGGTCCTGCTCGAGCTTCTGCGCGCGCTCGGCGAGATCGAGGTCCCGTTGATCTTCAACGGCCTTCTTCTCGACGACCATCTCGGCCTCGAGCGTCGACAGCTCGTTGTGCCGCATCTCGGTGTCGACCGAGGTGATGACGTAGGCCGCGAAGTAGATGATCTTTTCCAGATCCTTCGGGGCCAGGTCCAGCAGGTAGCCCAAGCGCGACGGAACGCCCTTGAAGTACCAGATGTGGGTGACCGGCGCGGCCAGCTCGATGTGGCCCATGCGCTCACGACGCACCTTGGCGCGAGTCACCTCGACGCCACAGCGCTCGCAGACGATGCCCTTGAAGCGGACGCGCTTGTACTTACCGCAGTAGCACTCCCAGTCGCGAGTCGGTCCGAAGATCTTCTCGCAGAACAGGCCGTCCTTTTCGGGCTTGAGCGTGCGGTAGTTGATGGTCTCCGGCTTCTTGACCTCGCCGTACGACCAATTACGGATGTCTTCCGCGGTGGCCAGGCCGATGCGGAGTTCATCGAAGAAGTTGACGTCTAGCACGTAACTCCCTTTCCCCTTGCGGGTGTATGAATCAGAAAAAGCTGACTACGGGCGGACGGTTTAGGCGAGGTCTTCAACAGACGCGGACTCGTTCCGCGACAGGTTGATACCGAGGTTCGCGGCGGTGCGCTCCAGGTCCTCGTCGTCGCTGTCGCGCATCTCGATCGCAGCGCCGTCCGAAGACAGCACCTCGACGTTGAGGCACAGCGACTGGAGTTCCTTGAGCAGAACCTTGAACGACTCCGGGATGCCCGGCTCGGGGATGTTCTCGCCCTTGACGATCGCCTCGTAGACCTTCACGCGACCGACGGTGTCGTCGGACTTGATGGTCAGCAGCTCCTGCAGCGTGTACGCCGCGCCGTAGGCCTGCATGGCCCAGCACTCCATCTCACCGAACCGCTGGCCACCGAACTGCGCCTTACCACCGAGCGGCTGCTGGGTGATCATCGAGTACGGACCGGTCGAACGCGCGTGAATCTTGTCGTCCACCAGGTGGTGCAGCTTCAGGATGTACATGTAGCCGACCGTGACCGGGTACGGGAACGGCTCACCCGAACGACCGTCGAACAGCTGCGACTTGCCGTCGGCGTCGACCATGACCTCACCGTCGCGGTTCGGCAGCGTCGCGCCCAGGAGGCCCTGCAGCTCGTTCTCGCGGGCACCGTCGAACACCGGGGTGGCGACGATGCTGTCGCGCGGGGCGCTGCGCATGCCCTCGGGCAGGTTCGCTGCCCACTCCGGCTCGCCCTCGATGTTCCAGCCGGCCTTGGCGACCCACCCGAGGTGGGTTTCCAGGATCTGGCCGATGTTCATACGACGCGGCACACCGTGGGTGTTCAGGATGATGTCCACCGGGGTGCCATCAGGCATGAACGGCATGTCCTCCTGCGGGAGGATCTTGCCGATGACGCCCTTGTTGCCGTGGCGGCCGGCGAGCTTGTCACCGTCGGAGATCTTGCGCTTCTGGGCCACGTAGACGCGGACCAGCTCGTTGACACCGGCGGGCAGATCGTCGTCGTCCTCGCGCGAGAACACGCGGACGCCGATGACCTTGCCGGACTCACCGTGCGGCACCTTCAGCGAGGTGTCGCGGACCTCACGGGCCTTCTCACCGAAGATGGCACGCAGCAGGCGCTCTTCCGGGGTCAGCTCGGTCTCACCCTTCGGGGTGACCTTGCCGACCAGGATGTCGCCGTCGCGGACCTCGGCGCCGATGCGGACGATGCCGCGCTCGTCGAGGTCAGCCAGCACCTCGTCGGAGACGTTCGGGATGTCCCGGGTGATCTCCTCGGCGCCCAGCTTGGTGTCGCGGGCATCGATCTCGTGCTCCTCGATGTGGATCGAGGTGAGCACGTCCTGCTCCACGAGCCGCTGGCTCAGGATGATGGCGTCCTCGTAGTTGTGGCCTTCCCACGGCATGACCGCCACGAGCAGGTTCTTACCGAGGGCCATTTCACCGTTCTCGGTGCAGGGGCCGTCGGCGATGACCTGGCCGGCCTCGACACGCTGACCCGAGTCCACGATCGGGCGCTGGTTGGCGCACGTGCCGTGGTTCGAGCGGTTGAACTTGCGCATCCGGTAGGTGTGCCGCGAGCCGTCGTCAGCCATGACGGTGACGTAGTCGGCGGAGACCTCTTCGATGACACCCGACTTGTCGGCGACGACGACGTCACCGGCGTCGATGGCGGCACGCAGCTCCATGCCGGTACCGACCAGCGGGGCCTCGCTGCGCACCAGCGGAACCGCCTGACGCTGCATGTTCGCACCCATCAGGGCGCGGTTGGCGTCGTCGTGCTCCAGGAACGGGATCATCGCGGTCGCGACCGACACCATCTGGCGCGGCGAGACGTCCATGTAGTCGACGTCGTTCGCCGAGACGAACTCGACCTCGCCGCCCTTACGACGGACGAGGATCTTCTCCTCGGTGAAGTGGCCGTTCGCGTCCAGCGGCGAGTTGGCCTGCGCCACGACGTGGCGGTCCTCCTCGTCGGCGGTCAGGTAGTCGATCTGATCGGTGACGATGCCGTCGACGACCTTGCGGTACGGCGTCTCGATGAAGCCGAACGGGTTCACCCGCGCGTACACCGACAGCGAGCCGATCAGACCGATGTTCGGGCCTTCAGGGGTCTCGATCGGGCACATGCGGCCGTAGTGCGACGAGTGGACGTCGCGGACCTCGAGGCCGGCGCGCTCACGGGACAGACCACCAGGGCCCAGCGCCGACAGACGACGCTTGTGGGTCAGACCCGACAGCGGGTTGTTCTGGTCCATGAACTGCGACAGCTGCGACGTACCGAAGAACTCCTTGATCGCCGCCACGACGGGACGGATGTTGATCAGGGTCTGCGGGGTGATCGCCTCGACGTCCTGCGTGGTCATGCGCTCGCGGACGACACGCTCCATACGCGACAGGCCGACCCGGATCTGGTTCTGGATCAGCTCGCCCACGGTGCGCAGACGACGGTTGCCGAAGTGGTCGATGTCGTCGACCTCGACGGGGACCTCCACGCCGCCGGGGGCGGTCATGGTCTTGTCACCGTCGTGCAGGCGCACCAGGTACTCGATGGTGGCGACGATGTCCTCTTCGGTCAGCGTCGTCGCGGTCACCTGGGCCGGGTTGCCGTCGTGCAGGCCCAGCTTCTTGTTGACCTTGTACCGGCCGACGCGAGCCAGGTCGTAGCGCTTCTCCTTGAAGAACAGGTTCTCCAGCAGGGTCTGCGCCGACTCCTTGGTCGGCGGCTCGCCCGGGCGCAGCTTCCGGTAGATGTCCAGCAGGGCCTCGTCGGGACCGGCGGTCGGGTCCTTCTCGAGGGTGCCCATCATGATCTCGGAGAAGCCGAAGCGCTCGCGGATCTGCTCGTTGGTCCAGCCGAGGGCCTTCAGCAGCACGGTGACGGGCTGGCGGCGCTTGCGGTCGATGCGGACACCGACGGTGTCCCGCTTGTCGACGTCGAACTCCAGCCAGGCGCCACGGCCCGGGATGACCTTGACGCTGTGCAGGGTCTTCTCGGTGGCCTTGTCGATGGACTCGTCGAAGTACACACCGGGCGAACGGACGAGCTGCGACACGACGACGCGCTCGGTGCCGTTGATGATGAAGGTGCCCTTTTCGGTCATCATCGGGAAGTCACCCATGAAGACCGTCTGGCTCTTGATCTCGCCGGTGGTGTTGTTGATGAACTCAGCCGTGACGAACAGCGGGGCCGCGTACGTCTGGTCCTTTTCCTTGCACTCGTCGACCGGGGCCTTGACCTCGTCGAAGCGCGGGTCGGAGAAGCTCAGCGACAGGGTGCCGGCGAAGTCCTCGATCGGCGACAGCTCGGCGAGGACCTCTTCGAGGCCGCCAACCGGGTTGATGTCGCCGCGGTCGACTGCCTTCGAGCGCCAGCGGTCCGAGCCGATCAGCCACTCGAAGGAATCCGTCTGTACGTCGAGCAGGCCCGGAACCTCAAGTGGTTCGCGCAGCTTGGCGAACGAGACTCGGTTCGGCGCTCCTGGGACGGAGTTGTTGGAATCTACTGACTTGCTCTCGCGAGAGACTGCCAAGATGCGTCCTTCCAGCACCTGATGCGACCATTCCGGTGCCGGTCGAAACCGGTCCGAATTGCCGCTCTATCTGCGTCGGTCCGGCTGGCGTTCTCACAGTCCGGGCCTTACAGGACACAGGGCACGCGTCTAGATCACTGAGCAACGCTCAGGCTAGAAGGTGTCAGGTGCGGGTGAGGTGGGCAGGATGCAGCCAGCGCAACGTCCAACATTAGCGTAGGACGGCGCATTCCTCAACCACGGCATGTTTGGGGAGAGTTTCAACGGATAACGCTGGCTGGCGTCTGAACCCATCAACACAACTCTCGAATACATGCTGCCCAACAGATTGGCCCGTTTGCGGGCATCAGTCAAGACTTGCCACGGTGTTTGGTGTGGAGTTTTGCCGGCAAATGGCGAACCGGGGCGCTTTCATCGTGACGCAGCAGGTCCGCCGGCGCCACTCACAGGGCACGGCCGGCAGATCAGGCGTGACCAAGATCACGGTCCGTCCACCCCTCCGCAACGCCTCGAGCGTGCCCGCAGCGCCCGCCGAGCGGAGTTTCGCCGTCTGAGTGCACCCTCACCGAGACAAAATCGCGCCCGGGCTGGATTCCAGCCCGGGCGCGATTTTCGACGTTCTGCGGATCAGGCCCGCGGAATCTGGGCGGTCACCGGGTCGTCAGCACCGCGGCCGTTCTTGTTGAGGTCTTCGAGGATGGCGGCCTGCGCGGCGGGCGGCAGGGTGTGCAGGATCGAACGCACGCGCGCCTGACGGCGGGCGACGGCCTGCCGGACGGGCATGCCCGGGGTGACCTCGATCTGCGGCGGCACACCCTCGATCTCCTCGACACCACCGTCGGAGTGACCGGCGTCGATCGCGGCCTGCTCGGCGGCAGCGGTCGCGGCGTCCTTCTCCTCGGACATACCGATCGGGCCGATACGACGACCGTTGAGGAACTGCTTGACCGCGGGCTCCTCACTGGTCAGCAGCACCTCGCGGGGACCGAACATGACCAGGTGCTTGCGGTAGAGCATGCCGATGTTGTCCGGCACCGTACGCACGATGTTGATGTTGTGGGTAACGATCAGCACCGTCGCGTCGATCTGGGCGTTGATGTCGATCAGCAGCTGCGACAGGTAGGCGGTACGGACCGGGTCCAGACCGGAGTCCGGCTCGTCGACCAGGATGATCTTGGGGTCCAGCACGAGGGCGCGGGCCAGGCCGGCACGCTTGCGCATACCACCGGAGATTTCGCCCGGGAACTTGTGACCGTCGTTGGGCATACCCACGACGTCCAGCTTCTCCATGACGATCTTGCGGATCTCGGACTCGGACTTCTTGGTGTGCTCACGCAGCGGGAAGGCCGTGTTGTCGTAGATGTTCATCGAGCCGAACAGCGCGCCGTCCTGGAACAGCACACCGAACAGGGTGCGGATCTCGTACAACTCCTTGGCCGAGCACTCGATGATGTTGGTGCCGTCGATGACGATCGAGCCGCGCTCGGGGCGCAGCAGGCCGATCAGGGACTTCAGGAACACGGACTTACCGGTACCGGACGGACCCAGCATGACGCTGACCTCACCGGCGGGAATGGTCAAAGTGACGTCTTCCCAAATCTTCGACGACCCAAAGGACTTGCTCAGTCCCGTTACGTCGATTTGGACGCCCATGTGAGATCCCTTCCGCCAGCGCTCGCGCGCCATTTGCTGCCCTGCCTGTGGCTTGAGTCACTGTAGCGCATCGATCGCGGCCTGTTGCACCTTGTTCCAACTATCGGACGGCCCGCCACAAAGTCACTCCGATGGATGCGGAGCCAACTACCCCATCGTCCCCCGGATGGTCCGAAATGCCCCGATTTATATCCCCTGAAAAGCGAAATCCCCCGGAGTCCACAAGGGACTCCGGGGGGAAAACGTCAGTTCTGGCGAACTTACTTGACGGACACCGAAGCGCCGGCGGCCTCGAGCTTGGCCTTGGCGTCCTCGGCGGCCTCCTTCGAGACCTTCTCCAGCAGCGGCTTGGGAGCGCCGTCGACCAGGTCCTTGGCTTCCTTCAGGCCCAGGCCCGAAACGATCTCGCGGACGACCTTGATGACGCCGATCTTCTTGTCGCCGGCACCCTCGAGGATGACGTCGAACTCGGACTGCTCTTCGCCGGCCTCAGCGGCGGCGGGAGCGGCACCAGCGGCGGCAACGGCGACCGGAGCGGCGGCGGTGACGTCGAAGGTCTCCTCGAACTGCTTCACGAACTCCGAGAGCTCCAGCAGGGTCATTTCCTTGAACGCGTCGAGCAGTTCTTCGGTGGACAGCTTGGCCATGTGAATGGTCCTTCCTTATTACTTCTTTGGTGGTGGGGTTTCGGTTGAAGCCGAGCCTCAGTTTTCTGAGGCGGCCTTCTTGTCCTGCAGAGCGGCCGCCAGGCGGGCGATCTGAGACGCGGGCGCAGCGAACAGCGCGGCGGTCTGAGACTGCTTTGCCTTCATGGCGCCGGCCAGCTTGGACAGCAGCACTTCGCGCGACTCGAGGTCGGCGATCTTCTCGACCTGGGCCACGGACAGCGCAGCGCCGTCCATGTAGCCGCCCTTGATGACGAGCTGCTTGTGATCCTTCGCGAACTTCTTGAGTGCCTTCGCGGCATCGACCGGCTCGCCGGTGATGAACGCGATGGCGGTCGGACCTGCGAACAGGTCGTCGAGGCCTTCGATCCCGGCCTCCGAGGCGGCGCGCTTGACCAGGGTGTTCTTGGCGACGGTGTAGGTCGCGGAAGCACCAAGGGAACGACGCAGCTCGGCGAGATTGGCAACCGTCAGACCGCGGTACTCGGTCACGACAGTGGCCGTCGAGGCCTTGAACTGTTCGGCGATGTCAGCGACCGCAGTGGCTTTTTCAGCCGTGGCCATACATGCCTCCTTGTGGTGTATTCATCGGCCCACTGGAGACTGCCGGGGATTCGGTCCGGAAAATGCAAAGCGCCCCGACACAGAAAGGTCGGGGCGCGCAGAATCAAAACTCTGAAAACCTCGTCCTCCTGCGTGGGCCGCCCGGAAAATCCGGAACCTTCAACCGATTGCCGAGCTACTTACTCTTCGCGCAAGCGGCTCATCGGTGACCGACGGTCTTCGGTGGAACTGGACCAGAGTAGCCGACGACCTGCCGATCAGCCAAAACGGCGGTGCCGCGGGCTACGGCTGCCCGCGGCGCACCGCATCCGGCGCCGGCAACTGCCACTGCCGGCCCTGCTCGAGGTCGAAGCTCATGGGCTCGTAGCGCAGCATGCCGGTGCCCGGGTACGGGGTGTACTCGCCGAACCACACGTCGCCGTCGACGGCATAGAGGTCGACGCGGATGAAGTCCCAGTCGGCGCCCAGGACCCTCGCGATCTCCAGCATCTTGTCCAGCTCGACGGGCCGTTCCTCGGGTGCGACCGGGTGAATGCGCCAGCGCACCGGCAGCTGACGCCAGTCGGCGTCCAGAAAGGTGGTGGTCTGCTTGTCTCCGAACCGGCCGCGGTTCACCTGGATCAGCTCGACGCGGCCGTCGAAGACGAAGAACTTGTAGTCGACGGGCGCTTCGCCGTCCGGCGTCGGGATGCGCTCCTCGAGCAGCAACAACGGCCGCGCTTCGCTGTAACCCCACTCGCCGAGCTCGAGCGGCGTCTCCTGGAACCAGCTTCTGGTCTGGTCCCGCAGGCGGTCCAGATCGGTGTGCGGATCAGGACCGAACAGCGCCTGGCCGCTGCTGGCATTGGGTTTGAGCACCCAGGACGGGAGCGACGCCAGGTCCGGCGCGTCGCGCAGGTCGGTGCCGGACCAGTACGTGGCGGGAATCCGGAGATCGGCGCCGGGGTACGCCGCGCGGGCCATCTCCTTCATCCACATCTTGTCGCAGGCCTTGACGATCCGGTCCCGCCGATCGTGGAAGATGCGCCAGTTGACCTTCTCGTTGAAGGTCGTCGGCTCATCGAAGTTGCCCCGCTTGCGGATCATCAAGAGATAGAGGACATGCCGCAGGAACCGGACCGGAATCAGCGCAAGCAGCCGGCGCCGGACGGACATGAGCCACGACGGCGTCGCGATGTATGTCAGCAGCGGCACCGGTTCAGACCCCGGTGGTGAGGTAACCGCCGCGGCGGAAGAACTCCGCTCCCCCGTGTTCCACCCCGTCGGCCGTGCGGAGCCGGGTGATGACCAGGCCGAGGTTCCCGCCGCGGTGGGCATGCGCGCCGCACACCACCGCGCCGCCGCCCTCCTGCACGATCACCCGGCCGGGGGTGCCGCCGTAGCGGATGTCGGACACCTTGGACTCGAGCACCTCGATGCGCTCACCGCGGTAGAAGGTGAACGCGCGCGGGTAGGGGTCCGACAGCGCGCGGACGAGGCGCTCCAGATCCTCTGCCGGCCAGCTCCAGTCGATGAGGCTGTCGCGTTCGGAGCGCTTGTGGAAGTAGGTCCGCTCGGCCTTGTCCTGCGGCCGCCACTGTGCGGTGCCCGCTTCCAGCGCGGTCAGCGCCTCGTCGAGCGCACCGGGGATCAGGTCGATGCCGCGCATCACCAGTTCCGTGCCGGTGTCGTCGGGTCCGATGGACAGCGAACGCTGGACCAGGATGTCGCCGGCGTCGAGCTCGGCATTCATGCGATGGATGGTCAGGCCGATGTGCGATTGGCCGCTGATCAGCGACCAGATGACCGGCGAGAAGCCGGTGCCCTTCGGCAGCAGGGAGTCGTGCAGGTTCAGGGTGCCGTGCGGCGGCAGGTCGTAGAGCTCGTCCGTCATCCGCGTGTACCAGCTGTTGACGACGATGACGTCGGGTTCGGAGCGCTTGACGAGGTCGATGGTCTCGTGGTCGGCGCGCATGGTCAGGTGGACCGGGATGTCGTGCGCCTGGGCGAGTTCCTCGACCGAGTCCGAGAAGATCGCCTTGTACGACTCGGTGCTGGTCGGGTGCGTGACGACCATCGGCACGTCGTGTCCCAGATCGATCAGCGCCTGCAGCGTCTTGACCCCCCACGTCTGATAACCGAAGAAGACGACGCGCATGCCAATACCTCACTAAGTCTGATTCCGCTGTCGATCGGCACGATGTCCGCCGACCGTTCATCAAGATCAACTTAGCTAAGTCTTGCCTAAGTTGGTGAGCTACCCTCCCAGGCGGTTCACAGCTTCGCCGTCCCGGCAAGCACTACCAGGACAAACGCCACGAGCAGGAGCGCCACCCGCACCCAGTGCAGCCGGTCCCAGCGGTGTGCCAATTCCCGGCTGGTCGGCGCCTCGTCAGCGCCGGCACCCGCCCACGCCGCGACGCGGTTGTTGATCGGAACCAGGGCGGTCAGCGTCAGGACCATCACCACCGCCATCAGCACCACCGCGGCGATGGGCAGCGGCGTCGGGTCGAACACCGCATTCCCCACCAGCAGCGCGGCCGCGGCGGCGTACCAGAACGGCATCACCGTCCCGAGGATCCGGCTGCCGGTCGCGCGCGCCTGGCGGTAGGCGTCGTCGGGCAATCGTTCGAAGATCGGATTGGTGAACGCGGCAACGCCGAACTCCACGCCGACGAGCGTGCCGACGACGATCACGGTGAGAACCTGCGCGATGTGCTCCATGACATCGAGCCTGGTCACTACACTGACAAATAACAAGGTACTGACAAATTAGTCAGTGCAGGAGTGACGGGAGCACATCATGGCGGTGTCGAAGAAGGAAATCGGTGAGTGCCCGATCGACGCCGCCCTGTCGGTGGTCGACGGGCGCTGGAAAGGCACCATTCTGTGGCGGCTCACGGACGGACCGATGCGCACCGCCGAGCTCCGGCGCAGCATTCCCGAGATCACCGAGCGCATGCTCATCCGGCACCTGCACGAGCTCGTGGCCGACGGCATCATCGACCGCCACGACGCCGGCACGGTGCCGCCCTGCGTGCACTATTCGATCTCGGAGTACGGCAAGACACTGGGCCCGGTGTTGTGGGCGCTGTGCGACTGGGGCCGAAAGCACATGGAACGGGCCGCTTCTCAGGGACGGAAGAGCGCAGCCGCGCCGACGAGTCCGGCGTCGCCGCCGAGTTCGGCGGGCACCACGCGCAGGCCGCGCAGGAAGCTGAGCCCCGCGTAGCGCGGCAGCGCCGCCCGCAGCGGCCCGAACAACACCTCCCCCGCGTTCGCCACGCCGCCGCCGATCACCACCAGGTCGAGATCGCAGACGGCCGCGGCCGAGACGATGGCGACGGCGATCGCTTCAGCGCCACGCGAGAATGCCTGCACCGCAACCGGATTCCCGCAGCGGGCAGCCTCGGCCAGCGCCTTCGCGTCGGCGTCCGGCGGGGCGTCCCAGCCGTGCTCGTGCGCCCACCGCACCAGGTGTGGACCCGAGGCCACCGCCTCCACGCAGCCCTGCCCGCCGCACGCGCACCGCGGACCGTCGGGTTCGACGACGACGTGGCCGATGTGTCCGGCATTGCCGGTGCGGCCGAGGTACGGCGCACCGCCCTGCACGAGGCCGCCGCCGATACCGGTCGACACCACCATGCCGAGCAGGAATTGCGCCTCCTGACCGGCCCCGCGCCAGTGCTCGCCCATGGCCAGGCACACGACGTCGCCGGCCAGCCGAACCGGCAGTCCGGTGCGCTCGGCGAGCTGTCGGACCAACGGAAACTCGCGCCAGACAACGACATTGAGCGGACTGACCGTACCCGCCACCACATCGATGGGACCGGCGCAGCCGACGCCCACGCCGCGCACCGGCCGCCCGCCCGCGGCGGCGAGTGCTTTCCCGAGCAACACGTCGACCGTCGCCCACACCTGCTCGCTGTGCGCGTGCGGGGTGGGGAGCTGCTCACGGTGCACGAGCACACCGTCGGCGTCGACGAGGGCCGCGGCGATCTTGGTGCCGCCGATGTCGAGGGCGAGGATCAGGTCGGACATCATGCGCTTTCAGTGCCGGTGGACGTGGTCGGGCTGACGCGGGTCGCCGGGATGTTCGTAGCCGGGCGCCAGGTGCACCGACTCGGCGCGGCGGGCGTCGAGCCAGTGCCGGAAGACCCGCCGGCGCGCCGAACCCAGCAGGTGTGCGATGACCTGCGGCCGCACCTCATCCAGCTCGGGGTCGACGGTCGGCGCGGTGGACCAGCCGTCGGGTCCGGGCACGGGCGGCGCGAACCGCAGCGGGTTGCGGGCGTGGTAGCTCTCGACGTCCGCGTCGGGGATCCGCACCTCGGCGGTCACCCGGACGAACAGCGCCCGCGCCAGCGGCTGTTCGAGCGCGGCCGCGGCGATACTGCCGAGCTCCATGCGAGCGGCGGCGTCGGGCAGCAGGTCGGTTTCGGCGGGCGCGCCGCTGTCGGTGACCCCGAGTTCGCCGGCCGCCACGCGCACCACCTCGTCGGTGACGAGCAACTGGGCCAGCCAGCGCCGCAGCTGCCGTCCTTCGCTGGTCCCGGGCGCCGGAAGCGACGGCGCCAATGCGCCTGCCCGCAAACGTGATTCGCGCTCATCGAGGGCGGTGACGGGAATCTCGCGCCCGGCGACGGTGGCGACGCAGTTCATCGGACGCGCACCGATACCGCCGGCGTGTAGAGCACGCGGCCCGCCGCAGCGATCCGGATCAGTGCCCACCACTGCCCGGGCTCGACCCACGACGGTGCGGCGACATCGAAATCGAACGCGACGGTGCCGCCGGCGGGGACGTCGGCACCGAGCACGGCCGGCCCCAACCATTCCCAGGTCCCCCACGGGCTGATCAGGTGCGCCTCCAGACTCAAGGGCGCCCCTGCGGCCGAGCCGACGACGACGCTCAGGTCGGCGTGGGCACCGGCGACCACGTCGACGGGTTGCGGCTCCTCGACCAGCCGCAGCAGCGGGGCGTCGCCGGGTTCGCCGACGGTGACGACGCAGACGTCCTCGACCATCTGCCGCCACGCGGCGGGAATCTGGTGGTGCTTGTCGCCGCCGGTGACCGCCAACTCGACCCGCACCGGATACCGGCCGGCGGGGACGTCGGCCGGAAGTTCCAGCTGCACTTCGGTTTCCAGATAGCCGCCCGGCGGCAGCACGAAGGGCAGCTCGTCCGGGGTGGCCGACCAGCCGTCGGGACACAGCACGCGGACCCGGCCGTGGAGCGTGGCGTCGGTGCAATCGCTGGCGGCAGTGACGCGCACCTGCACTGGCGCGCCCGGTGTGCCGGCCAGTTCGGTGGGGTGCACGTGAGCCACCGCGGGCAGTCCGCCCAGCGGTGCCGGGCCGCGGTTGTGCAGCCAGTACCGGGCGTAAACCGGTTGCGCGACTTCGGCATCCGGCGCCAGGGTGGCGTGGTCGCCGTTGAGCACATGCGGCAGGTCGAGCCGGGCCCGCACGGTGGCGATCTCGAAACCGTGCAGCCGCAGGTCTTTTCTGCCGGCAATCGGTTGTTCGAGGAGGTCCAGCCGTTCGACGTCCTCGAGGTGCCGCAGGCCCGAGGTGACGTTGACCTCGGTCGGCCGTCCCGATGTCTGGACCAGGCGCAGGGTGATGCCCGAGCTCGGGTCGACGGGCGCGCTGCGGCCCGCGGCGATGGGGTTGCCGGTGGCCTTCAGAGCGGCCAGCGTCACCTCGGACGCGGGTTCGACGCCCAACAGCGAACCGGTGCACGGTAATCCGCCGGCCACCGCGGGATGGTCGGTGTGCACCGCGAGCAGTGGCTGGGAGTATTCGGCGCTGCGGCCCGGGATGCCCGCGGCGCGCCAGTCACCGTCGCCGGCCGCGATGGCGTAGTCGAAGGTGTGGGTCCAGTGCTGGAGCTGGAAGTTCGAGCCGTCGGGTGCGGTGCGGCGCGGCGGGTCGATCCAGGTGCCCGACGGCCAGCCGGTGCACGACCGCATCAATGAGGTGTGCAGGACGCCGTCCGGTTCAACGGCGAAACCCGGCACGCCGCGGTTCAGCACCGCCACACTGCGGGCCTCGAAGGGCCCGATGCCGGCCGCGGCCTCCTGTTCGACGGCGATCTCGGTGGTGGCGATGGCGTCGATCAGCTCATCGACGGCACCGGGTCCGGCGACGATCAACACCGGTAGCGCCCGCACGCCGGTCAGGTCGGCGCCGGGTATCCAGCGCTGCACCAGGTCGGCATCGGCGGGCACCCAGAGCCGGGCGCTCCCGGCCGTCAGGCGCCGCTGCAGTTCGGCGCCGTAGCGGGGTTCGGCGGCCGCCAATACCGCTGCGGTGAAAGCATTCTCGTCGGGCCCGCCGAGCGCGATGCGGGCGTCGGGCAGGTTGGAGTCGACGGCGAGGTCGCCGTAGCGCGGCTTGTCGGCACTGCTGCAGGTGGCCGTCACCCCGGACCGCACCAGCGCGACCATCAGGTCGCGGGTCGGTGCGTCCGGATCCGCCGCGTTCGGCGCCACCACCTCGGCGACCGACACCGCCCGCATACTCTCACCGTGCGCGTCGCGGACCCGGACCCGCACCGCCGAGGACAGCCCGAACCACCCGTAGGCAGGGTTGTCCAAGGTGTAGGGGTGCTCCGCGGTGTCGACCGCATGGCGCGAATCCCGTTGGTGCAGCAGCCCGAAACCCCGGCCGATCACCGCGTCGCCGACCTCACTGACCGGCATCGCGCCCGGCACCGAGCAGGGCCAGCGCAGCCGCAACAGCTTGTCGGCGCCGGTGAATTCGTCGATCACGGTGCGGCAGTCCACGCGGTCCACGCCTTGCCACAGCGTGATGGTCTGGGTGTACCGCAGCACGTCGCCGATGCGCCCGGTGACCACCAGCCGCTCCCCCAGCGCGCTGCGGTAGGCCTGCACCGACTGGGCGGCGCGTTCGGCGGAGCCCACCACCGGCCCCTTGGGCAGCAGGTGCCAGGGCCCTTCATGTTCGGTCGGATGCGCGGAATGCTCGTCGTAGACGGCGATCTCGTTGCCGAACCGGCCCGCATCGATCAGCTCGACGCCTTCGCGCACCAGCGACGACACCGCGCCACCGCGGTCGGGGTCGACGGTGCAGCGGTATCGATCGCTGCCGATGGTGGTGCCGGGCAACGGTTCCCAAGAGGTGGACTCGGACTGCGCCGCGGCATCGCCGAGCGTGTATCCCCGCCACCCGAGCGACGGCACGTCGTGGGCCGCCCAGGTGACGGTGTGGCCGTCGTCTTCGATCAGGACCGGGACCGGCGCGCCGTCCGCGTCGAGCAGCGGCCCGTCCAGCGGTTCGTCAAGGTGGACGGTGACGATGTCGGTCCGGCTGTGCGCCAACGGGTTCCACACCACGATGTCACCGTCGACAGCCCGCGACAGCAGCGCCAACGCGTTGTCGCGGGCGGTCCGGCCGAGTTCCCAGGCGTCGCGCCAGCCGGTGAGCAGGTCCAGGTACACCTGGTCGGATTCCGATCCGGTGATGGCATCGTGGTGAGCGCCGTAGGCCAGTTGCACCCAGGCCTTGGCCAGCGCCGCTTGCGGATACGTGGCGCCGGTCAGCAGTCCGGCGAACACCGCGAACCGTTCGGCTTCCAGCACGACGTTCTCGGCGGCCCGGTTGGCCTGCTTGGTGTCGATGTACGACACGTCCTTGCCGGTGTAGATCGGGTTCATGTCCCGCGTCTGCGGCGACGGCTGGGTGCCACCGGCCTCGAGTTCCGCACGCACCGCGGCGAAGAACTCCCGCGGCAGCGCACACACGAAGCGGGGCCAGGTGTAACGGGCCGCCCAGTCACGGTGAATCTCGGTGACCCACTTGTTCGGCGGGGTGTAGTCGGTACCGACCGGCAGGAGCACATTACGGGTCAGCGCAACCTTTTTCAGCTTGGCGAACGTGGCGTAGGTGGCGTCCTCGGCCTCCTGCAACGACGCCGACGAGTCCATCCACCAGCCGGCCGCGTAATGCGCGGGCATGTAGTGGGTCAGCAGCCCGCGGCCCGAGGGTGCGATCCAGTCGAATTCACTCGCGAACTGCATGCGCTCGGGGTCGCCGTCGCGGTGCATCGGGCCCCACTGGTGATGTGGACCGCGGGCCCACGAGCTGGAGGTCAGACCGGCGTCGGCGGCCATCCCCGGGAACTGCGGGTCGTGGCCGAACACGTCCAGCTGCCAGGCCGTCGCCGGAGCGGCGCCCATCACGTCGCGCTGAAAACCGATGCCGTGCACGAAGTTCCGGATCGCCGTCTCGGGACTGGTCAGGTTGGTGTTCGGCTCGTTGTAGGTGCCGCCCATGATTTCGATCCGGCCCTCGGCAAGCAGCGCCCGCAGCTGGGCGCGCTGCTCGGGATGGGTGTCCCAGTAGGGCTTGAGGTAGTCGACCTCGGCCAGCACGAACTTGTATTCGGGTTCCCGCCTTGCCATTTCGAGGTGCGCCGTGACCAGCTCGAAGCCGTTCGTCTGCCGGCACCGGCCAGGTGGGTCCTCGGTCCAGACGCTGGTGTAGGCGGCCTGGGTGTTCCACCACACCGGGTCGTAGTGGAAGTGGCTGATCATGTGCATGGTCCAGCCGGGCTCGGCGACGACGAACTCGAACGGCGTCTGCTCACCCCCGATCTCGAGATGCGCGGCCCGGACCTGGTCCGGTCGGCCGCCACGCACCGCCACCGGAATCTCCAGGGTGCCGGCGCCGGGCTGTGCCACCGCCTGGCCGCTGATCCCGTCGCCGGCGACCCGGACCTCGGCGGCGTCCGCGCAGTCCGTGTAGTCCAGCCGCACGATCTGCAGCGGTTCATCGGCCGGCCCGACGAACAACTCGGTGGAAACTACCGCCGTCACCTGCAGGAGTCGTCCCGTCGACACTCCTGCACCATACGGCGCAGCGCCGCTACTCGGGAGGCATTGCGGCACGCAACCGGTCGGCGACCACCGCGGCCGCGGCGATCACCTCCGGCGGTTCGAGGACCTCGAACCGGTACCCCGGCATCGCCAGATGCAACACGATGCGCTCGGGATCGTCGCCGCCGGCGGTCACGATGCAGCGGTCCGGACCGTCCGCCTCGATCTGCGCCGACGACGCGGAAAACATCTGCGCCAGTTGACTTTCGGCTGCCTCATACCGGACCCGCGCGACGTAGCGATACGGCGACGCCGTGATGGCCTGGCGCACGAACTCCGCCGGATCGGGCGCCGGGCGCGGCGCGAACGTCGTCCCCGCGGCCTTGACGTCGACCATCCGGTCCAGCCGCAGCGTCCGCCAGTCCTGCTTGTCGCGGTCGTACGCCAGCAGGTACCAACGGCGCCCGGTGGTGACGAGTTGGTAGGGCTCCAGCCGCCGCTCGGTGCTGTTGCCGCGGATGTCGGTGTAGCCGAGCCGGACGTGTTCGTGGTCGCGGCAGGCGCGGGCCAGCATCATCAGGTCGTCGGGCGATACCGTTTCGACCGAGCCGCCGCCGGTCAGCGTCACCGTCGCGTCGTGCACGGCGGACACCTGCGACCGAAGCCGCGCCGGCATCACCTGGTCGAGTTTGGACAGGGCCCGCAGCGCCGACTCCCCGACGCCCGCGACGCTGCCGCCAGCCGCCAGCCGCAGACACACCGCCATCGCGACGGCCTCCTCGGGATCGAGCAGCAGCGGCGGCAGCGCGGCACCCGCACCCAATTGATAACCGCCGTCGCGACCCTTGCTGGCGTGCACCGGATAGCCGAGGTCGCGCAGCCGCTCGATGTCGCGGCGCACGCTGCGCCCAGTGACGCCGAGCCGGTCGGCCAGCTCCTGCCCCGTCCACACCCGGCGCGCCTGCAGCAGGCCCAGCAGTTGCAGCACGCGGCTCGTCGTTTCGGACATGACAACACTCTGCCGCATTCATAGGACAGAAATAGTCCTAATTAGATGTCAGGCTCATCATGTGACCGAAGAACGGACCGAAGAACTGGCCGACCAACTCGACTGGCACTGGCAACACCAGCTGCGCCCCCGGCTCGAGGGACTGACCGACGACGAATACTTCTGGGAGCCGGTGCCCGGCTGCTGGACCCTGCACCCCGACGGATCCATCGACTTCAGCTATCCGCCACCACAACCCGAGCCGTTCACGACGATCGCCTGGCGGCTGGCGCACGTCATCGTCGGCGTCCTGGCGATGCGGAACCACTCCCATTTCGGCGGACCACCGGCCGACTACCAGTCGTGGCCGTACGCCCGCGACGCCCGCACCGCACTGGAGCAGCTCGACGCCGCTTACGCGAACTGGATCACCGGAGTCCGCGGGCTCGACGCCGCCGCCCTCGCCCGGCCGTGCGGACCGGCCGAAGGCCCCTACGCCGACTTCTCAATGGCCACCCTCGTGCTGCACATCAATCGCGAAGTCATTCATCACGGAGCGGAAATCGCCTGCATCCGTGACCTTTACACCCACACCCAGAAGGAGAACTGAGCATGCCCGGAATGCCCGCCCCCGCCGGTGACGAGCGTCAGACCCTCATCAACTTCCTGGCCTGCCAGCAGGACGCGTTCGCGGCCGTCGCCCACGGCCTCACCGACGAGCAGGCCCGCTCCACCCGATCGGTCAGCGCACTGTCGGTCGGCGGCCTCATCAAACACGTCACCGCCGTTCAGGAGGGCTGGGTCAAGCGCGCGGTGACCGCCCCCGACTTCCCGCCGCGGGACACGCGACCGATGGCCGAGCAGATGGCCGAGCATGAGGACCAGCTCACCATGCGCGACGACGAGAAGCTCGGCGACCTGCTGGCCGCCCTGCGCGAGCAGAACGCCGCCACCTTGAAGGCGTTCGCCGAGCTCGACCTCGACACCCTGGTGCCGATCCCGCACGACGTGCCGTGGTTCCCGGCCGACATCGACCACTGGACGGTGCGCTGGGTCGGGATGCACATCATCGAGGAGCTGTCGCGGCACGCCGGGCACGCCGACATCATCCGCGAATCCATCGACCGCGCCACCATGTACGAGCTGCTGGCCGCCGAGGAGGAATGGCCGGAGACGGAGTTCATCAAGCGCTGGCGGCCGGCCGCTCAGTAGCGCTCTCGAGATCGGCGGAATGGCTGCTCGCGGACAACCCGGGCAGCCATTTCGTCACTCTCGGCGCAGCACCAGTGCCAGCGCCGCGTCGACCACCGCGTCCAGGTCCGAACCCAGTGAACCGGACAGCCACTGCTGAGCCAGCTCGGCCATGGCCCCGGTGTACATGGCCGCCCCGACGCGCGCGGCGACGGGATCCGAACCGGGGTGCAGCCGGCCGCCCTCGGCGAGGACGGCGTCGAGCAGCAGGTCCTGTGTGACGGCGCGGCGCGCGGCCAGCACGGGATTGGCGCGGGCCTCGGTGAACAGCACCCGGCCGCGCCGCGGATCGGCGGAACCGAAGCCCAGTACCGCGGCGATGCCCGCGCGGGTCCGGTCCCGCACCGAGTCGCCCGCGATGGTGATCGCGGCGTCGACCACGTTGGCCAGTTCGACGCTGACCTTGTCGTAGACGGCACCCAGCAGATCGTCGATGCCGTCGAAGCTCTCGTAGAAGTACCGGGTGTTGAGCCCGCACTCGCGGCACACCGAACGGACCGACAGCGCCGTCTCGCCGCCGGAGCCGAACAACTCGAACGCCGCGTCGACCAGCAGACCGCGCCGCTCGGCACGGCGGTCATCGAGCGGAATCCCCGCCCATCTGGTCGGTGTCGACATTCCTACAGCCTAGGTCTGGTCACACCCGTCACCAAATACTATTCTGGTTACGACCGTGACCAGAAAGGGTTGACGTGTACCTGCCGCACCAGTTCATCGAGCACCAGCTTCAGCACCGGTTCGACCAGACCATCCGGCGGAACTATTTCCGTGGCATGGAGTTCGCGGGTCCCGCGGGAGACCCGGGCTGGTTCGGCCCCGGCAGCGCCGTCTGGCATGTGCACTCGCACACCGAGGCTCTGGTCTTCGGCCTGCAGTGCGCCGCGTTCATCGAGCGCCTCGACCCGTCCATCTACTGGATGGGCATGCACCACTCGCGCCTCGTCAAGCGCGACGAGAACGGTGAGGCCATTCCGGTCGTCGACCCCAAGGGCGCAGCTGTCCGGCTGGGCCACTCCATCGCGTTCTTCATCGGCACCGCGTACGGCAGCACCGAGACCGCCGAGAACCTGGCCCGGACCGTGCGCGCCATGCACCACACCATCAAGGGCGTCCGCCCGGACGGCGCGGCCTACGACGCCGACGACCCCGACTGGCTGCGCTGGAACTACGCGACGGTCGTGTGGGGCCTGGCCACCGCGCACGAGCTGTACCACCCGAATCCGTTGCGCGGCAAGAAACTTGACCGCTACTACGGCGAGTTCATCCGCGTCGGGCACGCCCTCGGCGGTACCGACCTGCCCACCACCAAGGCCGAGACCCTGGACTGCCTGAAGTCCTATCTGCCCAAGCTGGCACTGACGCACGGCGCTGCCATGGCCACCGGCCCGAACCTGCCGATGCCGCAGAGCGCCGTCGACTGGGCCGTGCGGGACACCATGCCGAAATGGGCCAAGCAGTTGCTCGGGCACACCGATCCCAACCCGGTCGAGCGTGCCGCCCGCCGCGCCGTCGTGTGGTCGGTCATCAACGGCCTGCACACCGCCGCCGGACCGTTCCCGGAATTCCGTCAGGCCAAGGCCCGCGTCCAAGGCGGCGTCGACCCCGAGCTGGCGCCGCACACCGTCCCGGCGTACGTGCCCGGCAGTGACCCGGTGCGCAGCCGCGCCGACATCGAGAGCGTCTTCGTCTGATCCGCGCCGGCAAAACGGCGTGACGCGAGACACACCTTTTTGGCGGTACCCGGGGTTTTGAGACACTTCACCAATGAGTTCTCCGCGGAAGACACCGCACCGTGAAGGTGCCAGGCTGGACCGGGTGCCGCTGCCCGTCGAAGCCGCCCGCATCGGGGCCACCGGCTGGCAGCTCGCCCGGACCGGCGTACGGATCGTCGGCAATGCCTTCTCCAAGGGCAGCTTGCAGCACAAGGTGCTCAAACAGGTCCCGAAAACGTTCTCCGACCTGGGCCCGACGTACGTCAAACTCGGCCAGATCATCGCGTCCAGCCCCGGCGCTTTCGGTGAGCCCCTGAGCCGCGAGTTCCGCAGCCTGCTGGACCGGGTCCCGCCCGCCGACAAGGGCCAGGTCCACAAGCTGCTGCGCGAAGAACTCGGTGGCGATCCTGCCGACCTCTTCGCCACCTTCGACGACGAGCCCTTCGCCTCCGCGTCCATCGCCCAGGTGCACTACGCGACGCTGCACTCCGGCGAAGAGGTCGTCGTCAAGATCCAGCGCCCGGGCATCCGCCGCCGCGTGGCCGCCGATCTGCAGATTCTCAAGCGCGGCGCGCAGATCGCCGAACTGGCCAAGCTGGGCCAGCGGCTGTCGGCGCAGGACGTGGTCGCCGACTTCGCCGACAACCTCGCCGAGGAACTCGACTTCCGGCTCGAGGCGCAGTCCATGGACGCCTGGGTGGCGCACATGCACGCCTCGCCGCTGGGCCAGAACATCCGGGTGGCCCAGGTCTACTGGGACCTGACCAGCGAGCGCGTACTGACCATGGAACGCGTCGAGGGCATCCGCATCGACGACGCCGCCGCCATCCGCAAGGCCGGGTTCGACGGCGAGGAGCTGGTCAAAGCCCTGGTGTTCAGCGTGTTCGAGGGCGGTCTCAAGCACGGCCTGTTCCACGGCGACCTGCACGCCGGCAACCTCCACGTCGACAAGGACGGCAAGATCGTCTTCTTCGACTTCGGCATCATGGGCCGCATCGACCCGCGGACCCGGTGGCTGCTGCGCGAACTCGTGTACGCCCTGCTGGTCTCGAAGGACCACGCCGCGGCCGGCCGGATCGTCGTCATGATGGGCGCCGTCGGCACGGTCAAGCCGGAAGGCCAGGCGGCCAAGGACCTGGAGGCATTCACCACGCCGCTGACCATGAAGTCGCTGGGCGACCTGTCGTACGCCGAGATCGGCAAGCAACTGTCCACCCTCGCCGACGCATACGACGTCAAGCTGCCGCGCGAGCTGGTCCTGATCGGCAAGCAGTTCCTCTACGTCGAGCGGTACATGAAGCTGCTGGCGCCGCGGTGGCAGATGATGAGCGACCCGCAGCTGAAGGGCTACTTCGCCAACTTCATGGTGGACATCAGCCGCGACCACAAGAACGCCGACGGGCAATCCGCGGAGTAAACCGGAAGCCGAGCCCGAATCCGACCATCGAACAGCGCCAGCTGAGATACGAGTAGACATGCAGCCCGAACGAGACACCGACACCGACGTCCGGACCGGATTCGCCCGCTCGGGCGACCTGGAGATCGCCTACGAGGACATGGGCAATCCGGACCATCCGGCGGTGCTGCTCATCATGGGCCTCGGGGCGCAGCTGCTGTTGTGGCGAAAAGGGTTCTGCGACAAGCTCGTCGAGAAGGGTTACCGTGTCATCCGGTTCGACAACCGCGACGTGGGCCTGTCGACCAAGATCGAGGGCAGGCGCTCCGGTTCCGCGCTGCTGCCCCGGATGCTGCGGTCGTACGCCGGTCTGCGCAGCGAGGCGGTCTACACGCTGGAGGACATGGCCGACGACGCCGCGGCGCTGCTGGATCACCTGGAGATCGAGCAGGCACACATCGTCGGCGGGTCGATGGGCGGCATGATCGCGCAGGTCTTCGCGGCCCGCTACCAGCACCGGACCAAGACGCTCGGCGTCATCTTCTCCAGTAACAACCAGCCGCTGCTGCCGCCGCCCGGCCCGAAGCAACTCAAGGCCATCACGACGCGGCCGCAGGACACGTCGCGCGCCGGCGTCATCGCCAACGCCGTCAACGTCGGCCGCATCATCGGCAGCCCCGGCTACCCGACGCCGCTCGACCAGGCCCAGGCCGACGCCGCCGAAAGCTACGACCGCTCGTACTACCCCGTCGGCGTCGCCCGGCACTTCGGGGCCATCCTGGGCAGCGGCAGCCTGCGGCACTACGACGAGATGATCACCGTCCCGACAGTCGTCATCCATGGTCGGGCCGATAAACTGATGCGACCGAGCGGTGGTCGAGCAGTGGCCAAAGCGATCCGGCGCGCTCGGTTGGTGTTGTTCGACGGCATGGGTCACGACCTGCCCGAGCCGCTCTGGGACGACATCGCCGGTGAACTGGCAACCACATTTGCCGAAATCCAATAGACGTATCAGTCCGGTCACAGCCGCCGCCACGCTGGGGGAATGAACGCGGCTTCCGGCCTGAAGGCGGTTACGTTTGCTGTCTCGACTGACCGTGACGGCGCGTTACACCAACGTCAAGGAATTGGTTGGGGGCCAGGTATTGTGCGGTCACGATTGTGATTTAGTGACCGTCATCACCAGTGAGTGAGGAAGGTCAAGTTAGGTGTTAAAGATGATTCAGGATTCGACTGGGGCCAAGGACATGCGGCCGCATTTCGAGGACATCCAGGCCCACTACGACCTGTCTGACGATTTCTTCGGGCTGTTCCAGGACAACTCCCGCAAGTACAGCTGCGCCTACTTCACCGGACCTACCGTCACGATGGAACAGGCGCAGCTCGCCAACGTCGACCAGCATCTCGAACGGCTGGACCTCAAGCCCGGCATGACGCTGCTCGAGATCGGCTGCGGCTGGGGCCTGACGATGCAGCGCGCCATGGAGAAGTACGACGTCAACGTCATCGGCCTGACGCTGAGCAAGAACCAGCAGGCGTTCTGCACGGAACTGCTGAGCAACACCGAGTCGGACCGTTCGCACCGGGTGCTGCTGCAGGGCTGGGAAGAGTTCCACGAGCCGGTGGATCGCATCGTGTCGATCGAGGCCTTCGAGCACTTCGGCTTCGAGCGCTATGACGACTTCTTCAAGAACTGCTACGAGATCATGCCCGCCGACGGCCGCATGACCATCCAGAGCAGTGTGAGCTACCACCCGTTCGACATGTCCGCCCGCGGCAAGAAGGTGTCGTTCGAGATGGCGCGGTTCATCAAGTTCATGGCCACAGACATTTTCCCGGGCGGTCGCCTGCCCACCACGCAGATGATGATCGATCATGGCGAAAAAGCCGGCTTCAACGTTCCGGAGCCGCTGTCGCTGCGTAACCACTACATCAAGACGCTCGGGGTCTGGGCGGCCAACCTCGAGCACCATAAGGACGAGGCGATCGCGATCTCCGGCCAGGTGAACTACGACCGCTACATGAAGTATCTGACCGGTTGCCAGTACTACTTCCTCGACGAGTGCCTCGACGTCAGCCTTGTCACCTACACCAAGGAAGAGGAAGCCGCGTAGGCATCTTCGACAAGTAGCGCCCCCGACCCGAGGTCGGGGGCGCTACTCGTTTCGGGATCAGTTGTCGGACGACGACTTCGCACCTGCGTCACTGTGACGGTGCGAGCGCTTCTCGACGACGGGCGGGGTCCCGTCGGACGCCGCGGTGCCTGACTTGTCCGGCTTGTCCAACTTGGCGGCCTGGTCTGACTTGTCCGACTTGGCGGCCGGGTCCGACTTGGCGGCCTGGTCCGACTTGGCGGTCTTGCCGCCCGTGTCCTTCGGGTGCGAGGTCGATCCGTCATCCTTGCGGGGCTTGCCCGACGTCTTGCCGGACGAGTCCGCCGCCGCAGTGGTGTCCGACGTCTTGCCGTCCGCGTCGGTGTCCGAGGCCTTGCCCTCCGCCTTGGTATCCGACGTCTTGCCCGCCGCGGCATCCGACGCCGCCGTGCTGTCGGACGCCGTCGACGCGGCGTCCGCGCCGGTCCCCTTGGCGCGCTTCTTCACCTTGGTTGCCGTCGATGCGGTTTCCGTGGATTCGGTCGTCCCGGATTCCGCGGCCGCGGCCGTCGTCGCAACGGACGCCGTGGCAGCGGTTGCAGTGGCGGATGCCTTCGCAGCCAACGGCGTGGCGGTCGGCAAGACTCCGCTGAGGTGCGAGCTGACCGCCGTGACCCAGGCGTTGATGGCCTTGCCCAACTGCTGGAACTCGCCCTGGATCGCCAGACTGATCGAATTCAGCAGGCTCGCCAATGACTGGGCGATCGCCGTGACCCCGGAGACGATGCCACCGACCGTCGAGCCGACGCCGCCGGCCGCACTGCTGGCGTACTCCTTGATCGCCGCTTCGATGACGGCGACGGCCAGCTTCGGCGTCCAGTCGGCGTTGTAGATGCCGAACCCATCGGCACCGGCGACGCCGTCCTGCGCCGTGTAGATGAACACCGGCCCGGCATAGGCGAGGGTCTGCCAAGTGTCGAGCAGATTCTTGATCAGGTCGGCCTGGGTCTGCTCGCTGACGTCGTTGGTCGATGCGCCGAACTCGCTGATCCAGATCTTGAGGTTGCCGTCGCCGTACTGCTGCAGGAGCTGATAGATCGCATTCAGTTGTGTCAGTGGGGAATTCGCGACGCCGGAGCCCGACGAGAAGGGCAGCGACTCCTGATACGGATGGAACGACAACGCGTCGAAGTAGCCGGAGGCGCCGGCAGCCAGCATCTCCTTGACGAACGTCACCGGATCCAGCGTGATGCTGCCGAAGCTGATGACGCTGCCGAGCGCACCGGCGACCACGGTGGCGGTCGGGTCGACCGCCTTGATCGCCGGGTAGGCCGCCTTGAGCAGCGCCGCATAGGCGGTTGCGTCGATGGGGTCCGAGGACAGCACGTAGTTCGGCTCGTTCCAGATCTCGTATGCCGAGATGATCGAGCCGTACCGCTTGGCCACCTCGGTCGCGAATGACGCGTACGTGGCGGGGTCCGGTGTGCCGGCACCCGTGATGGACGTCGAGGAGCCCGCCCATGTCGGCGTGCTGGCGATCTCCACCATGACGCCCATGTTCCGGTCCGCCGCGGCCTGCATGACCATGTCCATGTAGGACCAGTTGTAGGTGCCCTGCGCAGGTTCGACGAAAATCCACGGCACGAAGACCCGAATGTCCTGAACCCCGATGGACTGCAGGGTGTCGAGTGTCTGGTCGATCTGCGCCTGGGTCTGCCCGTACAACCCTGAGTCCGCGATCCCGATGGTCGACGGCGACGACACGATTTCCGCGGTGTTCTCGATCTGGGCGGTCAGATTCGACGGCCCGCTCGACGGCGGCGCGTACGCGCAGATCAGCGCGATCGGGAGTATCGCGATAATGCCGCGAAGCGCACAGGCACGGACCAATCCGCGCAGCGACCAATACATGCCAGCCTCCTCACCCCGAACGACAGGCCAGCGAATTGTCGCTAGGCCGTCAATGAATGGCGGAGACATTACCGCCATTGGCGGCAACAAATCTGCAGAACCGTCAGAGACATAAACATACCTATGGTCAATAACCAGGTGGAAAGCTATTCTCCATTCACAGCCCGCTGATAGACTCCTGACAGAATTTTCCAATAAATCGACAATGACGCATTGTATAGCACACGTAATTACATGTCACAGCAAATACGAATTACCGTTGCCAAAGTCACCGATACGAAGCAGAACATACGTCCGGTACATTTTTCGGAACAGCTCGACGCGAGCCGGCGCGGCCGATACGAGAAGAGCGGAGACAGATCATCGCGACGTGGCATTCAGTTCTGACGTACGCCGGCGCCATCTCGCTGTGCGCAGCCGTGGCCGGACTCGCGGTGCGGTGGATTCCGATCGTCAACCGGACGTTGTTGGCGCTGGCCGCCGGCGCCCCCTATGCGCTCATCGGCGCCCCGGTTGCCGCCGTCCTGTTCGGTGTCGCGGGAAGCTGGCCGCTGACAGCGGCCGCGGTTGCGACCACCGTCGCCGCGGCCGTCGTACAACTGCCCCTGTTCCGACGTGCGCAGGCGCCGGCGGGCCCCGCACTGCGGTTCCTGTCGGCCAATCTGCGCTACGGACGGGCCGACGCCGAAGCCGTCGTCCGGTACGCCGAGGAGGGCGCGGATGTCGTTGCGCTGCAAGAACTCACGCCCGCCGCGTTGGCCCGGCTGGAGGCCGCGGGGCTGGACCGGCTGTTCCCGCACCGGGCGCTGCGCGAGATGGACGAGCCCGGTGGCGTCGGTCTGTGGAGCCGCCACCCGATCAGTGACGTCCGCATCGACGACGGATTCTGGCTGGGAATGCTGGCCGCCGACGTCCACCTGCCCGAGGCGCCGGCCCCCACCCGGGTGCTGACCGTCCACCTGTCCGCGCCCTGGCCCGACCCGCTACAGGGCTGGCGCGACGACCTCGCGCGACTGGCCGGCACGTTGCTGACGGCGGCCCGGGCAAGCACCGGCCCGGTGCTGCTGGCCGGCGACCTCAACGCGACGCCGGACATGCGCGAGTTCCGCCGGCTGCTGCGGCAGGGCTATCAGGACGCCGGCGCGCAGGCCGGTGCCGGCGTGGTGCGCACGCATCCGTCCGACATCGTCGCGCCACCGGTTTTCGCCGTCGACCACATCCTGACGCGCGGGTACGTGGCCACCTCGCTGCGGACGCTGCAGGTGCCCGGTTCCGACCACCGGGCCCTACTGGCGCAGTTGGTCGCCGGCTGACTCAGTTCACCGGCACGTCGAGGATCGGGCGCGGCTCCGATGCGCCCGGCCCGTTGAAGTGCCACCACTCCCCCGGGTAGACGGTCAGCCCGCCGGCGACCATGGCGTCGCGCAGCCGCGCGCGGTTGGCCTGCTGCGCTGGGGTGACTCCCGCGGTCGCGTAGGCCGTCGCGCGCGGCGTGAAATCGTCGAAATCGGTACCCATGTCGACGCCGGTGATCGTCACGTCCACCGACAGGCCGGACTCGTGGCTGCGCGCGAACTGGCTGGGTTTGGCGACCCAGTTCGGGTCCGGCACGGCCTGGAACATCCGCACCTGCACGTCATGCGGGCGGTAGCAGTCCCAGAACGTCAGCACCTCGCCGTGCGCGCGCAGAATCCGGGCGGCGGTGGCCAGCCCCGGCGCCATGGACTCGTGGATCAGGCACCGGGCATCGGCCGGATACAGCGCGACGCCGACGAAGTTGTTCTGGGTGGCGTAGCGCAGGTCGATCACCGCGTCGGGGACGACGGTCCGGACGTCGATCAGTCCGGCCGCGGCGGCCTGCGGTGACACCGGCGGCGGGGCGGGCTGTGGTGCTGCCGAGGCCGCGCCGAGGTCCGGCCCGAAATTCCCGACCGACAACAGCGCGCCCAAGGCGACGAGTGTTCGCACGAACATGTGTCGAGGTTGCCAGATCCCGGCACCGGACAACCACGGGATCACCGGAAGTCGCGGCGCGCCAAGGCGGTCGGCGGGCTCAGCGCACGGGCGACACCGGCTTTCTGGTGTTCTTGGCACCGGCCCGCCGATTCTTCGTCGGCGCGGACTTGTCGGGCCGATCATCTGCCGCCTGCGGTGTGGCCAACCGGTCCATCCACATCCGCAGCGTGGTCACCAACAGCGCCGCACTCTGGTCGGCGTCGGCCATCCCGATGGCCTGCGATATCGCCAATCCGCTTCCGGTCGCCACGATGGCGTCGATCGCCTGATCCAACCGCGGGTCGGCGGGATCGACGCCCTCGGGTATCAGGTCCTCGATCATCACCCGGACCGACTCCCGGAACCGATTGATGGTTTCCATGGTCCCGGCAGTCTGCTCGGGGTCCCCCAAAGTGCTCAACAGGTACTCCGAGCCGAGCACCGTGAGCGGGATGTCCGACGACAACCGCGACCACCAGATCGCCAGCACCCCGAACCTGTCATCCACCGAATCCGACTCGCCGACAAGCATTTCCAGCAGCTTGGTGGTTTCCGCGAGGTACCTCGTGCGGAGGACTTCGAGGCAGAGCGCCTCTTTGCCCGCGAAGTTGCCGTAGACGGCACCGATGGTGCGGCCGGCGTCGGCCGCGATGGCTGCGATGGAGGTGCCGTGATACCCGTTCGCATAGAACAGCCGCGCCTCCGAGTCGAGCACATCCTGGCGCGTTTGTGCCTGACTCTCCGCGCGTGTCAACACTTTCCGAGCCGCCACAGTGTCCTCCGCAGGTCCGCCAACCATCGCCGACGAGAGGCCAGACTACCGCGTCGGCCCGCCGGAAATTTGATATTGCCCCAATATCCGAATAGGGCTACTATCCGAAATGTGACATCGGCTCCACGGCGGACAGCCAGACGGCGGCGCCATGCCCATGCCCGCGATGAGCACGACGCAGGCCCGGCGACGCGTCCCGCCCCGCGAAATTGATTACCGCTCAATTCTTTTCATTGCGATCGACCCAAGGAGTCGAAATGACCGATACACACCGCACGACCAGCACCGCCGAAGGCTGTCGACCATGGCGGTGACAGTGGTGACGGGCGCCGGCAGCGGCATCGGACGTGCGACGGCCTTGCGGTTCGCCCGCAACGGCTCCGAGGTCGTGGTGGCCGACATCAACGAGCAGACCGGCAAGGAAACGGTCGACCTCATCCAGGATGCAGGCGGCCGCGCGGTGTTCCGGCGACTCGACGTCGCCGACCTCACCGACTGGGAGGACTTCACCGACCGGGTGTGCGCCGAACACGGCGTGCCCGATGTCGTCGTCAACAACGCCGGCATCCTCATCGGAGGCGGGTTCCTGGAGCAGTCCAATGCGGACTGGCGGCGGATGATCCAGATCAACATGATGAGCCCGCTGGTGGGATCGCGGTTGTTCGTGCAGCGCATGACCGACGCGGGCGTGCGCGGCCACATCGTCAACGTGTGTTCGGTCGGCGCCTTCATGCCGACGCCCATCGCCCCCTCGTACGTCGTCGCCAAGGCCGGTGCGTGGTTCGGCACCCAGGCGCTACGCGCGGAGTTCGGCGACAAGGGCATCGGCGTCAGCGCGATCTGTCCTGGGTTGATCCGAACCAGCCTGGCCGCCAATGGGACTCGCGGCGGAGTCGACGACAGCGACAGTTCGGACTGGGCGGCGAAACTCGCCGCCGGTCACCGTTACATCGGCCGGTCCCCCGACCGAGTGGCCGGCGCGATCGAACGCGCCGTGCGCTGGAACCTCTCGACCGTCCCTGTTGGCATCGAGGCCTGGGCCGGCTGGTATCTGTACCGGCTGTCACCGAGTGCGGCGCGCGGATTCTTGGGACTGTTCACGATGTCGATCGCCGACAAAGCAGTGGCCCTGTCCGGCAAGATCTTCGGAGGTAAGCGATGAAGAACGTCATCGTCACCGGCGCGGGGGCCGGCATCGGTCGCGAGACGGCAAAGCTGTTCGCCGCCAAGGGCGGTCGGGTGGTCGTCGCCGACATCGACATGCCGGCCGCGAAGGAAACGGTCGAGCAGATCGTCGGCGCGGGCGGCCAAGCCGTCGCCTACCGGCTGGACGTGGCCGCCGAAGACGAGTGGGAGGCCTTCGGCGAGTGGATGTTTGCCCACTTCGGCGCGCCCCACGTGCTGATCAACAACGCGGGCGTCATGGACCTCGGCGGGTTCGTCGAGATGAGCGCCGCGCAATGGCAGCGCGAGATCGACATCAACCTGATGAGCGTCATCTACGGATCGCGGGTCTTCGCGCAACAGATGATCGACGACGGGATTCGCGGCCACATCGTGAATCTGTCGTCGGCGGCCGCGTACTTCCCGTCCAGGCTCGAGCCGGCATACGGCGTCGCGAAGTCGGCGGTCCTGATGGCCTCTCAGTCGCTCCGGGTGGAGTTGCGCGGCAAAGGGATCGGCGTCACCGCGATCTGCCCGGGCGCGATCCGCACCAACCTGCTCGCCAACGGTGAACGGGCCGGGCTCACCGCGGCGCAGCAGGCGGCGTGGCGTGAGAGCGCGGGCGGTATGCAGCGATACGCCTACACCTCACCGCAGAAGGTGGCCCGGGCGATCGAACGGGCCGTGCGGTGGAATTCGGCGATCGTGCCGGTCGCACCGGAAGCCTGGCTGCTGTACGGGCTGTTCCGGCTCTCCCCCAGCCTCACGCGCGAAATTCTCGCGCGCGCGTCGTTCGACCGCATCGAATCCGTGATCCCGGTCGTCGGTAAGGCACTCGCCCGGCTGACCGGGAAATAGGAGATATGACAATGACATCCAGCGAGACCCCCGAGTTCGAGGTCGTCGTCATCGGTGCGGGCTTCGGCGGCATCAACGCCGGCGTCCGGCTCCGGCAGGCCGGCATCGAGAACTTCGTCATCCTCGACAAATGGGACAAGGTGGGCGGGACGTGGAACGCCAACCACTACCCCGGCGTCGCGGTCGACATTCCGTCGTTCATCTATCAGTTCAGCTATCACCAAAAGGGCGACTGGTCGCGGCTTTTCGCACCGGGTCACGAAATTCAGGCGTACGCCGAGGAGGTCGTGGATGCCCACGGGCTGCGGCCCAAGCTGCGCCTGAACACCACGGTCACCGGCTGCCGGTTCGACGAGGCGAACGACATCTGGCACGTCAGTACCGACACCGGCGAGGTGACGGCCCGGTTCATCATCGCGGGCATCGGCGGCCTCGAGGTACCGAACCTCCCGGATATCGCGGGCATCGACAGCTTCGGCGGGACGGTGCTGCACACCGCCGCCTGGGATCACAGCGTCGATCTGCGCGGTAAGCGGGTCGGCGTCATCGGCACGGGTGCCAGTGCGCTGCAACTGATTCCGGAGGTCGCCAAAGTCGCCGCCCACCTCACGGTGTTCCAGCGCACCCCGATCTGGGTCGCGCCCAAGCCGGATTGGCACACCGGCCCGGTCACCAGGGCGGTGCTGGGCACCCCGATACTGCGCGCGCCGTTGCGCGCGATCGGCATGGTGGGTGTCGAAGTCGGTGTCGGCGCCGGCATGCTGCACGGGCGGCGTATGAAGCCGCTCATCCGCGGTGCGGAAGCCGCGCTGAAACTCTGGATGCGCACGCAGGTCAAGGATCCGGTGACGCGGGAGAAGCTCACCCCGAAGTACCTGCTGGGCTGCAAGCGGCCATCGATGCACAACGAGTACTTCAAGACCTACAACCTGCCGCACGTCGATCTGGTGACCGACCCTATCGAAAAGGTCATCCCGGACGCGGTGGTGACCGAGGGCGGCGCCGCGCACGACATCGATGTGTTGGTGTGCGCCACCGGATTCAAGGTCATGGCCAAGGGCAGCACGCCGCCGTTCCCGACCCTGGGCCGCGGCGGCATCGATCTCAACGAGTTCTGGGAAGCCAACCGCTACCAGGCGTACCAGGGCGTCTCGGCGCCGAAGTTCCCCAACGCCTTCCTCGTCATCGGGCCGTACGCCTATGCACCGGGCTCGTATCTGGTGTTGATCGAGTCGACCGGGGACCACGCCGTGCGCGTGATCACCGAGGCGCGGCAGCGTGGAGCCACCCGTGTGGAGGTCAAGCAGGAGCCGCACGACCGCTTCTTCGCGGACATGCAGAAGCGCGTCGCCGGGACTCCGCTGATGACCTCGGCGTGCGGCGGCTCCAACACCTACTACCTCAATCATCACGGTGACGCCGCGGCGTTCCGCCCGACCACTGTTCTGGAGATGCGGTGGGCGAACCAGCATTTCCCGCTGTCGGACTACCGGTTCACCCGCAACACGGTGCACGTGCCCGAGGGTGTGAGCGCATGAGTACGACGCCACAATTCGAGGTTGCCGTCATCGGCGCCGGGCCCGGCGGCATTGCCGCGGGGGTCAAGCTCCGCACGGCCGGCATCGACGACTTCGTCATCCTCGAGCGCGCCGACGATGTGGGCGGCAGCTGGCACGAGAACCACTACCCCGGTCTCGGCGTGGACATCCCGACCATCGCGTATCAGTACTCGTTCGCCCGCAACGCCAACTGGGAGCGTTTCTTCGCCAAAGGCGCGGAGGTCAAGCAGTACCACGTCGATGTCGCCCGAAAATACGGGCTGTACGACCGTATCCGGTTCAACACCGACATCGAGCGGGAGGAGTGGGACGACGCTGGCTGCTTCTGGAAGCTGCATGCCGCCGACGGCTCCGTCGTCACCGCGCGGTTCCTGATCAGCGCGGTGGGCGCGTTCGTCCGGCCCAAGGAGGACGTCGGGATCGCCGGTGCTAAATCCTTCAAAGGCAAGGTACAGCGGCCGACGGACTGGGACCACGACTACGACATGACCGGTAAGGCCGTCGGCATCATCGGCACGGGAGCCAGTGCGGTGCAGATCATTCCGGCGATCGCACCGGAGGTCGGCCATCTGACGGTGTTCCAGCGCACCCCGGTCTGGTCCATTCCCAAGCCGGACTTCCGCGTACCCGCGGCGATGAAGAAGCTGCTGGCGATCCCCGGTGTGCAGGCCACGATCCACGGCGGCGTGCTGGTCGTGGTCGACCTGATTCTCCGTGGCGCACTGCGGACCTCGCGTTCGACGCTGGACAGAGCCGACGCACTGTGTATCCGCGGCTACCGCAGATTCGTGGCCAGAACGGTGCACGACCCGGAGACCAGTGCGAAGCTGACGCCGAACTTCGGTCTGCTCGCCAAACGGCCGACGATGTCCAACGGATACCTGCAGGCCTACAACCGCGCCAACGTATCGCTGGTGACCGATCCCATCGAGAAGATCACGCCGACCGGCGTCCGGACCCGCGACGGAATGCTCCACAAGCTGGATGTGCTGATCCTGGCCACCGGCTACGAGGTGTTCTCCGACCCGGAGACGTATCGCCCGGGAACCGTCGTGGGCCGGGCCGGTTTCGACCTCGCCAAGTTCTACAACGAGGAAGGGCTGCAGGCGTACGAGAGCGTCTCGGTGCCCGGGTTGCCCAACCGGTGGACGCTGTGCGGCCCGTACTCGTGGACCGGGTCGGGCTGGCACGCCTTTGTGGAAATGACCGCAGATCATGCCATCCGCGCCATCACCGAGACGCGCCGGCGCGAGGCGCAGGTCTGCGAGGTCCGTCGCGAAGCCGCCGACGCCTACCACCGCGCGACCTACCAACGTGCCGAGCTGTTGCGCTATTACCTGGCCGACCTCAACGGGCATGTGCCGACCTACTACCGCAATTCGCAGGGCGACACCACCTACATCCGGCCCTCCGGGTTCTTCGAGGCGAGCCGCGGCAACCGCAAATTCCCGCTCGACGACTACCGCTACGAAATCCCGGCCACGATCGAGGAAGTCCGGGCATGAGCGTCGTCGACTCCGTCACCATCGAATTGCCCAGCCGAGCGAGCGTGGCGTTGCGGATCGCCGATGCGTTGGGCCGCAGAACAATTCGCCCTGCGCTCGACGCGATTGCGATGTTGGGTTACCGCGGTCCCTTGCGCGGCACTCCCGCGTTCCGCATCGCCAACCTCGCCGAGCTGGTCACCGTCCCGCTGCGGGCGCCGCGCGGCACCCGCCGCCGCGCGCTGCGCTTCGCCGGATTCCGCGCGGAATGGCTGTGGCACAAGACGATCGCGGGCCCCGATGAGGTCACCGGCGGTGCGATCCTCTACTTCCACGGCGGTGGTTTTGTGGCTGGTGGACTGCACAGTCATCGCCGGATCGCCGGCCGCGTCACCCGCGCCGCGGGCATCCCGCTGCTCAACGTCGACTACCGGCAGCTGCCGGCAGCCCACATCACGGACACCGTCGCCGACGCGCTCCACGCCTACGAGTACCTGCTCGAACGGGGCTTTGCACCCGAAAAGATCGTGTTCGCAGGCGATTCCGCGGGCGGCGGCCTGACCTTCGCCGCCGCGCTGGCCGCACGTGAGCGCGGACTGCCGATGCCCGGCGGTATCGGCGCCATCGCGCCGTGGGCCGATCTCGACCCGGCACGCAGGCTGGCCCACGCCAACGATCGGACGGACGCCGTGCTGTCGGCCTTCGCGCTGTCGGTCCCGGCGTCGATCGGTTTCGCGGCCGGCGGCGATCTGGATCCGCGATGGTCGCCGGTGAATCACGACTTCACCGGGCTACCACCGGTTTTCATCCAGGTGGGCTCGACCGAGGTTTTCCTGGCCGACGCCGAACAACTGGCCCAGTGCTGCCGAGAGGCGACCGTGCCCTGCACCGTGCAGATCTGGGATCGCGCGTTGCACGTCTTCCACGCCGGGGCCGACATCCTGCCCGATGCCCGGGCCGCGATAACCGACATGGGACGCGCCCTCCGCGCATTCGTCGACGCCGCTGCCGCGTCGCTGCCGACCGACCACAGCACGGCGGCATGACCGCGGCGATACCCGCTCCGCAACCGACTGAACAGAACGGAATCTCCATGCCCCAACCGGTCTTTCGCCAACGCATCACCGGCTGGATGCAACAACGCCCGGCCCCGCTTCCCGGGCTCTGGCGCGCAGTGGACCGTATCCACTTCACCGCGGATGCGGTGATCCGGCTGATCGAGAAGGCGCACATGGGAGTTCGGGATCAGATCGTGCTGCGGGCGGCCGCCGGCGTAGGTGTGCCGTCATCGGCCATCGACACCTTCCGCCGACGGCACACGCAGTTCTTCGGGCGCGTGTACCGCGGACTGCACACCATCCACTGGTACGTCTGAGACAAACGGACCCCCGCACGACCGAAGTCGTGCGGGGGTCCGTTGTGAAAGCGGATTCGGCCTAGGCCTCTTCGGTGAAGTTCCGGGTGACGGCCGGGTCGACCGGGATGCCCGGGCCGGTGGTCGTCGAGACGGTGACCTTCTTCAGGTAACGGCCCTTCGACGACGACGGCTTGGCGCGCAGCACCTCGTCCAGCGCGGCACCGTAGTTCTCGGCCAGCTTGACCTCGTCGAACGACGCCTTGCCGATGATCAGGTGCAGGTTGGCCTGCTTGTCGACGCGGAAGTTGATCTTGCCGCCCTTGATGTCGGACACGGCCTTGGCCACGTCCGGGGTGACCGTGCCGGTCTTCGGGTTCGGCATCAGACCACGCGGGCCGAGGACGCGGGCGATCTTACCGACCTTGGCCATCTGGTCCGGCGTCGCGATCGCGGCGTCGAAGTCGGTCCACCCACCCTGGATACGCTCGATCAGGTCATCGCTACCGACGGCATCGGCGCCGGCGGCCGCAGCGGCCTCGGCCTTCTCACCAACCGCGAACACCACTACGCGGGCGGTCTTACCGGTGCCGTGCGGCAGGTTGACGGTGCCACGCACCATCTGGTCTGCCTTACGAGGATCGACACCCAGCCGGATCGCAACCTCGACGGTCGCATCCTGCTTCTTCGAGGACGTCTCCTTGGCCAGCTTGACGGCCTGGAGCGGGGTGTACAGGTTGTCGCGGTCCACCTTCTCGGCAGCTTCGCGGTATGCCTTGCTGTTCTTGCTCATGTGAATCTCCAGTTCAGAGGTTGTGGTTAGCGAGCCGAAGCGGGCTCTTCCACGTATTGCTTAGGTCGAGTATTCGACGTGTACGGGTCGAACTACTCGACGGTGATGCCCATCGAGCGCGCGGTGCCGGCGATGATCTTGGCAGCGGCGTCGATGTCGTTCGCGTTGAGATCTTCCTTCTTGGTCTCGGCGATCTCGCGGACCTGGTCCCAGCTGATCTTGGCGACCTTGGTCTTGTGCGGCTCGGACGAACCCTTCTGGATACCCGCAGCCTTGAGCAGCAGCCGGGCGGCCGGCGGGGTCTTCAGGACGAACGTGAACGTACGGTCCTCGTAGACGCTGATCTCGACGGGGATGACGTTTCCGCGCTGGCTTTCTGTCGCGGCGTTGTACGCCTTGCAGAACTCCATGATGTTGACGCCGTGCTGGCCGAGCGCCGGACCCACGGGCGGGGCGGGGTTGGCCGCGCCGGCCTGGATCTGAAGCTTGATCAGCCCGACGACCTTCTTCTTCTTCGGGGCCATTGGTGTGGTGTTCCTTTCTAGGTAGTCGCGGCGCGACTACGTTCCTGCTAACCGAGAGCCGAGGCTCGCGATTAAATCTTGCTGACCTGCGTGAAGGTCAATTCGACCGGTGTCTCGCGTCCGAAGATGGACACCAGCACCTTGAGCTTCTGCTGTTCGGCGTTGACCTCGCTGATCGACGCGGGCAGCGTGGCGAACGGGCCGTCCATGACGGTGACCGACTCGCCGACCTCGAAGTCGACCAGGATTTCCGGACGCGCCAAGGTGGCTTCGCTGTCGGCACCCGACGCGGCGGCGGCCGCGGTCGCCTTGGCGGGCTTCTTCGCGGCGCCCTGCGGCAGCAGGAACTTCACGACGTCGTCGAGCGACAGCGCCGACGGCTTCGAGGTCGCGCCGACGAACCCGGTCACACCCGGGGTGTTGCGCACGGCGCCCCACGACTCGTCGTTCAGGTCCATGCGGACCAGGATGTAGCCCGGCAGCACCTTGCGGTTGACCTGCTTGCGCTGGCCGTTCTTGATCTCGGTGACCTCTTCGGTCGGTACCTCGACCTGGAAGATGTAGTCGCCGACGTCCAGGTTCTGCACGCGGGTCTCGAGGTTGGCCTTCACCTTGTTCTCGTAACCGGCGTACGAGTGGATGACGTACCACTCGCCTGCCTGACGGCGCAGCTGCTTCTTCAGCGCGACCGCGGGATCCTCGTCCTCGGGCTCCTCGGCGGCGGCTTCCACGGTCTCGTCGACGACGACGTCGGTCGCCTCGGGTGCGTCAGCGGCGTCGGCAGTGTCGTTGTCCGAAGAATCGGAAGCGTCCACGGTCTCGGCAGCTTCTTCGAAGGTCTCCACCGACTCGACTGCCTCGGCGGTCACGTCGGACTCGTCCGAAGGTGTCTCGCCATCGAAAGTCACGGTAGTCAGTCCTCTCTTACGTTCTTGAGCTCGTCCCGGCGGGCGCTCGGCGTCAGCCGAACACCCACATGACGAGCTTGGCGAGACCGAAATCGACCCCACCGATCAGCGCCACCATGAAGACTAGGAACACCAGCACAACGGTCGTGTAGGCGACCATCTGCTTGCGGTTCGGCCAGATGACCTTGCGCAGCTCGGCGACGACCTGCTTGAGGTAGTTCCAGACGAACACGAACGGGTTCCGAGTGGGGCCCGTCTTCTTGGACTTTTCAGCCTTCTTCGGCTTGGACTTCTTGCCGGCGTCGGCCGCGCTGTCCTCGGCGTCGGAGTCCGCATCGCCGGTCTCGATGTCCGCTTCGGACTCGTCGACCTCGACGGCCCGCCGGGCCCGCTTTCCGGTCGGACGCGCGGGGCGCGTCACAACTGCGGTCTGGCCCTGCGACTCGCTTTCGCCCGCGTCGGTGCCCGCATCAGTACCGGCGCCTGCGGAGCCGGCACTATCGCGCTCGTCGCTCACCGCATGCCTTTCGTCTGTTCCAGGTGGTCACATTTCCAGTGTCCACATCGGTATTCAGTTGAGCAGGGGCGACAGGACTTGAACCTGCAACCTGCGGTTTTGGAGACCGCTGCTCTGCCAATTGAGCTACGCCCCTTCAGCACCGACGCAGTCGGCGCTTCCGGTTGGGTCCTCACACAATTCGCGCGCTCCCCGATCGGTCGATGTGTAACCGACGGACAGCGCGCTGAAAAGGGTGGATCCCCGAGGACCGAGTGTACAACGGCCCCAGTCTGAGTTACTAATCCGCTCCGGCGGCCGAACGCAAAACCTGGCCCGTTTCGCGGTCGTAGCGCACCGACACCGAGTTGTCGCCCTCGTGACCCATCAGCGTGGTGAAGGCTTCCATGATGACGCCACCGTCGTCATCGGTGAGGGTGTTGCGGGTCATCACGATGTCGGCGCCGAACCGGTGCTCGACGGAGACGATCTCGACGGTCGCGTGCAACCGGTCACCGACCTTGATCGGGCGGTGGTACACGAATTTCTGGTCGACCTGGATGATCTGCATGGTCTCCATGCCGACATCGACGACACGGAAGAAGTCCTGCTGGACCAGCAGCGCGACGATCGACACGAACGTCGGCCCGGCGACCAGGGCGTCGTGGCCCAGCTCGGCCGCGGCGGCTTCGTCCATCGAAACGGGGTGATCCGACTTGACGGCCTTGGCGTACTGCCGGACCTGCTCGCGCCCCACGGTGAACACCTGGGGGTACTTGTGGACCATCCCGAGGATGTCGGGGTTCAAGGGCATGACTACGCCAACTTCGCGGTTGCGACGGCGCGGCCGAAGATCTTCTTGCCGCCGGTGGTGGCAGAAAGCGCGATGGTGACCGACTTGGATTCCTCGTCGACCGACTTCACGCGGCCGGTGAAGACCAGCTCGGCGCCGATGCCGTCGTTGGGAACCGGGACCACCGAGGTGAAGCGGACGTTGTACTCAGTGACGGCACCCGGGTCACCGACCCAGTTGGTGATGAAGCCGCCGCCGAGACCCATGGTCAGCATGCCGTGGGCGATGGCGGTGTCCAGACCGACCTGCTTGGCGATCTCGTCGTCCCAGTGGATGGGGTTCAGGTCGCCGGAGACACCGGCGTAGTTGACCAGGTCCTGACGGGTCAGCTTGATGGTCGTCTCGGGCAGCTCGTCGCCGACCTTTACCGAACTGAACTCACGAAGTGCCATCTGAGAATCCTCCCTGTCCGTCCTCGTCACCCGAGCGACCAGCCAAGGTCGTGTAGGCCACCTGCACGACCTCACCACGGTCGTTCGTGATGATGTTCTTGTTCACGACAATGTCGGTGCCGTGCGCCCGCCGGAAGGAGTCGACGTACACGTCGCAGTACAGCGTGTCGCCGGCCTTGATGGGTTGCAGAAACTTCAGCGACTGATCCACATGGACGATCTGGGCGTCCGAGACGGAGATGCCAGCGGCGCCGAACATCGCGAGCTGCGCCTGGTAACCGAAGATGCTGATGAACGTCAGCGGTGCCAGCAGCGCGTCGTGACCGAGCTCGGCCGCGGCCGACTCCGTGTGAAAGGACGCGTCGACGTTCTGAACGGCAATCGCGTGCTCACGGATCTTCTCGCGCCCGACCTCATAGCTCTCGGGATGCCGGTAGTGGAAACCGACAATGTCCGCCAGACCCACGGTGAGTGGCTAACGCGACTCTTTGTGCGGCTGGTGCGTACCGCAGTTCGGGCAGAACTTCTTGATCTCAAGACGATCCGGGTCGTTGCGACGGTTCTTCTTGGTGATGTAGTTACGGTGCTTGCACACCTCGCAGGCCAAGGTGATCTTCGGCCGTACGTCGGTACTCGACGCCACGTCTTCGCCTCTTTCGCTTCGAATCTCTGTTGTGCTGGTAGCGGTGGGGAGGCTCGATCTCCCGACCTCACGATTATGAGTCGTGCGCTCTAACCAGCTGAGCTACACCGCCCCGACAGACACAGGCGGCGCAGCGGCGGATTATTACTTCCGTCGCTCCGCTCGCCATATGTCCACCGAGCCCCCTAACGGAATCGAACCGTTGACCTTTTCCTTACCATGGAAACGCTCTGCCGACTGAGCTAAGGGGGCCTGACCCTCGGTTTCGAACTGTCGGTTACGACCGTCTGCCCCGTGGGCCTTAAAGAGGTTACCGTCTCGCAGTTTCACCTGCCAAAACGGCAGCTCAACCACACTATTTCGGCCCGTTCGGAGGCTGCCGTGGGCCCCGGTCGGCCCGGTTGTTCCCCCAAACCCCGTTCACCCTGCGTCCTGGGCGCAAAAGGCCGAGTAGGTCGGCGCGTGGTTACAGACTCAACACAAACGGCGACCACACCACGGCTGACACTGCATCCTGGGCGCACAAGGCCGAGTAGGTCGGCACCTGGTCGCAGAGTCAACGCCGAGGCCGCCCTCCTAGGCTGTCGGCATGCCTGATGACCGCCTGTATTTCCGCCAGTTGCTCGCCGGCCGCGACTTCGCGGCGACCGATCCCATCGCGGCGCAGATGCGCAACTTCGCCTACCTCATCGGCGACCGGGAGACCGGCGACTGCGTGGTGGTCGACCCGGCCTACGCCGCGGGCGATCTGGTCGACGTCCTCGAGGGCGACGGCATGCACCTGTCGGGCGTGCTCGTCACCCACCACCACCCCGATCACGTCGGCGGCTCGATGATGGGCTTCGAGCTCAAAGGCCTGGCCGAACTGCTGGAGCGGGTCAGCGTGCCGGTGCACGTCAACGCCCACGAGGCGGACTGGGTGTCCCGGGTCACCGGCATCGCGCCGTCGGAGCTGACGTCCCACCAGCACGGCGACGTCGTGCAGGTCGGGGCCGTGCCGATCGAGCTGCTGCACACCCCCGGACACACCCCCGGCAGCCAGTGCTTCCTGCTCGACGGCCGGTTGGTGGCCGGCGACACGCTGTTCCTGGAGGGCTGCGGCCGCACCGATTTCCCGGGCGGGAACGTCGACGACATGTTCCGCAGCCTGCAGGCGCTGGCCGCCCTGCCCGGCGATCCGACGGTCTTCCCGGGGCACTGGTATTCGGCCGAACCCAGCGCGCCGCTCGACGACGTCCGTCGCACCAATTACGTCTACCGGGCGCGCGACTTGGACCAGTGGCGCATGCTCATGGGCGGCTAGCGGCGTAGCTACCTTTCGCTCTCCGTTGTACAAGTCAACCAGCGAATATTAGTCTCAGTGTCGGATAAAACCGATGAGACTTGACGACTGGATGGCGCGGTGGACTGGATATCTCAACGCTGGGACGACCTGACAGGCCTGGGATCAGGCAGCTGGCTGGCCATCGCGGCGTGGGCCGCACTGGCGTTCGGCGTCGTCGTACTGATCGCGGTGAACCGTCAGCTGTCGAAGAATCGCCAGCTCAAGCAGGATCAGGTGCGCCCGCAGGTGACCATGTTCATGGAGCCGCACGCGTCGGACTGGCATCTGATCGAGCTGGTGGTCCGCAACTTCGGGCAGACCGCGGCGCACAACATCTCGTTCGAGTTCACGAATCACCCGACGGTCGCCATCTATGAGGATTCCGACCACGACGGCGAGCTCGATGTCACCGAGCTGCGACTGCCCAGCGAACTCTCGATCCTGGCTCCGGGGCAGGAGTGGCGAACCATCTGGGACTCGGCGATCAGCCGTGAGGAGCTGGGTGGGTCCATCCGGTCGCGGTTCGAGGGGACGCTCACCTACTACGACATGCCCGCCCCGGCGGCCGGCAAGAAGTCGCGGTTCGGGCGCAAGCCCCGCGAGTTCGAGTCGAAGGCGGTGCTCGACTGGGCCGCGCTGCAGCCGGTGCAGCGGCTGGAACTGATGACGACGCACGACCTCGCCAAGCGCGAGAAGCAGAAGCTCGAGCTGCTGCGCAGCGTGCTGACGTACTTCCACTACGCCTCCAAGGAGACGCAGCCCGACGTCTTCCGCGCCGAGATCGACCGCATGAACCGGGCGGTCCGGGAGACGCAGGACCGGTGGCGCAGCCGCGCGGCCGACGAGACCACCGAGCTGGAAATCCAGTGGTTCGACGACGGCCCGAAGGGGCGGCACCGCAACGCCGTCCACTGACAGGACGCCACCGACGGCACGTCTAGCATCGGCTCACACCCGTTCCCGGCCCGGGAACCGACCGAGGGAGAGCCGATGAGCACCGTCACCTACGCCGTGACCGATGCGGTTGCCACGATCACGCTGGACGACGGCAAGGTCAACGTCCTGAGCCCGACGATGCAGGAGAACATCAACGCCGCGCTGGACCAGGCCGAGCAGTCCGACGGCGTGAAGGCCGTCGTCATCGCCGGCAACAACCGGGTCCTCAGTGCCGGGTTCGACCTCGCCATTTTCGGTTCGGGAGATGCGGCGGCCGGGTTCGCCATGCTGCGCGGCGGCATCGAACTCAACCTCCGGCTGCTGCGCTTCCCGGTCCCCGTGGTGGTCGCCGCGACCGGACACGCGATCGCGGGCGGCTCGTTCCTGCTGTGCTCGGGTGACCATCGGGTCGGCTCGCCCACGATGCGGTGCCAGGCCAACGAGGTGGCCATCGGCATGACGGTGCCGCAGTCGTGCATCGAAATCCTCCGGCTGCGCCTGACCAATTCGGCCTTCCAGCGCGCGGTCGGTCTGGCCGCGACGTTCACCGGCGAGGAAGCGCGGGCGGCCGGCTGGGTGGACGAGATCGTCGACCAGGAGCACGTGCTGAGTCGCGCCCAGGAGGTGGCCGCGGGATTCGCCGCGACGCTTCACACCCAGCATCACCTGGCCAGCAAGCTCAAGGCCCGCGCCGGTGGACTGGCCGCGATCCAGGCCGGCATCGACGGCCTGGCCGCCGAGTTCGGCGGGTAACGCCACACATCGACAAGGCTGTCGGTACGCCGACCTAGGGTGGTCCGATGGCGCTACATCTGCACCGAGCCGAAGACACCGGCGCGCTGGCCGCCGGGCTGGGTGCGCTGCTCGCCGAACCGCCGGCGGATCCGTTCGCGGCCGAGCTGGTCCTGGTGTCCGCCCGCGGCATGGAGCGCTGGCTCAGCCAGCAGCTGTCACATGCGCTCGGCCGCGGCACGGCGAACGACGGTGTGTGCGCGGGCATCGAATTCCGCTCCCCCACATCGCTTCTCGCCGAGATCACCGGCACGGCGGACGACACCCCGTGGGAGCCCGACGCCCTGGTGTGGCCGCTGCTGGAAGTGCTCGACGATCTGGGCGTCGCCCAGCCCTGGGCGGGCACCCTCGCCGCGCACCTCGGCTACACCGAACTGGGCAATCCCGAGGAGACCCAGCTGCGGCAGGGTCGTCGCTACGCGGTGGCCCGGCGGCTGGCGGGCCTGTTCGACACCTACGCCAAAGCCCGGCCGGCGATGCTCACCGACTGGCTGGCGGGCGGCAGCTCCGACGGCGCGGGCGGCCGGCTGGACGACGATCTGCTCTGGCAGCCGCACCTGTGGCGCGCGACCGCGGAACGCATCGCCGCCGATCCGCCCCCGGTACGGCAAGCGAAAACCATTGCCCGGCTGATCGATTCACCATCGGAACTACCGCCGCGGCTGTCCCTGTTCGGGCATACCCGGTTGCCGGCGGCAGATCTCGAACTGCTCGGGGCGTTGGCCACCCACCACGATCTGCACCTGTGGCTGCCGCATCCCAGCGACCCGTTGTGGCAGGCGTTGTCCGATCTGCGCGGCCAGGAGCTCCGGCGCCAGGACACCAGCCGGTTGCGGGTTGGCCACCCGCTGCTGCAGACGCTCGGCCGCGATCTACGGGAGCTGCAACGCGGCCTGCCCACCGCACAGTCCGATCAGTTCCACCCCCGCACCGGATTCGCGGACACGCTGCTGGGCCGGCTGCAGTCCGACATCTCGGCCGACGAGGTACGGCCCGGCCCGCAGCGGCAGCTCGCGAAGGACGACCGGTCCGTGCAGATCCATCGCTGTCACGGTGCGGCCCGGCAGATCGATGTGCTGCGTGATGTGCTGCTGGGCCTGCTCGACGACGACGAGACCCTGCAGCCGCGCGACATCCTGGTGATGTGCCCCGACATCGAGACTTACGCACCACTGATCACCGCGGCGTTCGGGGCGGGCGAGCATGCCGACCTCGGTCACCCGGCCCAGAGCCTGCGGGTCCGGTTGGCCGACCGTGCGCTGACCCAGACCAATCCCCTGCTCGGGGTGCTGGCCGAGCTGCTCGACATCGCCGACGGCCGGGCCACCGCCAGTGCGGTGCTGAGCCTGGCGCACAGCGAGCCGGTGCGCCGGCGCTTCGCGTGGGGCGACGACGACCTCGTGGACCTCACCGAATGGGTTGGCGCAGCCGGCATTCGGTGGGGTTTCGACGCGGGGCACCGCACCCCGTACGCGCTGCAGCGGTACCCGCAGAACACCTGGCAGTTCGGGGTCGACCGGCTGCTCGTCGGCGCCGCGATGTCCGACGATTCGCAGGGCTGGCTGGGCACCGCGTTGCCGCTCGACGACGTCGACTCGAACCGCGTGGAATTGGCCGGCCGATTGGCGGAATACGTGCAGCGGCTGTGCGGTGTCGTCGACCGGCTCACCGGCGCGCAACCGCTGGACAGCTGGGTCGAGATCCTGCGCGACGGCATCGCGCAGCTCACGCGCGTCGGCCCCGACGAGCAGTGGCAGCAGGCGCAACTCGACCGCGAACTGGCGAAAGTGTTGACCCACGCGGGTTCTCGGTCCGGCACGACGCTGCGGTTGCCCGACGTCCGGTCCCTGCTGCGCCGGCAGCTGGCCGGCCGCCCGACGCGCGCCAACTTCCGCACCGGCACGCTGACGGTGTGCACCATGGTCCCGATGCGCTCGGTACCGCATCGCGTGGTGTGCCTGGTCGGGCTCGATGACGGCGTCTTCCCGCGCACCAACATCGCCGACGGTGACGACGTCCTGGCGCGTCGTCCGCTCACGGGTGAGCGTGACATCCGTTCGGAGGACCGGCAATTGCTGCTCGATGCCATCTGCTCGGCCACCGACACGTTGGTCATCACCTACACCGGCACCGACGAGCACTCCGGTGAGCACCGACCACCCGCAGTTCCGGTGCAGGAGCTGCTCGACGCGTTGGACCGGACCACGACCGAGCCTGTCCGGGACCGCATCGTGTGCGACCACCCGTTGCAGCCCTTCGACATCCGCACCGTCGCCCGCGACGAGCTGGTGCCCGACCGACCGTTCACGTACGACCCGGCGGCGCTGCGCGGGGCGAGGGCCGTCCTCGGCGAGCGCCGGCCGAAGCCGCGGCTCATCGACGGTCCGCTGGACGAATCGCCGTGCGGTGATGTCGAACTCGCCGAACTGCTGAGGTTTTTCGCGAACCCGGTGAAGGGGTTCTTCCGGGCGCTGGACTACACGCTGCCGTGGGACGCCGACGAATTGTCCGATGCCATCCCGGTCGCGATCGACGGCCTCGGCAAGTGGGCGGTCGGGGAACGCATGCTCGACGACCTGAAGATCGGCCGGGATCCCGACTTCGTCATCGGCGCGGAGTGGCGGCGCGGCACACTGCCGCCGGGCCGGCTCGGCTGGCGTCAGGCCAACGAAATCCGCGGTGAGGCACTCGAACTGGCGACCGCGGCCCGATCGCTGCAGCGGGGCGAGGCGAGCGCGCTGGACATCGACGTCGACCTCGGTCAGGGCCGCAGACTCACCGGCACCGCCGCGCCGCTCTGGCAGGACCGCACCGTGACGGTCACCTATTCGAAGCTGGGCGCCAAGCATCGGCTGCAGGCCTGGGTCACCCTGGTGGCGCTGGCGGCGGGTGCACCGGAGCGCGAGTGGGAGGCGTACTGCATCGGGCGCGGCCCGCGCGGGGGCGTGCACGCCATGGGGTATCGGCCTCCGGAGCAACCACTTTCGGTGCTGCGGGACCTGGTCGCGATCTACGACGCGGGCCGCCGCGAACCGCTGCCCCTGCCCTTGAAGACGTCGCTGGAATGGGCGCGGGCGCGCCTGTTCGACGACCCGGTGCCGGAGCGGGGCGCCGAGTCGGAATGGCGGTTCGAGAAGGACGGCGCCGAATATGTGGAGGTCTGGGGGCCGGGCGCGCCATTGCACGTGTTGCTCGACCCGCCGCGGCCCGACGATGTTGCCGTCCGCGGCGAGACCACGCGCCTCGGCGCCTACGCGTCCCGGTTGTGGCAGCCGCTGCTCGACGCGGAACGGCGGATCTGATGGACGCGTTCGATCTGCTCGGCCCGCTGCCGGAACCGAAGACGACGACGGTGCTGGAGGCCAGCGCCGGCACCGGCAAGACCTATGCCCTCGCCGGCCTGGTGACGCGGTACATCGCCGAGGGCGCGGCGACCCTGGACCAGATGCTGCTGATCACCTTCAGCCGGGCGGCCACCCGGGAACTGCGCGAACGGGTGCGGGCGCAGTTGGTGAAGACCGTTGCCGCGCTGGACGACCCGTCGGAGGATGACGACGACCTGATCCGTCACCTCGCGGCCGCGCCGCCCGACGAACTGGTGCTGCGCCGCGCCCGCCTGCGTGACGCGCTGTCGGATTTCGACGCCGCGACCATCGCCACCACGCACGAGTTCTGCGGGCTGGTGCTGCGTTCGCTCGGCATCGCCGGCGACACCGATTCGGGCGCCCAGCTGGTGGAGAGCCTCGACGATCTGGTGGGCGAGATCGTCTCGGACCTGTACCTGACGACCTACGGTGACCAGCGCGACGAGCCCGCGCTGAGCTTCAACGATGCGCTCGATCTGGCCAAACGGGTTGTCGGCGATCCGGGCGCGCAGTTGCGGCCAGAGACCGCCGATCCCGACAGCGTTGCGGCGCAACGCATGTCGTTCGCGCGGGCGGTGCTCGAGGAACTCGAACGCCGCAAGCGCCGGCTGGGGGTGCTGAGCTTCGACGACCTGCTGAGCCGGCTCGCCGCCGCTCTGGAGGAGCCCGACGCGCCGGCCCGCGACCGGATGCGGCGGCGCTGGCCGATCGTCATGGTCGACGAGTTCCAGGACACCGATCCGGTGCAGTGGCAGGTGATCTCGCGGGCCTTCGTCGGGCACAGCGCCGTCGTGCTGATCGGCGACCCCAAACAGGCCATCTACGCGTTCCGCGGCGGCGACATTGTCACGTATCTGGATGCCGCGCGCAGTGCCGACCAGCGGCTGACCCTGGCCGAGAACTGGCGCAGCGACAAGGTTCTGGTGGACCGGCTGCAGACCGTGCTCAAGGGCGCGGCCCTCGGCGACGACGACATCGTCGTGCACCCCGTCGAGGCGCGTACCGACCGCCACCGGCTCACGGGAGCGCCACGCAACGACCCGTTCCGGCTGCGGGTCGTTGCGCGTACGGAGTTCGGGACGCCGCAGCGCCGCATGGTCCCGATCGGGGCGTTGCGGCCGTATATCGCCAAGGATCTCGCCGCCGACATCTCGGTGTTGCTGGCCAGTGGCGCGCAGTTCGACGGCCGGCCCCTCACCGCCGGTGATATCGCGGTGATCGTCGACAGCGGCCTGGACGCCGTCCCGTGCCGGGATGCGTTGCTGGACTTGGGCATTCCGGTGGTGTACTCGGGTGACACCGACGTGTTCGCCTCGACCGCGGCGGCGGAGTGGCTGCGCCTGCTCGATGCCTTCGACACCCCCAACCGCAGTGGCCTGGTGCGGGCCGCCGCGACCACCATGTTCTTCGGTCACCGCGCGGCCGATCTGGCCGCCGGCGGCGACGAGCTGACCGACCAGATCACCACCACCATCCGGCAGTGGGCCGGCCTGGCCCGGGACCGGGGCATCGCGGCGGTGTTCGAGGCGGCGGTGTCGCTGGGCCTGCCCGAGCGGGTACTCGGACACCGCGGCGGCGAACGCCACATGACCGACCTGGCGCACGTCAGCCAGCTCCTGCACGAAACCGCCCATCGCGAGCGTCATCACCTGCCCGCCCTGCGGGATTGGCTGCGACGGCAGATCAAGGACCGCGGCGGCCCGGCCGAACGCAACCGCCGGCTGGACAGCGACGCCGCGGCGGTGCAGATCATGACGGTGTGGCGCAGCAAGGGGCTGCAGTTCCCCGTCGTGTATCTGCCGTTCGGGTTCAACCGGTTCGTCAAGGCCGACACGGTGCTGCGGTTCCACGACGCCGACGGCACGCGGTGCCTGCATGTCGGTGGCGCCGGCGCCACGGACCGGGCCGCGGCCGAGCAGGCGGGCCTGGCCGAGACCGCCGGCGACAACGTCCGGCTGACCTACGTCGCCCTCACCCGGGCCCAGTCACAGGTGGTGGCATGGTGGGCGCCGTCGCGGGACGAACAGAACGGTGGCCTGTCGCGGCTGCTGCGGGGCCGACGGCCCGGTGCCACCGCGGTACCGGACTGCGTTGTCCCGCAGACACTTTCCGACGACGATGCGATGGCGTGCTTCACCGCGTGGGAGCACGCGGGCGGTCCGGTGGTCGAGGCGGCCGAGCCCGTAGCACCGATGTCGCCGCCGGCGCCGGAGGCCCCGGTGGACCTGGACGTGCGGCATTTCCACCGCAGCATCGACACCCATTGGCGGCGGACGTCGTACTCGGCGCTGGTGCGCGTCGTGCACGACGACGGGCAGGCGGTGACCAGCGAGCCGGACACCGCGCTGCGGGACGACGAGTCGGCCGACGTCGTCCCCGAGGCGCCGCCGCCATTGGCCGGCGACCTGCCGTCACCGATGGCACACCTGCCCGCCGGCGCCGCCTTCGGCTCGTTGGTGCATGCCGTGCTGGAGCGTGCCGACCCGCTGTCCGGAGATCTGACGGCCGAACTGGCGGCCCGCATCGATGAGCAGGCGGGTTTGTGGAACGTCGAGGTGCCCACGGCGGAACTGGCGTCGGCCCTGGTGCCGATGCACGACACGCCGCTCGGCCCGTTGGCGCCGGGCCTGACGCTGCGGCAGATCGGGCTGCGAGACCGGTTGCGGGAACTGGATTTCGAGATGCCGCTGGGCGGCGGCCAGGATCGGGCCGACGCCGCGCGGGACATCCGGCTCGGCGATGTCGGCTTGCTGGTGAGCGAGCTGCTGCCGGCGTCGGATCCGTTGTCGGCCTACGGCGCGCGGCTGCAGGCCGAACCGCTCGGGCACCAGCGGTTGCACGGCTACCTGTCGGGTTCCATCGACGCGGTGCTGCGCATCCCGGACGAAAGCGGACACAAGTACGTGGTGGTGGACTACAAGACCAACCGGCTGGGCGACTTCGGCACCGAGAACACTGCCGCGGACTACACGGCGCCCCGGCTCGCCGAGGCCATGATGCATTCCGATTACCCGTTGCAGGCGTTGCTGTATTCGGTTGTGCTGCATCGGTTCCTGCGGTGGCGATTACCCGACTACGAGCCGGCCCGGCATCTGGGCGGCGTGGCCTATCTGTTCGTCCGGGGCATGTGCGGCGCGGCGACGCCCGTCGTCGACGGTCACCCGTGCGGTGTGTTCAGCTGGCAGCCCCCGGTCGAGCTGGTGAGCCGGCTGTCCGACCTGTTGGACCGGGGGACGGCAGCATGACGGCACCACTGGAGGCAACACCGGACCGGCTGCCCGACCCCATGGACTGGCGGCAGGTGCCCGCGGCCACCGGACTGCTCGCGACGTTCAACGCCGCAGGCGTGCTGAACGCCGCCGATGTGCATGTGGCCCAGCGGTGTTGCGCGCTCGCCGAGGAAACGGGCGACGTCGTCGCCCTCGCCGTCGGGCTGGCGGTCCGGGCGCTGCGGGAAGGCTCGGTGTGCGTCGACCTCACGACCGTCGCCGACGACATCGGCGGTGACCTGCCGTGGCCGGCGCCCGCCGAACTGATGGCCGCCGTCGCGGGTAGTCCGTTGACCGGCACGGCCATCCGGCTGGACCACGAGCGGTTGCTGTACCTGGACCGCTACTGGCGCGAAGAACAGCAGGTGTGCGCCGACCTGCTGGCGCTGTCGGCGCAACCGTCGCAACCGGTCAGCGACGCCGCCCTCGAAAGGCTTTTCCCACCACCGGGTTTCGCCGAGCAGCGGGCCGCCGCACAGCTGGCGCTGACGCAGCCGGTGACGGTGCTGACCGGTGGCCCCGGCACGGGCAAGACGACGACCGTGGCGCGGCTACTCGCGCTGCTGGCGCAGGCCGCGCACCCGGGCCGGCTGCGGATCGCGCTCGCGGCGCCGACGGGAAAAGCTGCCGCCCGGCTGCAGGAGGCCGTCTCGGCCGAGGTGGCCAAACTCGAGACCGCAGACCGGGATCGGCTCAGCGGGCTGCGGGCCGTCACGCTGCACCGGTTGCTCGGCGGGCGTCCCGACAGCGCCTCGCGGTTCAAGCACCATCGCGGCAACCGGTTGCCGCACGACGTCGTCGTCGTCGACGAGACCTCGATGGTGTCACTGACACTCATGGCCCGGTTGCTCGAAGCCGTTCGGCCCGACACCCGGCTGCTGCTGGTCGGCGACCCCGACCAGTTGACCTCGGTGCAGGCGGGTGCCGTGCTGGCCGATCTGGTCGACGGCCTCACCGATCACCCGTCCATCCGGATCGCCGCACTGCACACCACGCACCGGTTCGGGGCGTCGATCGGCGGTCTGGCCGAAGCGATCCGGTCCGGTGACGCCGACCAGGTGCTCGCCCTCCTGCGGGTGGGCGATGCGGCGATCGAGTTCATCGAGGATGCCGAGCCGGCCGCGGCGCTGCGCCCCGTTCTGGTGGGCCACGCGCTGAAGGTGCGCGCCTGCGCGTTGCTGGGTGCCGGGGCCGACGGTCTCGCGGCCATGGACGAACACCGCCTGCTGTGCGCGCACCGCGACGGCCCCTACGGAGTGCGGCACTGGAATCGTCAGGTGGAGCGCTGGATCACCGACGAGACGGGGCAGGCCACGTGGTCGCCGTGGTACCCCGGCCGTCCGCTGCTGGTGACGGCCAACGACTACGCGCTGGGCATCTACAACGGCGACACCGGCCTGGTCGCCGCCGGGCCGGACGGTGTTCAGGTGTACATCGCGGGTGCGACTGCGACGCAACAGTTCTCATCGAGTCGGATCGCCGATGTCGAGACGATGTATGCGCTGACCATCCACAAGAGCCAGGGCTCGCAGGCCGACGAGGTGACGGTGATCCTGCCGCCCGCCGACTCCCGGTTGCTGACGCGCGAGCTGTTCTACACCGCGGTCACGCGCGCGAAGAAGAAGGTGCGCATCGTCGGGTCGGCCGACGAGGTGCGGGCCGCGGTGCAGCGGCAGGCGCTGCGCGCGTCGGGCCTGCGGGACCGGCTACGGGCCAGTACCTAGGGCCGCACCGGGTGCCGACTCAGGATCGACACCCGGTTGAAGGCGTTGATCGCGGTCGCGACCCAGATCACCGCGGAGATCTCGTCGTCGTTCAGTACCGCTCGTGCCCTTGCGTATTCGCGTTCGGCGGTGTCGTGGTCGGGCAGCGTCGTGGTGATCTCGGCCAGCCGCAGCGCGGCGCGTTCCTGCGCGGAGAACAGCTCGGTGTCCCGCCAGGCGCGCAGCGTCGCGAGCTGTTTGTCGGTGACGCCGGCCTTCACCGCGCGGCGGTGATGGATCTCCAGGCACGACGGGCAGCCATTGATCAGCGAGACGCGGGTGTTGATCAGCTCCACCAGCGCCGGCGGCAGCCCGGCCTCGGCGGCAGTCTTGGTGACCGCGGTCGCGACCGCCACCAGCGCCCGGTAGGCGTGGGGCGACTGCTTGTCGATGTGCACGTGCGCGGGGCCCGGTTCGGTGGTGTCCATCGCCTACTTTCAGATCGTGGCCAGGACGGCGCGGGTATGGTCTGAGCGAACGCGACGATGGTACGCAGCCGGGAAGGCGAATCGTGAGCAATCTTGAGGCAGACCCCGTCGAATACGACTGTGCCGCCGGGCCTCCCAACCGCATCGAGATTCTGGAGCCGCGTGAGGTGCCGCTGGGCGGCCCGCGCGCGATGATGGTCCGTCGCACGTTGCCGCAGCGCGACCGCTCGCTGGTCGGCGCGTGGTGTTTCGCCGACCATTACGGTCCGGAAGACGTGCGCGTCAAGGCCGGGATGGACGTTCCCCCGCACCCGCACACGGGGCTGCAGACGGTCAGCTGGTTGTTCAGCGGCGAGATCGAGCACCGCGATTCGCATGGCGTTCACGAGATGGTGCGGCCCGGTGAGCTCAACCTGATGACGGCCGGCGCCGGCATCTGCCACTCCGAGGTCTCCACGCCGGCGACTACGATCCTGCACGGTGTCCAGCTGTGGGTCGCGCTGCCCGACGCCGCCCGCCATGGTCCCCGCAATTTCGACCACTATGCGCCGCAGCCGGTTTCGTTCGGCGGCGCCACGGTGTCGGTGTTCCTGGGCGCGCTGGCCGGGCAGCAGTCGCCGGTCCACACGCACACACCACTGCTCGGTGCGCAGGTCGATCTGCCGGCCGGCGCCACCGTCGAGTTCGACGTCGACCCCACCTTCGAGCACGCCGTGCTGCTCGATCAGGGCGCGCTGACCGTCGCCGGTACGCCGGTGCAGCCGTACGAAATGGCGTATCAGGGCGTCGGATCCACGCGGTTGACCCTCGTCAACACCGGTGGCGAGCCGGCGCGCGCCGTCATCCTCGGGGGTACGCCCTTCACCGAAGAACTGCTGATGTGGTGGAACTTCGTCGGGCGCACGCACGAAGAGATCGTCGAATACCGCAATCAGTGGCAGGCCGAGTCGGAACAGTTCGGCGAAGTCCTCGGTTATCAGGGTGAGCCGGCGCGGTTGCCCGCTCCCCCGCTACCGACCACCCGCCTGGTCCCGCGGAAACCACCCACTGGAGGAAAGGCCCGAGTGATGCTCACCGACAAGAACGGCGAACCTGTCGAGGTGACCCAGGAAGCCGACCGTTTCAGCATCGCGGTCGACGGAAAACCCGTGGGGCTCACCGCTTTCATCGAGCACGGCGAGCAGCGGGTTTACTACCACACCGAGATCGATCCGGCGTTCGGCGGACGCGGACTGGCCAGCGTCCTGATCGCGCAGGCGTTGGCGACCACGCGGCAGCAGGGCAAGCGCATCGTGGCGATCTGCCCGATGGTCAAGGCGTACGTCGAGAAGCATCACGACTTCGACGACATCCTCGACCCGCGGACGCCGGAGATTCTGCGGCTGCTGCCGCGTTAGACCCCGGGCGGTCAGCCTGCGTGCAGGCGCCGTTCGGGATGGTCGGCCAGCCACCGCTCCTCGACTCGCTTGACCCGCAGGTGCTCGAACGTGATGATCAGCGCTCCCGCGGTGACCAGCGCGCCGGCGATGAGGCCGAGCGGTAGCTCGAGCCCCGTGTGACCGAACGCGGTTGCGAAGACGAAGCCGGCGATGGTGACGATGCCGAGTGCGATCAGGCCCAGGCCAGGCAGCCACAACGTGTCGATGAAGGATTCACCGGCATGCGGCTGAGTGGTTCGGGAATGATCCACCGGATCATGGTGCGCGCCCTTCATTCGCATCTCCCTCCTTGCCGAAGATGCCTTCAGGCTACGCCCGAAACGGGGCCATTGTGAGATAGTTCACACTTGGCCGCGACCCTCTTCGCGAGGTTGCTAGCGCGGCGGCAGCGGCGCGGCGACAGGCGCGGCGGGCACGGGCGGCGGCGGCAGGGCGGAGCCGCGGACCCACTGGTCCCACGGCATGCTCCAGTCGCCGTTCTGGCTCAGCTTCTGCGGCTCACCGCCGGTGTACTTGATCTCGACGACGTCGCCGGGCACCGAGAAGTCGTAGAACCACTTGGCGTTCTCGCTGTTGAGGTTCAGGCATCCGTGCGAAGTGTTCTGTTTGCCCTGCGCCCAGATGGTGGAGTTCAGCTGGTGCAGGTAGATGCCGTCATGGCTGATCCGGGTCGCCCACGGGATTGTCTCCTTGTAGCCGAGGCGGCTACTGGTCGGCAATCCGAACGTCGACGAGTCCATGATCACCGGGTTGGCCTTGTCCATCACGGTGTAGATACCGGGCGGGGTCCAGAACGAGATGACGGTGTTGCCGATCGTCTCGGTGCCGCCCATGCCCATCGAGGTCGGCATGGTGCGCACCAGCTGGCCGTTGTCGAAGACGCTGACCTGGTGGGTGTGGTCGTCGGCGACGGAGACGTGGGCATTGCCGATCCGGAACGAGACCCGCTCGTCCTGCTGGCCGTAGGTGCCCTCGCCCAGCCGGACGCCGTAGATCTTGGCCGCGACGGTGACCGTCGTGTTCGGCGCGTAGTACTTCTCCGGACGCCAGTGGGCGTTGGCGTCGTCGACCCAGTGCCACGAGCCGGGAACCGGCGGGTTGGTGGTGACGACGAGGTTGCGCTCCGCGGCGGCCTTGTCCTCGATCTTCTCGTCGAAGTGCGCGGTGACCACGACGCCGATGCCGTAGGTCCCGCCTTCCTGCAGCTGCGCACCGGAGACGGTGTTGAGGTACACCGCGGTCTGGTAGGAGGGGCTGAGCGTGGTGAAGCTCGACGTCTGCCGCGACGGCATACCCGAGGGGCCGCGCGCCTCGATGGTCATCGTGTACTTGCGGCCGTAGCCCAGCTGCTCGGCGGGCGTCCAGGTCTTGGCGTCGGGTGAGAGCGTCCCGGGAATCTCTTTTCCGGCGCCGTTGACCATCGACACGGCCGTGATGGTGCCGCTCGCGGCGGTGACGCTCACGGGCGCCGCGGGGCTGACGTCCTTGGCCCCGCCGGCCGGCGAGACGCGCACGACGGCGGGCTCGGGGGCGGCGGGCTGCGACACGGACAGGTCGCGCGATGCGGCGACCACCTTGCAACCTTCCTGGCAGCGCGACGTCGACGACACCACGGTCCCACCGAGCACGGCAAGGACGGCCAGCGCAGCGGCCAGCCAGGCGCCACGGACACGGCGGGATGAGGTCAACACAGCTCCAAAGTTCGGCGTCGGCCAGGGATTGTCGGGTGGGGGTGTACTCGAGGTACTGCATCAGAGTAAGCGTTCGGCCGGGCTCTTTGCACGTCGGATGGAGCTCGTCTCGATTTCACCACAGCGCCACTTCGGCGTGTCGGCTGGCAAACGTTCGTCGATGTGTGATAGGCGCCTATTTGCGGCAATTTCACCGCCATCGGGCGGCGCCACGCTGACCAGGCGATTCATCCAAAGATGTTGACTGTCAACGGGTTTGGGTAACACCGCTGCCCTCACGGCCGAATACATTCCAGCGCAAAGCAATTCACGACGCAACGTGGGCGCTGCGCCGTGAACGGTGACGGACTGCGGCCTACTGAGCCGCGAATCGATTGAGGGTGCCGCCATGCATCGCGCGCCCGGCACGGGCCTGCCGGAAGCCGATGAGCCCACCGGCGCCGGTCAGCACCAACAGGCCGGTGAAACCCGGAACTGCGACGGCGGCGACCTCACCCAGGCCGGCCGCACGGAGGTCGTCGGAGTACCCGGCCCGGTACGGCGCCGCCGCGACGATGGCGTTGTCGGCCGCGAAGACCCGGTCAGCCGGTTCGGGCCCGCGCACCGGCAGCTGCCCGCTGCCGCCGGAGTGGCCGGCGAAACGTGAATCCGTCTGCGCCCCACTGGATGCCGGGGGCTGGACGCGGCCCCCGAACTCCCGGCCGACGGACGCGACCCGCGGCACGCCGGTCGTCGGCGTGACGGCCGACGACAACTCGGCCGCCGCGGAGGCCCACCCCTGGACCACCGGCAGTGCTTGCGCGACAGCAAACCCGGGCAACGCGGCCACGGTCCGGATCGGCTCACCCAATGCTGCGGGCAGCGGCCCCGTCAGTGCCGTCACCGGCGCCAGTGGCGCATCGGCCACGACGAGGGCGGTCTGGCCGGCCGCGGCACTCACCGCGGCCAACGGGACGGAGACCGACTGGACCGACGGCACCGCGGCGGGACTTTCGGCAATGCTCACGGGTTCGCTGGCAGGTGCGCTCTGCGTTGTGCTCAGCGCACCCGAGGGCAGGCCGGCCGACGTGCTCGAGGACGACGTCGCAGACGAGATGTTGGAGCCGTTGCGGCCGTCGCCGAACTTCGGCGTCAGTTGCTGGCCCGGAGACGGCGTGACACCGAAGCCGCTGAGCGCGCCGGTTCCGACGGTGGTCGCGGCGGTCGTCAGCCCACCGAACGCCTTGCCCAGATCTCCGACGGAGGGCAGGCCCGGGCGCGACGTACCCGAACTGGCCCCACCTGTATCACCAGAAACACTCGGAGAAAGCGGCATATCGATCGGTGCAGCGCCCGCCACGCCGGCGCCGATAACCGGTGCGGCGACCAACCAGGTCACCGCCGCCATGCGCAGGTGCGTCGCCACGCTGCATCCATCCTCTCGAAGCCGGCCGTCAGCGGCCTGGGTTCAGTTTGCCACGAGAATTTGCAATTGCGAAAATTATTGCGGCATCAACCACCATATTAGGGCAGTCGGCGCCAGAAATCAGAACGGCACAGTTGGCAGGTACTTACCGTCCAGTGTGATGACCGCGCGTTCGCCACCATCGGGATCAGCAACCTTCTTCACATCCAGGCGGAAGTTGATGGCGGAGATGATGCCGTCGCCGAACTGCTCGTGGACCAGCGCCTTGAGCGTGGTGCCGTAGACCTGCAGCATCTCGTAGAACCGGTAGATGGTCGGGTCGGTGGGCACGCCACCGGGGACGGAGCCACGGGTCGGGATGGTCTGCAGCAACCGCACCGCGGCATCGTCCAGACCCAGCAGGTCACCGACGGCCTCGGCCGACTTCTCCGGAAGCGCGTGCTGACCGAGGACGGCGGCCGTCGTGAAGGCCACGGACAGGCCGGCGGCGTCGGCGATCTGCTGCCAGGACAGGTCCTTGCGGGTCTTGGCTTCGACGGCCTCGGCGGCGAGGAGCTGACGGGCGGTCGGGTCGAACTGTGCGTGGATCACGGATTTCCTTTCGGTGGCGGGTGATGTGTCGAACGGGCGTCAGTGCTGTGCCCAGGTGCCGTACGGCACCATCGGATTGGTGCCGAACGGGACGTAGGGGTTGGCACCGCCGATGAAGGTGTCCTGCGCGTATACGGGGACCGGGCCGGGCAGTGCCACCGTCCCGCCGTTGTCGGCCGATGCCGGGGCGGCCAGTCCGATCGCGAGCGCGGCGAATGCGCCGACGGCCAACCCGGTTGTCATGGCGCCGAGGCTGTTCTTCTTCATGATGGTGTTTCCTTTCTTGCTGCATTCACCATGTACGAACAGCACGTATAACGTCCAATAGCTAGTTTTCACCGTTCCCATAGACAGCATCTATTGTTGGCGTCATGGCTGGACTCGAGCTCCGTCACCTGCGATATCTCCTCGCCGTCGCCGAACACGGCAACTTTTCCCGCGCCGCCGAGGAGCTATATGTGTCGCAACCCACGCTCTCCCAGCAGATCAAACAGCTGGAAACGACGCTCGGCGTGCAGCTGCTCGACCGCAGCGGGCGGACAGTGCGGCTCACCGATGCCGGCGCCGCGTTCGCCGCGCGCGCCCGCAGCGCGCTCCGCGAACTGGCCGCCGCCGAGCGTGCCATCGAGGACGTCCAAGACCTCTCCCGCGGGCACTTGCGGCTGGGCATCACCCCGACGTTCATCACGTACCTGATCGGCCCGCTGACCGCCGAGCTGTACGCCCGCCATCCCGGGGTCAGCCTGACCGTGGTCGAGATGTCGCAGGACAACATCGAAGCGGGTCTTCTCGCCGACGATCTCGACGTCGGCATCGCGTTCATGGGGGCTCCCGTGCCCGGCATCGAGTTCGCCGCGCTGTTCACCGAACACCTCGGGCTCGTGACCAGCGGCCCGCGGGCCGCCAGCCTGCCGGGCGCCTTGCCGGTCCGCGCGCTGGACGACGTCCAGCTGGCGCTGCTCAGCAGCGACTTCCTGACCCGGACGCACATCGACACCTATTTCGCGGCACACCATGTGGACCCGCGGATCATGATCGAAGCCAACTCGGTCCAGGCCCTCACCGAGATCGTGCAGCGCACGCCGCTCGCGACGGTCCTGCCGGATGCCGTCACCCACGACCACCCGCACCTGACGCCGGTGCCGCTGGACCCGCCCATTCCGACCCGGACCGTCGCCATCCTGCGCCGCGACGGCGGCTACCACAGCGCGGCCGCCGCCGCGTTCGTCCGGCTCACGCACGAACTCGTCGCGGATCGCGGCTATGCACCGCCTGGGTGATTGTCAGGAGAAAGCCGTGTCGCGCAACGCAATTCACGTGCCGACCGGACCGGGGAACATCAGGTGAACGTTCCTCCCACTCTCAATTTATGGCACACCCCGGGGCTTGCCGCAAGGCCCCGGTGGTGCCGCACAATCGTCCGGCCAGACGGTACGACGAATGGGGGAAGTCATGACGAACACGCCGAAGCCTTTCGAACTGCACGAGTCGGGCGCGCTGCTGCACGGCACCAGAGCCGATCTCGCGATCGGGGATCTGCTGGTACCGGGACGTGCGTCGAACTACGAAGAGGGCCGGGTCTCGAACCACGTCTACGTCACGCGGACGCTGGACGCCGCGGCATGGGGAGCCGAACTCGCGGCCGGTGATGGCCGGTGCCGCATCTACTTCGTCGAGCCGCTCGGTGAACTGGAGGACGACCCCAACGTGACGGACAAGAAGCTGCCGGGCAACCCGACCCACTCCTTCCGAACCCGGGAGCCGGTCCGCGTCGTCGGCGAGCTCACCGACTGGGTCGGGCATTCACCCGAGCAGCTCCAGGCGATGCGCGACGGCCTGGCCGACCTGCAACGCCGGGGCCTCGCCGTCATCTACGACTGACGGTCAACGCCAGCCGAAGCCGTTGCAACCCTTTTCAATCGACATCCGTAAGTCTAAACTTACCGTTAGTGACTACTTACGAAACAGCCGATCCATGGGGTGCGCTCGCCGACCGCACCCGGCGGACGATCTTCAAACGATTGGCCGCCGGACCGCGTGCGGTCGGCGAGCTGGCCGACGGACTGCCGGTCAGCCGCCCGGCCGTATCCCAGCACCTCAAGGTGCTGCGCTGCGCGGGACTGGTGACCGACCGCCAGGTCGGCACCCGGCGCATCTACCAGGTCGACCCCCGTGGCCTCGAGGCCCTGCGGGCCGAGTTGGACATCTTCTGGGACACGACACTGACGGCGTTCAAGCAACTCACCGACGAAGAAGGGAAAGGTCCATGACGACCGAGGTGGCACCGATCCGCAAGAGCGTCGTCGTGGCGGCACCGATCGACAGGGCGTTCGCATTGTTCGTCGGCCGCTTCGACGCCATCAAGCCCCGCGACCACAACCTGCTGGCGGTCCCGATCGCCGAGACGGTGTTCGAAGCACATGTGGGCGGCCACATCTACGACGTGGGAACGGACGGCAGCACGTGCCGGTGGGCACGCGTGCTGGCCTACGAGCCGCCGAGCCGCGTGGTGTTCTCGTGGGACATCGGGCCGACATGGCAGGTCGAATCGGACCCCGGCAAGACCAGCGAGGTCGAAGTGCGGTTCACCGCCGAAGCCGACGGGCGGACGCGCGTCGATCTGGAGCACCGGCATCTGGAACGCCACGGCGCCGGCTGGCGGTCGGTGGCAGACGGGGTCGACGGCGAGGCCGGCTGGCCGCTGTACCTGAATCGGTACCACGACATCGTCGCCGCGGAGGCGTGACCATGTCGTCGCAGCGTTCCATGATGGACCTCGCGTACGAGGAGCGTCGCGACCTCGCCGCCTATCTGCGGACACTATCCGACGCCGATTGGCAGGCTTTCACGTTGTGCACCGAATGGTCGGTGAAAGACGTTGTCGCACATGTCGTGAGCTACGAAGAGCTCAGCGTCGTGGGCCTGCTGCGGCGCTTCGCCCGCGGGTGGATCGTGCGCGCCAACGAGGTCGGTGTGCGGGACTTCGCGGCCTACACGCCCGCGCAATTGATGGACTTCCTCGAGGCCCACCTACGTCCGCAGGGACTCACGTCCGGATTCGGCGGGATGATCGGGCTGGTGGACGGGACCGTCCATCACCAGGACATCCGCCGGGCGCTCGGCCATCCGCGCACCATCCCGGCCGAGCGCCTCGAACGCATCTTGCCCGCGATCCCGGGCAATCCGCGGCTCGGCGCAGGCCGGCGGATCCGGGGGCTGCGGCTGCGGGCCACCGATGTCGACTGGCAGCACGGCGCGGGACCCGAGGTGCTCGGCACGGGCGAGGCATTGCTGATGGCGATGACCGGGCGCCCGGCAGCCGTCGATGAACTGGGCGGCCCGGGTCAGCCCATTCTCGCGGCGAGATTGCGGTAACCGCACACCGCGGAAAAATCAGCCGTTCGTACTGCAGACAACCGGCCTCACATGCGGTATTCCCATTAGAGGGACATATGTCCCTCATTCGGGCCGCGCGAGAGGACCGACCATGAACAACGCCACGTACGTCGGACGGGTCGGGGGGTTGGCAGTGGCACTCGGGGTCGGTTTCGCGATCGCGAGCACACCGGGCACGGCGTGGGCCGACGATGCCGCGAATCCGGGAGCCACCTCAGCGCCGGCACAGAACGCCGCGCCGGAGACGGCCGGCACCACGAAACCCGGTGCGAAGGCAGGCAAGAACAAGCGCCCGCCGGGCAAGGCGAGCAGCGAGAAGCAGCGCGCCACCAAACCCGCACCGACGGCGGCGGACAGTCCCGCGAAGACACAGACGACCGCGAAGACCGTCACCGGATCGACGAAGAAGCCCACACCGCGCGCCCTCAAGGCCGACGTGGAAACGACGTCGGCTCCGGCACCGCGAGCGGTGGCCGCAACGGCCGTCGCGACATCGGCCGTGACGCCGTCGGTCACGGCCACCCCGACGGGGACGAGCGGCGCGGTCAGTGTCATGTCGGCGGCGACGCTCGACTCGTCGGCGAGCGGTGGACCCGTCGCCCCGGGATTCGCGCCGGTGGCCGCCGTGCTGGCGGCCTGGGGCACCCGCACCCGGATCGAGGCCCCGACGAAACCCGCCGCGGTCACCTCGACGAGTCAGCCCGTGGCCGCCACGGCCGCGCAGCCCGTGGTCGCGACCGCCGCGACCGCCGCGCAGCCGGTCCCGACGGCCGCGACGACGAACGTCCCGGCACCCTGGCTGAACTATTCGAAGTCGATTTCGGTGGGCACCAATCCCGGTGCGGAGGTGGTGGGCGGCGACGGCCGGCTGTACGTCGCCAACACCGGCAGCAACACGGTGTCGGTCATCAACACCACCACGGGGAAACGGATCGACGCCAACCCGAGCTGGTTCTCGCAGGACATCTCGGTGGGTACCGCGCCGACCGCGCTGGCGCTGAGCCCCGACGGCACCCGGTTGTACGTCGCGAACAGCGGCAGCGGGACGGTGTCGGTCATCAACACCGTCGGATACAAGCGGATCGACGCCGACCCGAGCACGTCGTCGAAGGACATCACGGTGGGTACCGCGCCCAGCGCGCTGACGGTCGGCGGCGACGGCCGCCTCTATGTCGCCAACAAGGGCAGCGGCACGGTGTCCGTCGTCGACCCCACCACCTACAACGTCACCGACACCATCGGCGTCGGCAGCCAACCCACGGCGCTCGCGGTCGGCACCGGCAAGGTGTACGTCGCCAACCAGGGCAGCAACACCGTCTCGGTCATCGACACCAGCACCCTCGGCGTCACCGGCATCGCGCTCGGCACCGCACCCACCGCACTGGCCCTTGGCACCGGCGGCAAGCTCTATGTGGCGAGCCAGAACGGCACGCTGTCCACCATCGACACCGCCACCGACACCGTGCTGCCCGGCGCGATCGCCGTGGGACCCGCCCCCAGCTCGGTGGCCGTCAGCGCCGACGGCAGCATCGCCTACGTCGCCAACGGCAACGACACCGTCTCCGTGATCAACACCGCCACCTCGGCCGTCGTCAGCACCGTCCGGTTCGACACCGATGCCGCCGGCGGTCACGCCGTCGCCGTCGTCCCGAGCGGCGCCGTCTACGTCACCGACGCGACCGACCGCACCGTGCGCGTGCTCGTGCAGCCGTCGCTGATCGCCACGTCGGTGACGAAGATCGGGAGCGTCGGCGTCTCGGGTGTCGGCTCGACCCTGTTGAGCAATGACGGCACCCGCGCGCTGGTGGTCACCGGCCCCTCGCCCATCTCGACGACCAGCACCACCCGCGTCGCGGTGATCGACACCGCGACCGGCAAGCAGGTCGGCAGCACGGTGTCCATCGCCGGCAAGCCCGTCGTACCGACATTCAGCGCCGACGGCACGCGGGCCGTCATCACCGCGGCGGGCACCACGGCCACGCAGCTGGCGGTCATCGACCTCGCGACCGGCAAGCAGACCGGCACGACCCTCACCCTCCCGGGCGCGGTCGGCGTGCAGCTGCTGGCCGCCGACGGCAGCCGGGCCCTGACCACCACCTATGGCTCGGGAACCACCCAGGTCGCGGTGATCGACACGCTCACCGGCGCCCAGACTGGCACCACGGTCTCCGTCACCGGCAACAGCCTGGAGGCACCCGTCCTGACCGCCGATCGCACTCGCGCCCTGATCACCACCAGCCGCCCGATCTGGGAGACCCCGGACACCACGCGGGTGGCCGTGCTCGACACCACCACGGGCACGCAACTCGGCACCACCGTCGAGATCGCCGGCAACGAGCTGGCCCCACCGGTCCTCAACGCCGACGGCACCCGCGCCGCGATCACCAACCAGATCGGGGATTTCGCGTCGGGCTACACCACGCAGGCGACGGTGATCGACGTCGCGACCGGCGCGCAGGTCGGCACCACGCAGGGCCTCCAAGGTGAGGGCATCTCGTACGGCGCACCGGTGTTCAACGCCGCGGGCAACCGCGTCGTCTTCCTGGCCCGCACCGAGGGTCCGGTCAACACGTTCACCACCCGGCTGGCCGTGCTCGACGCCGCTACCGGTGCGCCCGTCGGCACCGGTCTCGTCATCGACGGCGACGGGGCCCGCGAGCTCAGCGCCGACCGGACCCGCATGGTGCTCACCGCGACGTCGACCGACCCGGTCACCCAGGTGACGACCACCGAGCTCGCGACCGTCGACCTCGCCACCGGCAACCAGATCGGCGACGTGACGCTGCCCGGCACCTGGCACTCGCTGCTGATGACGCCCGATGGCGGTCGCGCCGTGACCATCGCCGGTGACAACGCCGGGACACACGTCGCCGTGATCAACACCCTCACCGGCGCCCAGACCGGCACCACCCTCAACCTCGCGGGCGAGGAATTCGGCTCGCGCCTCATCAGCGTCGACGGCAGCCGGGCGCTGATCACCACGTCCGTCTACAACGGGGCCACGAGCGTCAACAGCGAGCGGTTGACGGTGCTCGACACGACGACCGGTGCTCAGATCGGCAACACCGTGACGCTCATCGGTTTCCTCAACGGCGGGGTGCAGTACAGCGCCGACACGGGGCATGCGGTGGCGATGACCATCAGCAGCAATTTCAACACCACCGGCGTACCCACCTCGCAGGTGGCGGTGATCGATACGACCACCGGCTTCCAGCTGGGCAGCACCCTCACGCTCAAGCCCGACAACGGCTACCTCGTCCTCAGTGGCGGCGGCACCCGTGCCGTCGTCAGCACCGGGAGCCAGCTCGTGGTCATCAACACCGCCAACGGCGCACAGGTGGGCAGCGCACTCACCGGGGTGGGCAGCAATCCGCTGTTGACGGCCGACGGCAGCCGCGCGCTGACCACCGGGATCTCCTACAACATCTGGACCCGCACGTACACGACGACGGCCCGCGTGCTGAAGATCGTCTAGTGGTGGTCGTGGCCGGCGTGGTGCTCGTGGCTGCCCTCGTGTCCGGTGTCGGGTGAGCCGCCCATCATGCGCAGCATCGGGATGCCGCCGGTGCGGACGAAGCGGAACACCAGCCCCGCGGCCAGCAGCAGGAAGACGATGTTGAGCCACGTCGTGTAGTTCCATGAGATGCCGCTCTCCATCACCATGGCGTTGCGCTGCGTGGGGATGAGACCCGTTGCGCCGAAGAGCAATTCGACGAGGTAGCCCGCCGCGACCATCGAGACGTAGAAGGTGGCCAGCAGCGTCAGCATCATCCGGGTGCCGTAGTACTTCCGGTAGATGTTGAGGATCGGCAGGATCAGCAGGTCGGCGAAGATGAATGCGACGACGCCGCCGAAGCTGATGCCGCCGTTCCACAGCACCGCCGCCAGGGGCACGTTCCCGATGGAGCAGACGAACGACACGATCGCCACGACCGGCCCGACGATCGGCCCCCAGATCGCCGCCCACGTCGGGTCGTCGGCGAGGAAGAAGTTCTCCCAGAAAGCATTTGGCACCCACGCGGCGATGGCGCCGGCGATGAGCAGACCGATGATCAGGTCACGCAGGATTGCCGCCCACTCCATGACGAAAACGTGCGAGACAGACGTGAAGCCGGGTCCCGAGAGCAGGCGCTTGGCGAACGAACCCTCGCCCTGCACCGACATGTCCATGGCGGCATGGCCTTCCATCGAGCCCGCGATGCCCCGGTCCGCCTGCACGCGAGCCTCGTCGATGAGGCGGCTGCGGACGAACAACCGGAACAGCACCGCCAGGACGACGATCATGATCGGGCCGCCGACGAATTCCGCGGCCGTGAACTGCCAGCCCATCAGCAGGGCCAGGATGATGCCGAGTTCGACGACGAGGTTGGTGGAGCCGATCTCGAAGGCCATGGCGGCGGTGAAGTTGGCGCCTTTGCGAAACAGCGAGCGCGCCAAGGCCACTGCCGCGTACGAACACGACGACGATGCCGCGCCCAGCCCCGCGGCCACCGCGAGGGTCTTCGGCTTGTCGTCGCCGAGGAGGCGGACGATCGTCGATTTCCGGACGACGGCCTGCACCACCGCCGACAGCGCGAACCCGAGGATCAGCGCCCAGAGAATTTCCCACGTCATCGAACCGGCCAGGGCCAGTGCGTGACCGATCGCAGCGATCGCGGCGTCCATCAGGTGACGTTAACCCGTCAGCGGCGTTCCGAACCGTCGAGCGTGGGCCTTTGCGCGGAAATCCGGCCGGATCTCCGCGTCATCCCCCACGCTCGGCCTGCGCGAACTAGGCCGGGCTGCCGATGAACTCGATGCCGGCGTTGATCGCCGGGCGATGCCGCAACATCCGGTAGTGCGCCAGCTTTCCGAGGCCCTTGGTGGTGAGCAGCTCGGAGCCGGGCCACGACGCGGCGAGCTTCTCGCTCGACGAGTACGGGCTGTCGGGATCGTCGGGGTCGTGGATGAGCAGCAGCGGCGGGTGGCCTGCCCGCGCCGCGAGGTTGACCATGTTGGTCTCTTCCAGCGACATCCCGATCCGGCGGACCAGCCGGCGCTGCAGGCCCGCCCGGATCCGGGGGCCGAAGTTGTGGCGGGCGGCGAACAGGTCCAGGTACATCGGGTAGTCGCCCATCGGCGCGAGCAGCACCAACCGGCCGACTTTGGCGCCGTTCACCGCGGCGGCCATGGTGGTCGCGTTGGCGCCGAGCGAGTGGGCGACGACCGCGTGCGCCGGCCCGTGCTCGCGGATGACGGCCGCGACGGCGTCGGCACATTCGATGGCGGTGGTGCGTCCCGGCGCGAGCGCGCCCGGGTCGGACTCGTTGTGGCTGGGCAGGTCGAAGGCGATCACCCGGTAGCCGGCGGTCACCAAAGGTTTGATGAACATGCCCAGGTGCGGACGGCGCCCGCCCCAGCCGTGCACGAGGTACACCGGCGGCCCGTCGCCCCAGGATTCCCCGGCGATGCGGTGCCCGTCCCAGTGCGCTTCCAGCGGTGTGCCGGGCTGGACACCGGGCGGCATGCGCAGGCTCTGCTCGATGATCGGCGGGGTACACCACAGCTCGGTGGCCCACCGGGATCCGATGGGCGGGGCGAATCGTTCGAGCAGGGCGAACTGCATGCGAATCTTCGGGTCGACCGGTGGTTGCACGCCGGAGCCCTCGACGTCGAGGACGACGGCATGATCAGAAGACGACTCGACCATGCGTCGGATCCTAACGACCGCCTCGAGTTCACAAAGCCTCGGGAGATTGCCGGCTAACCGTTGGCGAGTTGCGCCCTACACCTAGTAGCCCGTTCTGACTCTGGCATTCGGTCGAGCGTTCACGTCCTTGCAGAACCAAGTGCTGACGGCCTCAACTCCGGAGCTCTCCTGATCGAGCTCTACGACGAAGCCCCCCGTGAACTCACATCGCGCGGACAGTGCGCGGTTCATTGCAAAATTGTCTGCCTCAGACTTGGCCGCGAACGCATAAGCAATCGCATCGAGACCTCGCCGGGCACCAGACAGTTCCGCTACTTGACTACGACCGTCGCTCCGGCGGCCTCGAGCTTTGCCTTCACATCGTCAGCGGCCTCCTTCGAGACCTTCTCCAGCAGCGGCTTGGGGGCGCCGTCGACCAGGTCCTTGGCTTCCTTCAGGCCCAGGCCCGAAACGATCTCGCGGACGACCTTGATGACGCCGATCTTCTTGTCGCCGGCACCCTCGAGGATGACGTCGAACTCGGACTGCTCTTCGCCGGCCTCAGCGGCGGCGGGAGCAGCACCAGCGGCGGCAACGGCGACCGGAGCGGCGGCGGTGACATTGAAGGTCTCCTCGAACTGCTTCACGAACTCCGAGAGCTCCAGCAGGGTCATTTCCTTGAACGTTTGCATAACCGGCAGGCGGTGACTCATCCGTAGTTCGCTGGCCCCGGCAACTAGAAAAACTCTGCACCAATCCTCACCGACTGCGCTTGCCCACGATGGCAGTCGATCCGGCGCTGCGTCAGGCGTGTGACTCAGCGCGAGAAAGACAAGTGGTCCAACAACAGGACCCAAAGTCGACTCAAACCACTCCACCCTGTCCGAATCGCTTGCTGCTGCAAGCCAAGGTTTCAGCTCCGCCGCAAGATCAGCGTCCTCGCGTTCGTACGCGAGATGGCGCCCGACGGCGAGAATCGCTATGGAACCGGGATCTAGCGTCGCGAGTGAGCCGGGGTACCGGGTTTCGTGGCGTTCTAGTGCAAGCCGCCACTCGCTCGTCTGCCGTAAACGATCGACGACAGACAAGTCGATCTTCGGTGCAGCGACACGCCGAAAATCTGAGCGAAGTTGATCGAGGAACAGCTTCGCAGTCGTAACTGGGTTCGTTCGAATACCAGAATCATCGGAATCGCCGCCCGGCAAAAGTGGTAGCGAAAATCGATCGAGTCGATCTAGTTGATTTTTCAGATCGGCGGCCGCCATCGACAAAAGTGGAGCTAACGTGCGCCATTCCTCCACCGGGTCGAGATACTCACTCGGCAGATAGTCGTGGTCGGCGTAGGGCCGACGAGGCGGCCTACCCGGCGTGCTACTTGGCGTCATCAGCAAGTCCCATGATAGTGGCCAAAACCTCGTCGAGCTGCGGCAACCGTTTCTGCAGCATCTCAAGTTGGTGTCCATCTGGTTGCCCGGCCTTGTTGATCAAGGCGTCCGTCACGACGCGAAGAACCAAGACTCGCTCGTCAAGACCCATCGCACGCATCGTGGAGGCAATGCCGAACGTCTCCATGTCAATCAGAATCGGGCCCGAGATCTCATCCTTGCAATGTGCGAGCGCCTGTCCGTAACTCCATTCGCCCTGTTGATAGACGTGCCCGCTGGCATCGCTCCAGCTTGACGTGGGCGGCACAGCCGCCGGTGGAATCTTGATCACCTTGTCGGTGGCCAAGACGAATGCCTCTCTGATGTCAAGAAACATCAAAGGGCCGGCAGCGCTCACTGACCCAGCGGGAAGCGCGATAGAGCTTAGCGGTGGCTGATCGCCCGGATCAGTTCGTACGATCCACTTGTTTTTCAGCCTCACAGACTCATTCACCGCGTTACAGCTTGTCTCTTCCGATGCCGGCATCACCTGCTCGGCTGGAATGCTCGCGACTGATCCCCCAACGGGGGCAGTGCCGTTCGTCACAGATCCCAGCGATAGATATGCGACACGCGATACACGAAATACCTCGCCGACGAATTTCGAATCGATAGCCCCACAACAACCGTAAAAGATGTACCAATCTGCCAATTTGTCGCGCGCCCCAAGCCCGCTGTACGCGGCTCTCGCCAATTCCGCTGCAGCGGTCACATTGCCTTGCGCACGTAAAGGCCTGTGCTCGAGTTGAACCACTCTCCCGCCAGGAAGGGCGCGGGTGATCACACGGCTGCCGTAGCGCACCTTCCACGGAGTTGAGCCATCCGTACCCGGTTCGAAGTAGGAAGCCAGCAGTGATTCAACTGCCGTCGCCTCGGTATCAGTGAATGTGAAAATCACTACGTCGAGGTCTGCCACTGCGACATCGTAAGCAAACAGCCACCCGTATCCACCGCAAATTGATGGGCAAGGCCGCAGGTGACATCCCTTGCGGTTCCCATGCCGAAATCCTGTCGGACGCCTGCCAACGCGATCTCGAAAACGAATGAGCGGCCTCCTGGGTCCATCTACGCACGCCGCCGCTCTTCCAACCACAGACAAGACACGCTGCGTCTCGCAGTCCGCGCACACGTGGACGGGTGAAAGGAAAGTCCGGAGACACGATCCGCATACGCGATACCTCGTTCGCCGTCAGCTCAGTGTGCGGGCATCGACCGCAGAAACACGTCAGGCCCCCTCGAAAGGGGGCCTGATCAGTGTGGCAGGTACAGGATTCGAACCTGTGTAGGCTTCCGCCGACGGATTTACAGTCCGCTCCCATTGGCCGCTCGGGCAACCTGCCGGGTTGTCGCCGTCCGGGGGTACCGGGTTTGGCGCGAGTAGCAGAGTACAACGAAGATGTACCGAACACGAAAACGGGACCCCGACCAGGGGCGCAGATACGGAGGGCAATCCAATGGCGGATTCATCGTTCGACATCGTCAGCAAGGTCGACCGACAGGAGGTCGACAACGCCCTCAACCAGGCCGCCAAAGAACTGTCCACCCGCTTCGACTTCCGCGGCACCGACACCACCATCGCCTGGAAGGGCGATGAGGTCATCGAACTGGTCTCCTCGACCGAGGAGCGCGTGAAGGCCGCGGTCGACGTGTTCAAGGAGAAGCTGGTCCGGCGCGACATCTCGATGAAGGCGTTCGACGCCGGCGATCCGCAGCCCAGTGGCAAGACCTACCGGGTGTCGGGCACGCTGCAGCAGGGCATCAGCAGCGAGCAGGCCAAGAAGATCACCAAGATCATCCGAGACGAGGGCCCCAAGGGCGTCAAGGCGCAGATTCAGGGCGACGAGATCCGGGTGTCCAGCAAGAAGCGCGACGACCTGCAGGCCGTCATCGCCCTGCTGAAGGGCGCCGACCTGGACGTGGCGCTGCAGTTCGTCAACTACCGGTAGCGCTCACGAGTCGTTGTTCAACTGGTCGGTGAGGTCGCGGCCGACGGTGCCACCGTCGTCGCGGTGGTTGGTCATGTCGCGGCACTCGCCGTAGATCGTGATGGCCAGGCGGCTGGGGGCACGCGCCACGCCGCCCATCACCACCATGACGCCACCCTGGTGGATCACGGTGCCGTACAACGTCTTTCCGGGTGGAGCACCCTCGCTCCACCCGGCGGCGATCATGGCGTCGGCGACCTGCCGGGCGTACGCGTCCGCCGTGACGCCGGGCGGCAGCACCGAACTCATCTCCAGGTAACCCCGGTACGGCGGCGACCCGACGTCGTCACAGGACTGGAAGTGACCGCCGCCCGAGACGTCTTCCAGCCGGGCCACTTTCCGGAGCTGCCGGCCGGTGCCGACGACCTGCGCCATGGCCTGGTCGGGCGTCATCGAGTTGGACTGCTTGTCGGCACTGTGACCAGAACCGAAGTGCGGCAAGGGAATCACGCCACATCCTCCTAACATCACCGAACACAGGGCTGCCGCAACGACTGTGCGGCATCGACTACTTGTAATCATGGTCCCTCGTCACTGTGTTGCCGGGACGGTCTGCCTCCGGGTCGTCGATCGCGGGCACACCGGGAACCGGGATGTCCACGTGCGGCACCGGTAGGTCGATGCCGAATGGCAGGTCGATGTGGTCCGGGGTCGAGATGACGGGCTTGTCGCGCTCGGCCGCCAGCAGCCCGTCGGTCGCCAGTCTCTCCGAGTGGCCACTGGCGATGTCGGTCATCGCGCGCAGCGACTCGCTACCCATGTCGTAGTAGCGCGAATGGTCACCGAACGCCCAGCTCTCCTGCCCGGCGACCTCGGCACGGAACCTGGTGGCGCCGAAACCATCTGCCGCCGGGTCGGAGCCCAGACCGGCGACGGGCCCGACGGGATATCCGAGTTCGGAATTGATCCACTGCGCCGCGGCGGGCCCGGGCGAACCCAGCCAGGTGACGGGGTCGGTCGACGCCGCCCCCACGTACACCTGGCCGCCGTTGACGTGAAAGTCGGCCGCGCTCTTGGCGAGATCGGTTCCCGGACTACCGATGAGGACGACGTCGTTGGCCCTCATCCCGCTGCCCGCGCAGGCGTCGGCGACGGTGGTCGACCCGTAGGAGTGGCCGATCACCGTCACGTGCGACGTGCCCAGATGCGTTGCCGACAAACCGTTTACGTCGGCGGCCAACAGGTCACCGCCCTGCCGGGCCAGTGTGGGGTTGGCGATGCGGGGGTCGGAGAAAGCGTCGGGCGCGTCGTAACCCATCCACATCATCACCGCGGTCGAGCGACCGGGATCGGCCCGCGCGGCCTGCTCGTACATCTTGATCGCGTCGTCGTGGCCGTCGGCGAGCCAGCCGTCACGCACACTGCTGCCGGTGCCGGGCACGATCACCGTCGTGTTGGTGGCGGTGTCGGGATTGCCGATGCAGATCGCCGCCCGCCCCTGGCCGTTGTCCGCCTCGGGCTGGTAGCCCCACAGCATGACCGGCCGCGGCGTCTTCGGGTCGTCGCCCCGCTGGTGTGCCAGCCCCTCGCTGGTCCGCCTGGCGTTGTAGAACCGCGTGGCATCGGTCTGGGTGAGGCCGTAGCGCGCCGGGTCCTTGAGCACGTCGTCCTCGGAGACGTGGTTGCGGTTCGCGACATCTCGAACACGGTTGAGGTCGTCATTCATGACCTGCTGGTTGACCTGGTCGCGGACCGTCGCACCGATGCCGTTGAGATTGCCCAACTCCGGCGGGTGACGCGCGATCAACGCCTGGCGCTGTTCGGGGGTCAGCGAGCTCCACCACTTGGCGACGTCCTCTGGCTTGGTGTCCGGGGACGGAATCTGGATCGGCTGCCCGTCGACGGTGACCTGCGGGCCGGGCTTGGGGCCGGTGGCGGCCGCGTCGATCGCCGCGGCCGCTGCCGCATCGGCGACGTCGAAGGTCTGCAGCAGGCCCTGGATCGCCGTGGTCATCCCCGCGGCCCATTCCTTCAGCTGCGACAGCTGCCCGATCAGCCACTGCTGCGGCGTCACGACGCCGTCGTCGGACACACCGAAACCGAATTTCATTGCGGTGTCGACCAATTCGAGTAGCGTCGTGCGCACCGCGCCGAGCTGCTGACCCCCTTCGGTCAGTGCCTTCGCCAGCTTGTCCAACCGGGAGCGGTAGGCCTCCTGGTCGTCGATCAGCTGTCGCGCCTTGGCGGCCGCGGCATCTGCCGCCGCACCATGCCAGTTCGCTTTCAAGTTGGCCAGCTGGCCGCGTTCGACGCCGATGACGATCTCCAACGCGGCAGACGTGGCCCGTACGTCATCGGCGGCGTCGAGCATCGTCGCGGGCTTGGCCGCCCGCACGCGTGACACCGTCACCGTCACTACTGCCGCACCCCCTCGGCGATCGCTCCTTCGATCGTCGCACAGCTCGCGGGCACCAACCGACACAACCTTCAATTCGCACCACCGACCGGACACTCCTCGAATCCCGTCACTCCGCTCGCCCACGCGACATAACCTGTCGCCATGGCATCAGCGCAGCGCGTACCGACCGTCGTCGTTCTCGGTGGCGGGTCCTGGGGCACCACGGTGGCCTCGATCTGCGCGCGCCGGGGCCCGACGCTGCAGTGGGTACGGTCCGCGGAGACCGCGGCCGACATCAACGAAAAGCATTGCAACAGCCGCTATCTGGGCGACGCGGTGGCACTTCCCGAATCATTGCGGGCGACCACCGACTTCTCCGAGGCGGCCAACAGCGCCGACGTCATCGTGATGGGGGTGCCGTCGCACGGGTTCCGCAACGTGCTGGGCGAGCTGGCCAAGGAACTGCGACCGTGGGTCCCGGTGGTGTCGTTGGTCAAGGGCCTGGAGCAGGGCACCAACATGCGCATGAGCCAGATCGTCGACGAGGTACTGCCCGGGCACCCGGCCGGTATCCTCGCCGGTCCCAACATCGCCCGCGAGGTCGCCGAGGGTTACGCCGCCGCCGCGGTCCTCGCGATGCCGGACCAGCACCTCGCCGCGAATCTCGCGGGGCTGTTCCGCACCCGGCGTTTCCGTACCTACACCACCGACGACGTGATCGGTGTCGAGATGGCCGGGGCGCTCAAGAACGTGTACGCCATCTCCGTCGGCATGGGCTACTCCCTGGGCATCGGCGAGAACACCCGCGCAATGGTCATGGCGCGCGCCGTGGCCGAGATGTCCAAGCTCGGCGTGGCGATGGGCGGCAACCGTGACACGTTCGCGGGCCTGGCCGGCATGGGCGACCTGATCGTCACCTGTACCAGCCAACGCAGCCGCAACCGGCACGTCGGCGAGCAGCTGGGCCAGGGCAAGACCGTCGACGAGATCATCGCCTCGATGAACCAGGTCGCCGAGGGCGTCAAGGCCGCCAGCGTGATCATGGAGTTCGCCGAGACGCACGGGCTGAGCATGCCGATCGCCCGCGAGGTGGACCGGGTGATCAACCACGGCTGCACCGTCGAAGACGCCTACGCCGGCCTCATGCTCGAGAAGCCCGGGCACGAAGTCCACGGCGCGGGGTTCTGACCTCCGACCACGCGGTGGTCAGTTGAAGTACGGGTTGCGGTCTTTCGGCCTGTCCAGCAACGGATTCGACTCGTTGACGATGAAGCTGCCGGACGGGCTGACCACGAAGCCGGACTGGTCGAAGCTGTTGACGCACGCCGTCATGGTGCCGTCGGTCCCGCATGTGATGTTGCGGTAGGTGATCCGGGAACCGCCAGGGAGTGTCTGCACCGCGCCCGGCATCTCGCCGACGTACTTCGGCCCGTTCAGGGTGTTGAACGCCGGCGCGCCGACCTGCTGGCCGACGACCACGTTGGTGCCCTCCGGGGCGCCCGGCATCGGGCCGCTACAGCCGTACTCGCCTTCGTTGCGGCGCATGATGCACGTCAGACCGCCGGGGGCCTGGAACATGTAGAACGTGCCGTCCTTACTGGCGTAGGTCGACGGGGTGACAGGCTTGAATCCGTTGAGGTTCGGCGCGGCGGGTCCCGGTGGCGGGGGCACCGGCTCCGGCGGCGGAGCTGCCGCGGCAACACCCGGAACCAACGAGATCGCCCCGGCGGCCACGACCGCACCGATCAGGATTCTGCTCAACACCCGTTCAGCGTAGAACCCAATGACCACGCCTCGCAGCGTCAGCCGCAAATCACTTGCAGCCGAGGTCGACGTAGACCGTGGTGTTCTGGCCGCGCAGCTTGCCCTCCTGGCTCGACAGCTCGCGCCCGTGCCGGACCGCGGTGACGGTGCAATCGTCGATGGATCCGCTGCCGACGCGCGACTCGATGACCCGGAAGCCCTCGCTCTGCAGCCGGTGGATCGTCTGCGTGGCGGACTCCCCCGGCGCCGGCGGCACCACTGGCCGCGCCGCGGCCGGGGCGGCCGCCGCGACCAGCAGGGCCAGAACGATTCCGGTTCCGGCCGAGATCTTGGTGGAATTCTTCATGGTTTTTCCCTTTCCGCATCCAGCGCCGACAGCGCTGGATCAATAACTTCGACGGTAGTCGCGAAAAAGGGAGAGAAGCGAATTCTCAGGCCGAACCCATACGGATATCCGCATGAATCATGTCGAATTCAGGCGAAATTCAAACAGTCGACTCAGATACGTGCGGGTTGTGCGACTCACTCACCGTCACGTACTCCCCGACTTCCCGGTCCATCGGCAGCCGCACCCGGAAAACCGTTCCCGCAGTGTTTGATTCGACCTTCACGCGGCCACCGTGCGCTTTGACGATCGTCGACACGATCGCCAGGCCCAGCCCCGTGCTGCCGAGCACGCGAGAACGCGATTTGTCGGCGACCACAAATCTGTCGAACAAATTCGGCAACAATTCTTCCGGAATTCCCGGACCGTCATCGGCGACCGTCAATTCCACATATCCGGGACCCGGTGTCAGGCTGGTCGTGACCGATACTCCGGCCGGCGTGTGGACACGCGCGTTGGCCAACAGGTTGCCGATCACCTGATGCAACCGGGCCGGGTCACCGCGGACCCACACCGGCACATCGGGCAGACGCGAGCGCCAGCGGTGCGCGGGCGACGACACCGCGGCGTCGTTGACGGCATTGATCACCACGTCGCACAGCTCGACGTCGTCGGTCTCGAGGTCCTGATGCTCCTCGAGACGCGAGATCAGCAGCAGGTCCTCGACGAGGCCGGACATCCGCTGCGCCTCGGCCTCGATACGGGCCAGCGCGTATTCGGTGGTCTCGGGCAGTGCGGCGCTGTCCTGGCGGGTCAGTTCGGCGTAGCCGCGGATGGCGGCCAGCGGTGTCCGCAACTCGTGGCTGGCGTCGGTGAGGAACTGCCGCGTGCGACGGTGCGAGGCGGCAAGCTCGGCCAGCGCGCTGTCGACGTTGTCCAGCAGCTTGTTGAGCGTGTCCCCCACGATGCCGACCTCGGTGCGCGGGTCGGTGTCCTCCGGCCGGACCCGTTCGGTGATGCGGTGGTCCTCGCTGCCGAACTGGCGGGTCGCCACCTTCGCGGCCGTCGAGGCCACGCGGCTCAGCGGCCGCAGCGCATAGTTCACCACCGCGATGGTGCCGACCGCGGTCAGCGCGATGGCCAGCAGCGTCATGACCGCGACCGCGACGGTCTTGCGCGCCACCACACTGTTGGCGTCTTCCATGGACACGCCCGAGACCAGCACGTCACCGCCACCGGCGTCCTGTCCCGCCATGCGGTACCAGCCGAGTCGCGGCAGCTTCACCGTCCGCGGCCCGAGGTTGGTCCACTGCTGCCCACTGACGGCCTTGACGACATCGGGCTGGACGGGCTTCGGTTCGCCGTCGGGGAACACCGCCGACTGCACGACGACGCCCTTGTGCAGCACCGCGATGAGATTTCCGGGCGCCTGGCCGCCGAAGGCCGTCAGGCCGTCTTCTCCGGCGTCGATCGGGTGGGCCGGATCGCCGCGCTTGATCTCCAACCGGTCATAGGAGTGGCCGAGGGCGTCCAGCGAGCGCTCGAGTTCCGCATCGCTCATCGCCGACACGTAGCTGTGCAGGCTGTACACCGACAGCACCCCGACCGCCAGCAGCACCACGGTGACCAGGGACGTGACGCCGAACACGAGGCGTCGGCGCAGGGTGCGCGGACGCCACCACGGCGCCCGAACCGGGGTACGGGCAGGTACTCGAGTCGGTACCCGGGTCACACGCGTCACCTCGGGCAGGTTAGTCCTCCGCGTCGGCGGGGCGCAGCATGTAGCCCACGCCACGCACCGTGTGGATCATCGGCTCGCGATCGGTGTCGATCTTCTTGCGCAGATACGAGATGTAGAGGTCGACGATGCTCGACTTGCCGCCGAATCCGTAGTTCCACACCCGGTCGAGAATCTCCGCGCGGGCGATGGCCCGTCGCGGGTTACGCATCAGGTAGCGGAGCAGTTCGAACTCGGTGACGGTCAGGGAGATCGGCTCACCGGCGCGGGTCACCTCGCGGCTGGCGCCGTTGAGGACCATGTCGCCGACCTTGAGCACCTCGTCGGACTCCGGGGCGAGCTGGCTGGACCGGCGCAGCAGTCCACGCAGCCGGGCCACCAGCTCTTCGAGGCTGAACGGCTTGGTCATGTAGTCGTCGGCGCCGGCGGTCAGTCCCGTGACGCGGTCCATCACGGAGTCCCGCGCCGTGAGGAAGAGTGTCGGGGTGTAGCCCTCGGCCGCACGCACGCGCTGGAGCAACTGCAGGCCGTCGGTGTCGGGCAGCATGATGTCCAGCACGACGATGTCCGGTTCCATCTCGCCGAACTTGGCGACCGCATCGCGGCCGTTGTGCGCAACCTCGACGACCCAGCCTTCGTAGTGCAGCGCCATCTTGACCAGGTTGGTCAGCGCCGGCTCGTCATCGACCAGCAACACCCTGATGGGGGATCCGTCGGCCCGTTCCATGCGCGGCAGCTGGCCGAGCACGGCGGCCCGGGGGTGACGCTCTCGTGGTGGTACCGACATCGTTGTCATTCTTCCATTGTGTTGAGAACACAGAAAATTGTCACTGCGTTCATACCGAGTTCAAATATTAGTCCCTACATATGACTCACGTCACTTACGTGGACCGATGTGATGTACGAGAGTCGTTGCAATACAGTCAATTTGACCGGTCGGACCACCAATCCCGAGCATACCGACCGAATCGATTCGAACCGGTATCCCAGGTTGGCGAATCGATCAACCCTCTGGCACATGAAGAAGATTTGCGTTCTCTATGGGAACCCTTCCTCGCCTTGCGGCCCCGTCTGGCGATAAATACGCTCGCACTTAGCAATTGACGCCACTTATCGTCGGCGATCGTCAAATAGTTCTGAAACATGTTGTGCACCAACATGTTTAATCGACAACGGTGTCGGCGGGTGTGCGGACCGAAACTCGCGCAGCGCATCTGCACATGTGTCCATCGGACAACAATCGGAGAACGGAAACCTAGGCATGCTGGAAACCGCCCCGCCGGCAAAGGGTTTACGCGCGATACTGCGCTACGACCTGCCCGCGTCACTCGTCGTATTCCTGGTGGCACTGCCACTGTCGCTCGGCATCGCCGTCGCGTCCAACGCCCCCATCCTGGCCGGCATCATCGCCGCCATCGTCGGCGGCATCGTCGCCGGTGCGCTCGGCGGCTCGCCGCTGCAGGTGAGCGGACCGGCCGCCGGCCTGACCGTCATCGTCGCCGGACTCATCGACCAATTCGGCTGGGGCGTGACATGCGCCATCACCGTCGGCGCCGGCATCCTCCAGATTCTGTTCGGTCTGAGCCGCGTGGCCCGGGCCGCGCTGGCCATCTCGCCGGTCGTCGTGCACGCCATGCTCGCGGGCATCGGCATCACCATCGCACTGCAGCAGCTGCACGTGCTGCTGGGCGGCAAGTCCAACAGCTCCGCGTGGGAGAACATCCACGAGCTGCCGGCGCAGCTGATGAACATCCAGGGCGCCGGGTTCCTGCTCGGCATGCTCGTCATCGTCATCTTGGTGGCGTGGCGCTGGGTGCCGGCACCGATCAACCGAATCCCCGGCCCGCTCGTCGCCATCGTCGGTGTGACGGCGCTGTCGGTCCTGCTGCCGTTCGACGTCAAGCGCATTCAGATCAACGGCTCGCTGCTGGACTCGTTGTCGTTGCCGACCCTGCCCACGGGTGACTGGGGCGGCATCGTCGCCGGTGTCCTGACCGTCGCACTGATCGCCAGCGTCGAGAGCCTGCTGTCCGCCGTCTCGGTCGACCGCATGCAGAACGGCCCGCGCACCAACTTCGACCGTGAGCTGATCGGCCAGGGCGCGGCCAACACCCTCTCGGGCGCCGTCGGCGGCCTGCCCGTCACCGGCGTCATCGTCCGCAGCTCGACCAACGTCGCCGCCGGCGCCAAGACCCGAGCCTCGGCCATCCTGCACGGTGTCTGGATCCTGCTGTTCGCGGTGCCGTTCGCCGGCCTGGCTCAGCTGATCCCGACGTCGGCGCTCGCCGGTCTCCTGATCGTCATCGGCTGCCAGCTGGTCAAGAAGGCGCACATCGAAACCGCCCGTCGCACAGGCGATATCGCGGTCTACGTGATCACGGTTCTCGGCGTCGTCTTCCTCAACCTGCTCGAGGGCGTGCTGATCGGCCTCGCCCTGGCGGTGGCCCTGACGGTGTGGCGCGTGATCCGGGCCAAGATCGTCACCGAGCACATCGCGGGCAACGACTGGCGCATCGTGATCGAGGGCTCCGTCAGCTTCCTGTCGCTGCCGCGCCTGACCTCGGCACTGGCCGCGGTGCCGACCGGTTCGAACGTCACCGTCGAGCTGTCGGTGGACTTCATCGACCACGCCGCCCACGAGACCATCGACGAGTGGAAGCGCCAGCACATCGCCGGCGGCGGCTCGGTCGAAATCCACGAGCACGGCACCGCCGAGCTGCACAGCGCGACTGCCGGTCCGCCGACCCGCACGTTCACGCCGTTCGACAAGCGTTCGGGTGTCGTCCCGTGGAAGTCGCAGCCGCAGACCTCCTCCGTGATGGAGGGCCTGGAGACCTACCACCGCCGCACCGCACCCGTGCTGCGCCCGCACATGGAGGACTTGGCCCACGCCCAGAAGCCGGAGACGCTGTTCATCACCTGCGTCGACTCGCGGGTCGTGCCCAACGTCATCACCAGCAGTGGTCCGGGTGACCTGCTGACGGTCCGCAACGTCGGCAACCTGATCCCGGAGGGACGCGCCGACGCCTCGGTCGAGGCGGCCATCGCCTTCGCCGTCGAGGTCCTGGAGGTCCGGTCGATCGTGGTGTGCGGCCACTCCAGCTGCGGTGCCATGACCGCGCTGCTGGGCGGCGACCAGGGTCACGACGAGCACCTGCACACCTGGCTGGAGCACGGCGAAGCGACGTTGCGCGCCTTCGACCAAGGCCGGCACCCCGTGGCCGTCGCGGCGGCCGAGGAAGGTTTCGGCGTCGTCGACCAGCTGTCGATGGTCAACGTCGCACTGCAGGCGCAGACCCTCGCCTCGCACCCGCTGGTGCGGGCCCGGCACCGTGCCGGCAGCCTCGAGGTGATCGGGCTGTTCTATGACATCGGCACCGCGGCCGCCCTCCGGGTGACGCCGGTCAGCGTGGACCGTCTGGTCGAGGTTGCCGAGTAGTACCTGATTGATCCTGCGCCCAGGGCCGTACCCCGCGAGAGCGGCAGGCCCTGGGCGCAGTGTCGTTTCCGGGTCTATCTCGGGTCGCAGGAGTTCTCAGCCATGTCTGCGCGTCACAGCATTGGCTGAACCTGCGGGCGCGCCCCTCAGCCGCCGCGGACGGCGGCGCTGAAGTCCTCGGCCCCGACCGGCGGCGCGATCGTCCACAGCACCTCGGCGTCGCCGTCGGTCGGGTTGTACCAATCGTGGAGTTGGGTCGCCCCGAAGGTCATGCTGTCGCCGGTGTCCAGCACCGTGGTCTGCCCATCGATGGTGATGCTGAGCCCACCCTTGAGCACGTACACGAAAATCGTTCTGGCCTCGAGCCGATAAGCTCCGCCGGACCCGCCACCGGGTCGCATCACGGTATGCATCACCTGGACGTACCGCTCGGCCTTGGGGGTGAGCAGTTCCTCGCGGACGTCGTGGCCGCCCATCTCCAAGGGCGCTCCCGCGCCGCTGCGCACGATCGGCGCGGCCGGGTACTCGAAGAGATCGCCGATTCCGATGCCCAAGGCATCGCAGATCCGGATCAGCACCGGGACCGAGACGTTGGTCCTGCCCCGTTCGGCCAGGCTGAGAAAGCCTTTGGTCACCTCGGCCCTGGCCGCGGCCTCACTGAGACTCAACCCGCGCTGGGTGCGGAACTCCCGAAGCCGCGCCCCGGCACGGCCCATTCCGGTCTCCTCGCCGTCGCTCACTCAATCCCTCCCGTGCCATTGACGGCCATTCGTTTAGTGGGGTAAAACACCTTCAGCGTTTTATGGGATTGAACCCTACACGCGGTGATGCCTCCCAAAGCACAGAAAGGCACGCGGTGTCCTCATCTGAAACCGACCGCCGGCACGACAAGATACGGATCCGGGCCGCGGTGTTCGACGGCAACGGCGCCATCTCCATCGAAGACGTCGACCTGGCGGCGCCCGGCCCGGGCGAGGTCCGCGTCAAGATCGCCGCCGCCGGCGTCTGCCACTCCGACCTGCACGTCACCACGCGCGCCTGGGAGGTGCCCGCCCCCGTGGTGCTCGGCCACGAAGGCTCCGGAGTGGTCACCGCCGTCGGCTCCGGCGTCACGGATCTCGAGCCCGGCGACCACGTCGTGCTGAGCTGGGTGCCCGGCTGCGGCGAATGCCGCGCCTGTCAGGCGGACCGGCCCGCACAGTGCGCGCTGGTCGCGTCGGTCGTGGCTGCCGGCGGAACGCTTTACGACGGCACTACGCGGCTCTCCAACGAGCGCGGCACGATTCACCACTACTTGGGCGTCTCGTCCTACGCCGAAGAGGTCGTGGTCCCGCGCAGCGGTGCGGTCAAGGTACGCAAGGACGCGCCACTGGAAGACATCGCGATCGTGGGCTGCGCGATCGCCACCGGCGTCGGCGCAGTGCGCAATACCGCTGGAGTACAACCCGGTTCGACGGTCGCAGTGATCGGCTGCGGCGGCGTGGGCCTGGCCTGCGTGCAGGGAGCCCGCCTGGCCGGTGCCGCGCGCATCGTCGCGGTCGACGTCGTCGCCGAAAAGCTCGATCTGGCACGCAAGCTCGGCGCCACCGACGTGGTCGACGCGTCGAACACCGACGATGTGGTGGCGGCGCTGCGAGACGTGGTCGCGGACGGATACGACTACGTGTTCGACGCGATCGGCAAGATCGTCACCACCGAACAGGCCATCGCCGCACTCGGCCTCGGCGGCGCCGCCGTCATCGTCGGCCTGCCCCCACAGGGCGAGCGCGCGAGTTTCGACCCGCTGAGCCTCGCCGAGGGCGATCAACGCATCCTCGGTTCCAACTACGGTTCCGCGGTACCCGAGCGCGATATTCCCGCACTGGTCGACGAGGTGATGGCGGGCAATCTCGACCTCGCTTCGATGATCTCCGGCCGCCGCCCGCTCGACGAAGCCGCGGCCGCCCTCGCCGATCTCGCCGCGGGCCACGCACTGCGCCAGCTCCTCATCCCGTCCGTCTGACAAGAAACGAGAACCCCAGTGTCCGAAGACATTCAGACGGGCCCCGACGTCGCGACCGGCGATGCGGGGCTGCGGCGCGGCGTCATGGGTGGCGGCGAACTCGCCGCACAGGCCATCGCGAATATCGCGCCGAGTGCGGTCATCGCCTTCACCGCGGCCGCGATCTACACGACGGCAGGCAACGGCACCTGGGCCTCCTTCGCGCTGGCGACCGTTGTCATCCTGTCGGTCGGCTACTGCATCTCGCAGTTCGCCAAGCGCCGCTCGTCGGCGGGCTCCCTCTACAGCTACGCGGCCACGGCACTGGGCCCGTTCGGCGCCTACGTGACCGGGGTCAGCCTGCTGATCGGCTGCTTCGGTATCGCCGCCGGCTCGTTGAGTGGGTCGGTCGCCTACACCGCGACTCTGCTCAACCAGATCGGCATCCCGGTACACGGCACTGCGGCACAGATCGTGCTGGCAGTGGTGCTCGGCGCGCTGGCGACCCTGTTCACCATTCGCGGCATTCGGCTGTCGGCGCGGGTTTCCCTTGTGCTGGAACTGGTTTCGGTATCCATCATCACGTTGCTGCTGGTCGTCACCCTGGTACACCTGGGCGGCCGCGCCTTTGACGCCGCTCAGTTCGAGCTCACCGGCGTGCAGCCATCGGGCGTCGTGGTGGGCATGGTGCTGGCGATCCTCGGTTTCGTCGGCTTCTCCAGCTCGGACGCCCTGGCCCGCGAGGCCAAGGACCCCTACCGCGCGGTGCCGCGCGCGATCATGTGGAGCGCAGCCGGCGTCGGCGTGCTGTACGTGTTCGCGGCCTACACGCAGGTGGCGGCCCTCGGACCGGCACTGGGCAAATCCGCACAGCCGCTCGACGACATCGCCACCCTGGTCGGCATGCCGACGTGGTTCAATCCGATCCTCAACTTCGGCGTCGCCGCATCGTTTTTCGCCGTCGTGGTCGCACCCATGAACGTCGTCGGCCGAATCCTGTACGTGATGGGGAAGGAGGGCGTCGTCGGCTCGGCGATCGGGCGGACCCACCCCACGCACCTGACGCCACACCGAGCACTGATCTCGGTCGGTCCGCTCGTGATCGCCGTGCCGGTGGTGATGTATCTGGTCGGCGTGGACCCGATGAACGTCGTGACATGGGTCGACACCTATGGGACCTATGGCTACATGGTGGCGTACGCGGCGGCAGCGCTCGCCGCCGTGGTGTTCCTGCGCCGGGTCGGTGCCCGGGTTCCGCTGGTGTGGCCGGCTGCTGCCGTGGCCATCGTGTCGATGGCATATGTGTTCTACGCCAACGTGTATCCGGTTCCGGCGTACCCGCTCAACGTCATCCCGTGGCTGTTCATCGCGACGGTGGCCGCCGCGTTGGCGTGGTACTGGTTTCTGAGCCGCCGCTCACCCGAGGCGATCTCGGCCATCGGCACCAGCGAGGTGGAGACCCTCGAAGGGGTCGGCTGAGTAGCCTTGCCGATGACGGCCCGGGTGTGCAGCGCACACCCGGGCCGTCGCGGTCAGTTGCAGCAGCATCCGCCGGCCGCCTGCGCGCCGGAGGGGAGCTCGACGTCCGGCAGTTCGCCGTCGGGCCGCCAGTCGAACGGGAAGTGCTTGCTGGAGGCGCCGAGGTACTCGTGGGAGAAGTCGAAACCGACGGCGTCGGCCTTCTTGACCACGCCCCACGTCGCCACCTGCCCCGGCCCGACTTCCGCGCCCGGGGCGTTGACGGTCGTGACGCGACGGTTCGGATCGGCCGTCGGCCCCGTCAGCGCGTCGACGCGAACGTCGACCTTGCCCGGAATCTCCGCCCGCCAGTAGGCGAGGTCGTCAGCCGCGGCGAAGTTGATCGGCGCGTACTCGATGCCACGCAGCTCGCTGATCAGGCTGCCGAACTCCCCCGGCCAACCACCCTCGTCGCCGCGGAAAATCCGCTCGAGCGCCGCGCGCTGATCGGCGTCGGCCTTCTCGTCGATGTAGAACATCAGCTTCATGGTGGCGTCCGGGTCGCCGATCCACATGTTGCCGGCGAACTCGCCCAGGGCCACGACTCCGAGGCCACTGAGATCGGTTGTGCCGTAATGCCCTTCGTGCACCTGCCAGACGAGGGTGAACAGGCAGTCGCCGTGCGTGGGCTCCTGCGCGAAGCTGCACGGGCAGGGCAGTTTGCAGCTGCACACATCGAACCACTCGCCGCGCAGATGCCAATCGGCCTTCGGGGTTGCCGCCACCGCCATCGCTGAATCCCTTCTCTTTTGCATACCCCCTGGGGGTACCTGACGTGGACGACGTTACGCAGCGACACAACGGTTGGTCAAGTACCCCCAGGGGGTATCTTTCTATGAGTTTCGCGGGCCGGCCTCGGCGCTCCTGCGTCGACCCTGCAACCAGGGCGCGAAAGTGCGAGAGTCGACGACCCGCAGCGCAGGGTCAATGGGGAATCAGCCGCGGGTGCCGTCGACCCTGCGGCCACGGCGCAAAAGTGCGAGTAACCAAGACCCTCACCGCAGGGTCAATGGGGAATCAGCCGCGGATGCCGTTGACCCTGCAACCAGGGCGCAAAAGTGCGAGTAGCCGAGACCCTCAACGCAGGGTCAACGCAGAAGCGCGGGCAACTCCGCGGAACTACCGCCCCGCCATGCGCTCCAGGCGCGCGATGCGGTCCTCGATGGGCGGATGGGTCGAGAACAGCTTGCCGATCTTCTCGCCGGCCCGGAACGGGTTGGCGATCATCAGGTGGGCCTGGTCGGCCAGCTGCGGCTCAGGGGGCAGCGGGGCCTGCTGGACGCCGGCGCTGATCTTGCGCAGCGCGCTCGCCAGCGCCAGCGGGTCGCCCGTCAGCTCGGCGCCCGACTGGTCGGCCTGGTACTCGCGCGAGCGCGACACCGCCAGCCGGATGATCGTCGCGGCCAGCGGGCCGACGATCGAAAGCACCAGCAGGACAAAAGGATTGGGCCGGTCGTCGCGGTCGCCACCGAACATGCCGATGAAATAGGCGACGTTGACCAACGCCGTCACCACCGACGCCATGGCGCCCGCGACGCACGAAATCAGGATGTCTCGGTTGTAGACGTGCGAGAGCTCATGGCCCAGCACGGCGCGCAGCTCGCGCTCGGTGAGCAGGTTCAGGATTCCCGTGGTGCAGCACACCGCGGCGTTGCGGGGATTACGCCCCGTGGCGAAGGCGTTGGGAGCGGCGGTGTCGCTGATGTACAGCTGCGGCATGGGCTGCCGCGCCGTCGTGGCCAGCTCGCGCACGATGCGGTACATGGCCGGCGCCTGCATCTCGCTGACGGGCTGCGCGTGCATGGCCCGCAGCGCCATCTTGGCGCTGTTGAAGTAGACGTAGGCGTTCATGCCGATGGCGAACAACACCGCCAGGTACATGATGTTCTTGCCGAACAGCGAGCCGATCAGCACGATGAGCGTCGAGAAGCCCACGAGCAGCGCGAACGTCTTCGCGGTGTTCGCATGGGAATTCCACGTCATCGGCTACCTCCTCCAGCGCAGTCAAACTCACTGAATTGAACGCTCGGCAACTGGTGCCTGGTTCCAGGGTGTCCCGGCGGGAGGTCAGCCGTGGCGGTCAGCGGTGTACTCGACCAGGTTGAGCAGCGCCACCCGGCCGGGCAGATCCGGCAGATTGTCCAGTTCGGCGCGCGCGTCCGCAGCGAAGCGCTGCACGGTGCGCTTGGCCTCGACCATGCCCTGCGACGCGCGCAGCAACGCCAGCGCCTCGGCGAGATCGTCGTCGTTGTCGATGGGCTTGGCCAGCAACACCCGCAGCCGGTCGGCGTCGGGCCCGGTCTCCTGCAGCGCGTATAGCACCGGCAGGGTGTGCACGCCTTCGCGCAGGTCGGTGCCCGGCACCTTGCCCGACTCATCGGGATCGCTGTCGATGTCGATGATGTCGTCCGAGATCTGGAAGATGGTGCCGACGATGCCGCCGAGCCGGCTCAGCCGCTCGATCTGCTCTTCGTCGGAGCCCGAGAAGGTCGCACCGAACCGGCCGGACGCCTCGATCAGGCATGACGTCTTCTCGTACACGACCTTCAGGTAGTGCTCGACGGGGTCGGCACCTTCGAGGGCGCCGCGGGTCTCGCGCATCTGGCCCGTCACCAACTGGGCGAAGGTGTCGGCGATGACGCGCACCGCGTCCGGCCCCAGCCGGGACACCAGCCGCGACGCGGTGGCGAACAGGTAGTCGCCGGCCAGGATCGCGATGTTGTTGCCCCAGCGGGCATTGGCGCTGTCCGCGCCGCGTCGCACCTGGGCCTCGTCCATGACGTCGTCGTGGTACAGCGTCGCCAGGTGCACCAGCTCGATCACGGCGCCGGCGATCGCGACGTCGTTGTTGTCGGGGTCCGGCCCCAGCGACGCCGACAGCACGGTGAACAGCGGGCGGAACCGCTTGCCACCGGCCTGGAACAGGTGCTGGACCGCCTCGGCCATCAGCTCGTCGGCTTTGCCCAGCTCGGTCGACATCAGGTCTTCGATACGCGCGACCGCGTCACGAACCTGCGCGGCGAAGGCGGCGTCACCAAAGTCCACGCCCGCGACCACTGTCGCTGGTGTCTTCATGGGTCCAACATACTGGGCGGCATGGTCGTGCACGCAGATGTGGTCGTGGTCGGAGCCGGGCCGGCAGGTTCCGCCGCTGCCGCCTGGGCAGCGCGCCGGGGCCGCGACGTCCTGGTGATCGACTCCGCGCAGTTTCCCCGGGACAAGGCCTGCGGTGACGGGCTGACACCGCGGGCCATCGCGGAGCTGCGTGAGCTGGGGCTCGGCGAGTGGCTCGAGGGCCGCGTCAGCCATCACGGGCTGCGGCTGGCCGGGTTCGGCGCGCAGCGCGAGGTGCGCTGGCCCGGGCCATCGTTCCCGGCCACCAGCAGCGCCGTGCCGCGCACCGAGCTCGACGACCGGATCCGTCAGGTCGCGGCCGATTCCGGCGCGAAGATGCTGTTGGGCGTCAAGGCCGTCGGCGTGACGCACGACGCCACCGGCCGCGTCCGCACGCTGACGCTCGACGACGGCCAAGAGGTGAGCTGCACCGAACTCATCGTCGCCGACGGTGCCCGCTCGACGCTGGGCCGGGTCCTGGGGCGTGAGTGGCATCAGGAAACCGTGTACGGGGTGGCGATCCGTGCCTACATCGAGACGCCACGGCATGCCGAGCCGTGGATCACGTCGCACCTTGAGCTGCGCTCCCCCGAAGGCGAGGTGCTGCCCGGGTACGGCTGGATCTTCCCGCTGGGCAACGGCGATGTGAACATCGGCGTGGGTGCGCTGGCGACCGAGAAACGTCCGGCCGACGCCGCGCTGCGCCCGCTGCTCGCCCACTACACCAACCTGCGCCGCGACGAATGGGGCTTCGAGGGCCAGCCGCGGCTGGCCAAGTCGGCCCTGCTGCCGATGGGCGGCGCCGTGTCCGGGGTCGCGGGACCGAACTGGATGCTCGTCGGTGACGCGGCGGCATGCGTCAACCCGCTCAACGGAGAGGGCATCGACTACGGCCTGGAGACCGGCCGGCTGGCCGCCGACCTACTCGGCTCGGGTGACCTGAGCGCGGCCTGGCCCGCACTGCTGCAGCAGCACTACGCCGCCGGGTTCTCCGTGGCCCGCCGTTTGGCGATCCTGCTGACCGTGCCGAAGTTCCTGCCGCTGACGGGGCCGGTCGCGATGCGGTCGCAGTACCTGATGACGGTCGCGGTGCGGGCCATGGGCAACCTGGTGACCGAGGAGGACACCGACATGGTCGCCCGCCTCTGGCGCCGCGCCGGGCGCGGTTCGCGCCGGTTGGATCAGCGCAAGCCGTTCAGCTGACCGACCGCGCGAACCCGACGATGTCGCGGACGGTGGCGGCGAAGACGTCGGGCATGGCGCCGGCGAGCAGGATGTCACCGGCGTGGCAGGTGCCCGCGACGATGCGCCCGACGACGCTGACGCCGGCGGCGGCCAGCCTGCGGTAGTAGATCAGGCCCTCGTCGCGCAGCGGGTCGAGCTCGTTGACCGAAATGATGTGCGGCGGAAGGCCTTCCAGATCCACATCGGTGGCCACCCCGGCCCAGCAGGTGCCGTCCTGCGCGTGCTGCTGGTCCGGGTCGTAGATCGAACCCAGCAGAGCCAGTTGCAGGCAGCTGATGAAGTACCCGTCGTTCTCCCGCAGCGACGGCAGGTCGTCGGCCTCCTCCAGCCACCGGTTGGAGATGTACGGGCACTGGGCGTAGACGCCGGCGATCTCGCCGATCCAGCCTTCTCGCTTGGCTTTCAGCGCGACCGTCAGCGTCAGGTTCCCGCCGCCGGACTCTCCCGACACGATGAGGTGGCTGATCCCGAGCTCGGCCTTGTTCGCCGCCGTCCACCGCACGGCCGCGGCGCAGTCGTTGAGGCCGGCCGGGAACGGGTACGGGCCGAGGGCGCCGCCGGAGTTGCGGAACTCGACGCCGATGACGACAAGGCCTGCCGCCGCGAGGCTTTCGCGCAGCCGGACGTACTGGATGTCCGCAGCGCTGAGGATCGCCATCCCGCCGCCGTGCAGGTGCACGAGCGCAGGCAACGGGCCGGTCGCGTCGGTGGGCCGGCTGATGAACAGGGTGATCTCATTGCCGTCGACGCCGGTGATGGTCGTCGTCGTGGTGGTGACGCCCTCGGGCGCCGGGACCTGCTCTCCCAAGATCTTCAGGACGGCGCCGGTCCCCTGTTCGGCGAAGTTCGAGAACTCCACGAGCTGCGCCAGTGGCGCGTCGACCGTCAGTGGTGGTGCCGGCAGTACGCCGTCCATGCCGAACGCGGCGAGGGCCTTGACCATGCGGGGGTCAGAGCGCCGGTCGGTGCCGATGGTGCAGTCAGGGTCAGCGAGGCGTCCATAGGGCATGGCCTCATCTTGGTGCACAAAGTGAACTTGGTCGCGACTTTCCGAAAAAGTCGCGACCAAGTTCAACGTGGGCGGAAAGTTACCGGTATTCGCAGAGGTAGGCGGTCTCGACCTCGACCCGGACGCCGAACTTGCTGTCGGCGGGCACGGTGAATTGCGTTCCGGCGGCGAAGGTTTCCCACTCGTCGCTGCCGGGCAGTTTGACGGTCAGGGCGCCGGACACCACGTGCATGATCTCGAGGCTCGAGGTGCCGAATTCGTATTCGCCGACGGCCATGACGCCGACGGTCGCGGGGCCCTCGGCGGGCGCGAATGCGATCGATGCGACCTTGCCATCGAAGTACTCATTGACCTTGAACAACACATCTCCTCGAACTCAGGTGAGGGGCCAGAATATCCGGCGGCCGTGGGGGCCCTCCCTTGGCATGTTCGGTTGGGAGGCGGCAACTTTCCTTGACGGTCAAGGAAAGTTGACGGCTCCAGATCGAATGTGTGACCGAAGAGCCGACACGCCCAGGGCCGAACACGCCGATCCCGGCGGCTCATACCACGTACTTGTGGACGCCGAGGATCGCGTTCTCGTCGGCCGGTTCGGTGGTGCACTCGTGCAGCGCCGCCCGCACCTCGTCGGTGTCCATGCCGGTGCCGATGCACACCAGTTGGGTGCCGGTGCCGCGGCGCTTCTGCAGCCGCAGGGAGCCGCCCACCAGCTGCAGCAGGTACCGGTGTCCGGCACCGAAGTCGACGAAACCCTTTGCCCGGTAAAGGCCTTCAGGCCGGTCGCGCAGCAGCGCCAGCAACCGGCGCGGGTTCAGCACGTCACCGGTGGTGTATTCGACGGACTGGTAGACGGGATGGTCGTGGTCGTGCTCGTCGTGCAGCAGCTCGTCGAACGACAACTGGGCCTGCGGGGCACGCTCGGGGATGTCGATGAGCAGCGTCGGGTCGATCCGCGCGAAATCGGTGGGCTGCACCGGAACTCGCGGATTCTGCGCGCGAATCCTGGCGAGCACGTCATCGATGTCGGTGGCCTCGGAGGCCCGGTTGAGCACCACGAGGTCGGCGACCGGCAGGCCGTGTCCGAACTCCGGCTCGGTCGCGCTGACCACCAGGATGAGGCCGGCGTAGTGGAAGTCCTCGGAGTCGGCCGTCATGATGGTGCGCGCCACCGCGGGCGGCTCGGCGACACCGCTGGCCTCCACCACGATCAGATCCAGTGCCGGGCGGACGGCGGCCAGCTTGCCCAGCATCTCGGCCACCTCACCGTCCTCGGCGACGCAGCAGATGCACCCGTTGGACAGTGACGCCATGGCGTCGACCTGACCGGCGACCAGCATCGCGTCGATGTTGACGGACCCGAAGTCGTTGACCAGCACGCCGATTCGCGCGCCGCGGCCGTTACGCAGCAGGTGGTTCAGCAGCGTGGTCTTGCCCGCGCCGAGGAAGCCGGCGACCGCGAGGACGGGAATACTCACGGCTTGATGGCGGCGTGCAGCGCGACGATCCCTCCGGTCAGGTTGCGCCAGCGCACCTGCGACCAGCCGGCCGCCTCGATCTTGCGGGCCAGGTCGTCCTGGTCGGGCCAGGCCCGGATGGACTCGGCGAGGTAGACGTAGGCCTCGGGGTTGGACGACACCGCGGTGGCCATCGTCGGGAGCGCCTTCATCAGGTACTCCTTGTAGGCCGTCGCGAAGAGGCGGTTGGTCGGCGTGGAGAACTCGCACACCACCAGGCGGCCGCCGGGCCGGGTCACGCGGGCCATCTCGCGCAGGCCGGCGCTGAAATCGACGACGTTGCGCAGCCCGAAGCTGATGGTCACCGCGTCGAAGACGCCGTCGTCGAACGGGAGCCGGGTGGCGTCACCGGCCACCTTCGGCACCTTGCGGGCCGCGCCCGCGGCCAGCATGCCGACCGAGAAATCACAGGCCACGCACCAGGCGCCCGACGTCGCGAGCTCGACGGTCGACACCGCGGTGCCGGCAGCCAGGTCCAGAACCTTGTCACCTGGGCCGATACCCAGCGCCGCGCGCGTCTGCCGCCGCCAGAACCGGTCCTGCCCCAGGGACAGCACGGTGTTGGTGATGTCATAGCGACGGGCGACGCCGTCGAACATCGACGCAACCTCGTGCGGATCCTTCTCCAATGACGCGCGACTCACGGATATGACGCTACCGGCTGCTCCAGAGCCCCGCGTCTGCGGCGGGGCGGGAATGGAACGGGCGCTTCGGGAGCTGTAAGCCGCATGGGGACAAAAGTCTGGTTCATCACGGGTACATCGCGCGGTTTCGGGCGCGAGTGGACGGCTGCGGCGCTCGAGCGCGGTGACAAGGTGGCCGCGACGGCGCGGGACGTGTCGACGCTCGACGACCTGCTGGCCAAGTACGGCGACGCGCTGCTGCCGATCGCGCTCGACGTCACCGACCGCGATGCCGACTTCGCCGCGGTGAAGACGGCGCACGAGCACTTCGGCCGGTTGGACGTCATCGTCAACAACGCGGGTTACGGCCAGTTCGGCTTCATCGAGGAGTTGTCGGAGGCCGAGGCGCGGGATCAGATCGAAACCAACGTCTTCGGCGCGCTGTGGATCACACAGGCCGCACTGCCGTACCTGCGTGCGCAGGGCAGCGGGCACATCATCCAGGTGTCCTCGATCGGCGGCATCAGCGCGTTCGCCGGCCTCGGCGCCTACCACGCGTCGAAGTGGGCGCTCGAGGGTTTCTCACAGTCGCTGGCCGCCGAGGTGGAACGGTTCGGGATTCACGTCACGCTCATCGAGCCCGGCGGATTCTCGACGGATTGGAGCGGCGCGTCGGCCAAGCGGACAACCGAGCTCGAGGCGTACGACGGGCTGAGGGCGGATGTCGCCCGCTGGCGCAGTGAGCGCAACGCGGTGCCGGGCAATCCGGAGGCGTCAGCGGCCGCGGTGCTCAAGATCGTCGATGCCGAAAATCCGCCGCTGCGAGTCTTTTTCGGTAGCGCTCCGCTGCAGATAGCCAAGACCGACTACGAAAACCGTTTGCGCACCTGGGAAGAGTGGCAGCCGGTGTCCGAGCTGGCGCAGGGCTGACCGAAGGAACTCCGATGGCGGGACTGAAATTCGTCCGACGGGACGACGGGTTGACCTATGAGTTCGCCGAAGACGGCGAGGCGCACGGGTTTCCGTCGTACAAGCGGGTCGACCTGGACATCTGGTGCCGGCGACTGCCGCACTTCGGGTGGGTGGTGTGCACCGAATTGGGCGCGGTGTCGAGCCGCCCGTTCGACCACGCGGGGTTCGGCTACCTGCCGCCCGAGGGTACGTGGGTGAGTCGCAAGGACGATCGGTCGTACATCTACGACCTCGTCCACGTGAGCTGAAGTCCTGCAGAGCGTGCGTGTCTGCGCACGGCACGCCGGTCGACACGTGCAGATTCGTCACGCTCGGCAGCCACGAGCGGCACGTCAGTGCACACCAAATACGGCGTGTCACAGGCAAACACGCACGCTCGCGGGAGAGTGGAGCAGCGACGGCGCGGCGCTCGGGAGGGCGTCAGGCGGCGAGGGCGCGGCGCTCGCCGAGGACGGCGGCGTAATGCCCTAGCAGTTCGTCGCATACCGCGGGCCAGGTGCGGCCGAGCACGCTGCGGCGGGCGGCGAGCGAGTAGCGGGACCGCTCAGCGAGCAGGTGGTCGACCGCGGCCGGCAGCGCCCCCTCGAAATCCGCTACCGGCAAGAGCAATCCGGTGTGCATGGGTGTCACCAGGTCACGCGGGCCGCCGGCATCCGGCGCGATGACCGGCAGACCCGACGCCATGGCTTCCTGCACCGCCTGACAGAACGTCTCGTGCTCCCCCGGGTGCACGAACACGTCCATGCTGGCGTATGCCGTGGCCAGTTCCCGGCCGTACAGCGCGCCGGTGAAAACGGCTGTGGGCAAGAGCTTTTCGAGCTTGAGTTGATCGATACCCTCACCGACCACCACGAGCTGCAGATCGTCGCGGCCCGCCAGCGCGGCCAGCCGTTCGACGTGCTTCTCCGGTGCCAGCCGGCCGACGAAGCCCACCACCGGCTTGCCCTCGGGCGACCACTGCGCGCGCAGCGCGGCACTGCGAGCCGACGGCGCGAAACCGGTGACGTCGACGCCCCGACCCCACTTGTACACGCGCGGAATCCGATGGGTGACAAGGTCTTCCATCGTCGCGCTGGAGGGCGCCAGCGTCCGGTCGGCACGCGAGTGCAGGTGCCGGTTCCAGGCCCATGCGGTCTTCGTCATCATGCCGACGCCGTAGCTCTGCGCGAACCCGGCGATGTCGGTCTGGAACACCGCGACGGTCGGGATGCCGAGGAAGCGCGCGGCGTGCAGGCCGCCGTAGCCCAGCAGGGCCGGCGACGCCAGGTGCACGACGTCGGGCCGAAAGTCGCGCAGTACCCGCACCATTCGCGGCCGCGGCACCCCCAGCGGCAACGACGTCACCTTCGGGAACATCCGGGACGGGATGCGGTGCACGGGCACATCGCCGTGGAAAGTGTCCGCGGGCTTTTCACCCCGAGGCGTGTCGGGCGCGATGACCAGCGCCTCGTGGCCGTTCCGGTGGAGGTGCTCCAGCACCCGGAGCACCGAATTGGTGACGCCGTTGACATTCGGGAGAAAGGACTCCGCCACGATCGCAACTCGCACACCTGCAGGCTGGCAGCGCAGCCTGACCGTCAGGTGACCGTCAGGGATCCGCGACGCGAAGACACGCACAACTCGGGTACCACCGGTATCGTCTGTCGCACCGCGGCGAGAAAGGGGTCGGCATGCGTCTACCTCGGCTGATCCTTGTTCTGGCCACCGCGCTGGCGCTTCTCACCGCGTCAACCGGCTGCGGCCGCACCGTCACCGGATCGGCACTGCGCGACCCGGATCTACCGGGTGTCGCCCTCACCGCGGACGGCTTCGGCATCATCGCCGGCCGGCCCGACGCCCCCGCGCAGATCGAGGTGTACACCGAGCCGCAGTGCACCCACTGCGCCCACCTGCAGGACACCGACGGGCCGGAGCTGAAGAGCCTGATCGCCCTCGGCCTGCTGACCGTCACCTACCGCCCGGTGACGTTCCTGGACACCGCGTACGGCTATTCGGCCAAGGTCGCCAACGCGATGTTCCTGGCCGCCGAGCACGGCACGTCCGCGCCGGCGCTGCAGGCGTACGTCGCGACGCTGTGGGGCCACCAGAATCCGGGCGGGTCGGCACCGTCGGACGGTCAGCTGGCGGGGTGGGCCACCGACTCGGGCGTCAGCGCCGAGGCCGTGACCACCATCCAGTCCGGTGAACACGCCGTCGACACCGACGAGATGACCATCACCAACGAGACCCGGCTGCAGGAAATCCGCGACGGCGACGCCGGCACCCCGACGGTCTACGACCTCACCGGCAACACCGTGGTGGACATCCAGGAAACCGGGTGGCTCGCGAAGCTGACCGCCGGCCGCCAGACCTAACCCAGCCGGCGCTGCACGAGATTCACGATGCCGAGCAGCGCGCCCGCGACCAACCAGCCCACCACCGCGATCGAGCCGGCCGGGATGACGGCCAGCGACGCGTTGCGGTTCTGTACGCGCACCAGGTCCGGATTGCTGCGGTCGTACTCGACGTAGATGCGCATGCCGGTCTCGAGCTCGGACGGATACAGCACGCCCAGCTCGGGCCGGTAGGTGACGCGGTCGGGGGTCACGAACTCGATGGTGGAGCGCCGCGGACCGGCCGAGAGCACCTCGGCGGCCGCCGTACCCATGTTGTGCTCGATCTGCTGATCGTTGCGCCACGCACCGAGCACCAGCAGCACCGACTGCAGGGTCACCAGGCAGCCCATGATGACGATGCCGATCCGGATCCGGCGGATGACGCGCTGCGCGCGGGTCTCCTTGCCGTCGCCGAAGACACGCAGAATCAGGTTGTCCCACAACGTGTTCAACCTGCAGCGCAGGGATTCGGAGATCACGGAGCGGCCTTGATCGCCGCCCGTATCGATGCGTGCAGCGCCCGCAGGGTGGACCGGTCGGCCTTGACCTCCAGGACGCGCATGCCCTCGAACGGCTCGCGCAGCGCGGCGGCCAGTCCGTCGGCCTCCACCTGCCGGCACTCGACGTGGTACGCCCGGCACAGGGCGGCGACGTCGACGTCGTGCGGCGTGCCGAAGATGCGCGACGACACATCGGAGAACCGGGGATCGCCCTGTTCCAGCAACTCGAAGATGCCGCCGCCGTTGTCGTTGGAGACCACGATGGTCAACGCCTTGGGCGTCGGCTCGGTGGGGCCGATCAGCAGGCCCGAGCTGTCGTGGACGAAGGTCAGGTCACCGATGAGCGCGACGGTCCGGCCCGACGTGTGGGCGAGCGCGGCGCCGATCGCCGTCGACACCGTGCCGTCGATACCGGCGACGCCGCGGTTGGAGCGCACCGAGATGCCGTGCGCGTTCAGCCCGACGAGCGCGGCGTCACGCACCGGGTTGGAGGCGCCGAGCACCAGCTGGTCGCCGGGCTGCAGGCCGTCGGCGACGGCGGCCGCGACGTGCAGGCCCGTGGTCAGTTCGTAGGCGGCCAACTGGTCGCGCACCGCATGTTCGGCGCGGGCGTTGGCGTTGGCGCACTTGTCGAGCCAGGAGGGATCCGGCGTGCCGGACGTGATGGCCCGCGTGCCGGTGGCCTGCGAATTGCCGGAGACGTCGGGCCAGCGCGGGCCGGTGGTCAGCGCGTAGACGGGCACCGAGGGGTCGGCGAGCAGCGCCGACACCGGCCGATGCAACGTCGGGCGGCCCAGCATGATCACCTGGTGCGGCCTGACCAGCGACAACGCCAGTGGGTGCAGCGGGTTGTCGGCCGGTGGCGCGGTCGGTTCGGCGACGGTCGGCAGGTGCGCGAGGTTCTCGTGGCGGCCCGCGCCGTGGCCGGCGATGACGACGGTGTCGGGCGTCAGGTCGATCTCGAGGGGCTGGTCGAATGTGACGGGCGGGGTATACGTCCACGGCCGGCCGTCGGGGCGTCCCTCCGGGCAATAAGCGGGGCCGTCGACCGTGCCGTCTTCGGAGTCAGGGACCAGCGGCTCCCGCAGCGGGATGTCGAACTGCACGGGTCCGGCGTTGGCCGAGCGAGAACCCTTGGCGGCCACCAGGACCCGGCACGTCGCCGACCGCCACTGGGCATTGGCCGCGGCGACGTCGGCCGTCGGCTCGGCCAGGCCGAGGCTGATGGTGGCCCGCACCTGGTTGCCGAAGTAGCCGAGCTGCTCCATGGTCTGGTTGGCGCCGGTGCCCAGCAGTTCGTAGGGCCGGTTGGCGCTCAGCACGATCAGCGGCACGCGGGCGTAGTTGGCCTCGATCACCGCCGGACCGAGGTTCGCCACCGCGGTGCCCGACGTCATCGCGATGCACACCGGCGAGCCGGCCGACACCGCGAGGCCGACCGCCAGGTAGCCCGCGGTGCGCTCGTCGATACGGACATGCAGCCGCAAGAGGCCGGCACGGTCGGCGTCGGCCAGCGCGAACGCCAGCGGCGCGTTACGCGAACCGGGGCACAGCACCACATCGCGGACGCCGCCGCGAATCAGTTCGTCGACGACGACCCGCGCCTGAATCGTCGACGGGTTCATTGCTACAGCGTGTCACAGTGCCTAACCGGTCAGCCCCGCCGACGTCGGGTTGGCAGCGAAGAATTCCAACATCGCGGCGTTCACCGCATCGGGACGCTCGATGAAGCCGAGATGCCCGGCGTCGGGGATTTCCAGATAGCGGCCCAGCGGGATCGCATCGGCCACCTCTTTCGACAGGTGCGGCGGCAGCACGACGTCGTCGGCGAACCCGATCACCTGCACGGGCACCGCGATCTGCTGGTAGGCCGGCAGCCGGTTCGTCTCGGGCGCGACGGCCAGTTGCGCCCGCAGCCCCGGGGTGGGCTTCGTCGGCCACATGGTGAACATCTCGATCCAGTCCTGGACGGCGCGATCGTCGTTCAGGGTCTTGGGTGAAAAGTTCTCCAGCAGACGGTTTTTCGCGTCCACCTCAGCGGGCAGCTCGATGCCGGCGGCGAGCAGCGCGCGCTCGGCCTCGCGGAAGAATTTGCGGGCCCGGTCCTCGCGACCGCGCGTGGCCATCAGCACCGCCGACGACACCAGCTCGGGCCGGGCGACCATGAGCTCCTGGGCGATGAACGACCCCATCGACACCCCGACGACGCGCACCGGGCCGCCGACGACCTTGTTGATCAACGACGCCGTGTCCGCGACCGCCTGGTCGGTGGAGAAGCCGATGGCGTTCTCGGTCGCGCCGATACCGCGGTTGTCGAACGTGATGCAGCGGAAGCCGGCCCGCTGGAACGCCGGTACCTGGTGCAGGTGCCACGTGCGACCCGCGCCGCCGCGGCCCGCGATGAACAGCACCGGCTCGCCATTACCGCGCTCGTCATATGCCAGATTCACCCGGCCGAGGTTACTGGACCCGGGATTTGTGCACGATTTTCCGCGGTCGGCGCGGAAAATCGTGCACAAATCCCTCGGTCAGCGGCGGGATCGGACCTTTTTGACGGCCTGGTCCCACAGCAGCGCCGTGGTGGCCTTGAGTGCCGTCGGCTTGAGCAGCTCGCGGGACATGAGGGCCGTCGCACTGGCCTTGGTGGCGGCCGAGGCCTTCGACATGTGCCCGGAGTCGAACGGGGGTTGCGGGTCGTACTCCATGGACAGCTGGATGGCCTTGGCCTTGTCCTCGCCGCCGATCTGCGCGGCCAGCCACAGGCCGAGGTCGATGCCGGCCGAGACGCCCGCGCAGGTGACGATGCGGTCGGCTGACTGCACGATCCGCTCGTCGGTGACGGGTTCGACGCCGAACGTGCGCAGCAGCTGCACGGCCGCCCAGTGCGACGTCGCGCGCTTGCCCTTCAGCAGTCCGGAGGCGCCCAGGATCACCGAGCCCGAGCACACCGACGCCGTCCACGTGGTGGTCTCATGGGCCCGCCGCAGCCACTCCAGCAGCTTCTCGTCGCGCGCGTGCTCCAGGGTGCTGAACCCGCCCGGGATCAGGATGATGTCGGGCGACGGGGTCTCGTCGAACGAGTGGGTGGCGCCCACCAGCAGCACCGCGGAGTCGGCGACGATGGGGCCCGGCTCGTGCCAGACGAAACGGACCTCGGTGTCGGGCAGCCAGCGCAACGACTCGTACGGCCCGATGAAGTCGAGGGCCGTGAACCCCGGGTACAGGACGATGGCAACTTGCATGATCTCTCCCTACGCGAACGTCTTGCGGTACTGGTCTGGTGAAACCCCAACGCGCCGAACGAAACTGCGGCGCAGCGTCTCGGCGCTGCCGAAGCCGCAGCGGGCGGCGATGGCGGTGACGGTGTCGTCGGTCTCGGTGAGTTGCCGACGGGCCGCGTCGGTACGGACGCGCTCGACGTAGGCCGCCGGCGGCTCCCCCACCTCGGCGGTGAAGGTGCGGGTGAAGTGCCGCGGGCTCATCGCGGCGGCGCGTGCCAGCTCCGGAACACTGTGCGCCCCGGCGGGTTCGGCTTCGATGAGCTCCTGCACGTCGCGGATCGGTTCTCGCTTGGCGCGCGGCATCCACACCGGCGGCGCGAACTGCGTCTGCCCACCGGGCCGGCGCAAGTACAGCACCAGCCAGCGGGCCACGTCCTGCGCGACGTCGGTGCCGTAGTCGTCTTCGACGAGCGCCAGCGCCAGATCGATGCCCGCGGTGACGCCGGCCGCCGTCCACACCTGCTCGGAGCTGCGGACGAAGATCGGGTCGGGATCGACGGCGATGCAGGGGAATTCGCGGGCGAGCTTGTCCGCCGAGGCCCAGTGTGTGGTCGCCGAGCAGCCGTCGAGCAGGCCGGCCTCCGCCGCGAGGAACGCGCCGTTGCAGACGCTGACGATCCGGCGCGCGCGTGGTGCGGCGGTGCGAATCCAGTCGATGACGGCCGGGTTGGTCCGGGCCTCGTCGACCCCCATGCCGCCGGGCAGCACGATGGTGTCGATCGGCTCGTTGGGGTCGGGCGGCGGCTTGGCGACGAACTCGAGCCCGGTCAAGGTGGTGACGGGACCGCCGTCGGCCGCGGCCAGGACCGGCGCGTACCCCTCGTCGGCCCGCCCCATCGTGGCCAGTTGCAGTGTCGCTCCCATGAACACGTCGAAGGGGCCGACCACGTCGAGGGCCTGCACCCCACGGAAGCCGAGCAGCACCACAGATCGCGTCACGCCTCTATCGTGCGACGCCGTGGTCCATGGCGTCTACGCCACGGACCCCACAAATTAGGACACGCCGGTCAGCGGCATCAGGTCCGGCCGAGGATTCCTCCGACGAGCCGCTGCAGCGGGCCGCGCGGCGAGCTGTCCACCACGGGCGCGCCGGCGCGCGGTGCGGCGCCGTAGCCCGCTGCCACCACGGCGTCGCACAGCTCGGCCGGGCTGATGTCACGGTCGGTCTCGATGGTGGCGGTCTTGGTGGCAAAGCTGACCGATGCGTGCACACCGTCGATCTTGTTGAGAACTTTCTGCACGCGCCGGGAACACATGCCGCACGACATTCCGGTGATGTCGAGATAGATCGCTCCGGTGGCCGGAGCGTCGCTGCGGGGTTCGGTCACATCTGTCAAAGTCATGTCCTCACAATCTGATCGGCGCCGAAGACACCGTCAAGCGACTGCGGCGTGCTGATGCACTCCGCGATGGATTCGAAATCGATGTCGACAGTGGGATATTCGGCGAGGTACTCGGCATACGTGCGGCCCCGCAACCTCGCCCCCAACCCGACCCACGCGTCGAGCACCGCCCAGCGCTGCGGATTCCGGGCGGCCCACGCACTGTGATCCAGCCGGTCCTTCCACTCCGCGAGTCCGATGACCTCAGCTCCGAGGCTGCCGAGAAACGCTGTGTAGGGCAGCTTTTCGCCGCGCAGTACCGTCATGCCGCGACCCAGCCCCACCGCAGGCGACAGCCCGGGAAGCAGCCCGAGAATGCTGTGTGCGGCGGCCACGCCGGTCGTGACCTCTTCGGTGACGGGCAGCACCGGGCAGGCCCCCAGCGCGGCGCAGGCATCGACCATCGCGACCAGGATGTCCGACGACCGCGCGAGTTGGCGGGCGTCACCGAGCACCCTGGGCAGCCGCACCACCGAGAAGTCCAGGTCGCTCGCGGCGCGCGAGACAGCCATCTCCGCCAACGACTTCGACGCGGCGTAGGGGTACGGCGCATGGCGGGGGTCGGTCACGCGGGGCGCCGTCACGTCGGCGTTCACCACGAAAGTCGACAGCTGGACCAACCCGACGCCGCGCCCCGCACACGCCTCGGCGATCGACGCCACCGCGGATACGTTGGCCGCCCGCAGCCGCCGGTATGGCACCAACACGTTGGTGTTGCCGATGCAGTTCACCACGGTGTGGGCGCCGACGCCGTCGAAAAGGGCACCGAGTTCCGCGGGGCCCAGACGCTCAGGTACCCGGACGATGTCGACCCCACCCACTGCGCACAGTCTCGACCACGGGTCATGCTCGGGCAGTGGCGATCTCGCGGCGAACACCACGTTGGGGCAGTCGAGCCCGGCGTCTTTGCGGTCGAGGATCGCCTGCGCGAACCCGGTGCCCAGAATGCCCGACGCACCCAGGATCACGACGGTCGGTGCGCCGCCAACGGGCCCGCGGGTCGCCGGCGCGCAGCCCCGGCCCGCTGCCGCCAGGTCGTCGGCGATCTGGGCCGCGGTCTCCTCGTCCATCCAGGTCTCGACGTCAGGTCTGCGGCCGACAATGCCGGCGGCGGAGTCCGCACCGATCAGATCGAGAATCGACAGCTGCCAATCGAGGAACCGTCGCGTCTCTGGCAGGATACGAATCAGGTCCAGCGACCCGATGCCCTCGTCCAACAGAGACGCTTCCGGCCCGATCGGGCGACCGAGCCGGCGGCTCCACATCTCGGCGAGCGCGGCTGCCCGCGGGCCCACCTCGGTGCCGGCGCGCGGAACCTCATTCCCCACAGCCAGTTTCGCGCGGTCGACTTTCCCGTTGGGCTGTCGTGGGATACGCGGGACTCCGACGACGTGAAATGCGGGTGCCCCTTGCGCTTTCGCCAGGCCCCCAATCCTGACGCGGGCGGCCGGATCGTCGTTCCCCGCACAAGTCTGTCGAGTTTGGAACCAGATGCCCAGGCCGTTGCCCGCCAGTTCCACCGCCACATCGGCTATCTCGGGGACCGCCGCCAAAAGGCGCAGCAGTTCGGCGATGTCGAACCGCTTACCGGCGATCTTCACCACGGCGTCGCGACGTCCGGCCAGCACGGGATAACCGGCGGCGTCTGTCGTCACGCGGTCGCCGGTGGCGAACACCCGATGTCGGGAGCCGTCGGCCGTCTGTACCGTGCCGAAGCTCGGGCCGTCCAGCCCGAGGTAACCGGCCGACACCAGCTCCCCGACAACGACCACTTCCCCGAACGCGACGCACACCGAGCCCGGCACCAGCGGGCGGCCCAGCCTGGCCGTGGCCGGCGCGGGTTCACCGGCACCGATCGGCAATTGCGTGACGACCACCGTCGTCTCGGTCGGGCCGTACGTCGAGACCAGCGAGATGCCCTGGCCCGCAACCGCACCCCGCCACTTGTCGACGGCGGAAGGCCGGACAGCCTCGCCGCCGATGATCACCTGGCGCAGCGCCGAGCCACCCAGCGCCGTCAGTGCCGCGTCGTCCTCGCACAGCAGATGCCAGATCGCAGTGGGCAGGTCGAGAACGGTGGCGATGTGCGCCGCGACATCGCGGGTCAGCGCGGGCAGGTCACCGGCGCGCATCGCGGCCGACCGGACCACGCGCGCGCCGCAGGACAGGGCGCCGAACACCTCCTCCACGCTGATGTCCGACGTCAGCGGGGCACACTGCAGGATGGTGTCGGCCGGCCCCCAGCCGTAAGCGTCCCGCACCGCGGCGCAGAAGATCGCCAGCGAACCGTGCGTCACCGGAACAAGTTTGGGCTGCCCCGTCGAACCCGACGTGGGCATCACATACGCGAGCCGGGAGCCCAGCCCATGGTCTAGCAGGGCCCGGCCGATGCGGTCGTCGACGAGTTCTCTTGTCGCGCCGTCATCCTCAGCGACCGGCGCGGTGAGGTCGACCGCGTGCGCACCGGTGCCGCAATGCTCGGCAATGGCGCTGACTCGCGACGCCACGTCGCCGGACGTCGCGCAGACGCTGTAGCCGCAGCCTGCCAGGTGGCACGCGATCAGCAGCTCCACCGCGCGCTGGGAGTCGTCGTCGACGAAGACCAGGACGTCGCCGGGATCGACACCGCGGCGGACGATCTCGGCGATCCACTGGTCGACGCCGGGGCCGCGGCACTGGTCGAGATCGACGTCCAGGAACCAGGCGCGCACACCGTCCGGCACCTGCGCGGGCAGTTCGGCGCCGGCCTCGAGCCGACCGTCGGCGCCGAGCCCTGACCACTCGCCGACGGTCAATGCGATCGGCAGGTCCCAGTGCGCATCCATCGATCGCAGTGCCGCGACGATGCGACCGGCGACGTCGGCGGGTTCGGAGTGATCGTGCCGTGCCCAGATGGCGAAGTCGATGGTGCGCCGCGCTTCATCGTGGACGCAAGCAACCGTCATCCCTTCCACCGGGCCGATATCGGTGACCACCGGGGGTTCGGACAGGTACGGGCCCAGCTCCGGGGCGGACCGGCCGCGCATGTAGTTCACGGTCAGCGCGTCGACGGGTGCACCGCGGGTGATCGCCAGATGCATGCGGCGGTAGCGCTCTTCCCGAAACCATCGGCGGCGCAGTGCTTTGACGTAGCCGCGGTCGATCGCGGTGACGACATCCCGGACCGCGGCGAAGGGTGCGAACCGAACCGGGTGGGCCACCGAGTTCACCAGGCAGGTGGCGACATTCAGCTCCGGCGCACCGAAGCGGTTGTCCACCGGGTGCACGAGGAGAGCCTCGGTGCTGTGGCGCAGGCCGGCGTGCACCGCCGTCGCGGCGGCGGCGACCAGGATGTTCAGCGGCACCTGTCTGGCCTCGCTGAGCGCCACGATCTCGTCATAGCCCCGGCCGGCGACTCGACGCGATTCGCGCAGCACGCCGCGGCCGGCGGTGCCGAGCCCCGCTTCGGCAGTGCCCGGCACGGAACTGCCGTGCAGGGCGCCTTCGGTCAATTCGCGACGCACCGCGGCGACGTGGCGTTCGGTCGACTCCGCCACTTTCCCGCGTTCGCTGCGGTGCGCCGCGGCGAGCGCCGCCAAACCTGCTGTGGTGCTGGGCTTCTGCTCGGCGTCACCCAGATGCCGCGCCAGGTCGGCTTCGATGATTGCGGTGGCCGCGCCGTCGAGCAGGATGTGGTGGGTCTGCGCGTCCATGCCCACCACCCGGCCGTCGACGTCGGTGTGCACGACATAGCGCACCAGCGGGGTTTCGAGAATGCCGTCCGCCCATGACGCTTCCAACGCATCGCCGACGGGGTCGGCCGGCACTCGCACCCGGACGATGTCATGAACCTGCAGGCGGGCAACAAGATCCGGATACCCGTCACCGGCTGTCGACGGATCCAGCACGCACAGCTGAATGGGGTTGTCCCGTACCGTCGCTTCCAGCGCGGACAGGAATGTCGCGAGCGCCACCGGCCGGAACCGGTAACTCTTGCCGATCAGGTACAGCGCGGGATCAGGGTCCTGCAGCACGCCGTGGTAGATGTTCTGCTGAGAGACACTCAGCGGAATCCGGCCCTCGTCAGACGCCACCACGGACGCCCGCCAATTCCCGGACCCAGCCGTCGATCGTCAACTCCTGCGCCAGCCGCTTCAGCAGGTCCGATTCCCGGTCCACCCCAAGACGTTTCATGAGCAGGACGAACCGCACCGAGTCAAGCCCGAGTTCGCGCAGATCGGTGGCGTCGCCGTCGAAAAGGTCGGATTCATCGATGTAGAGCACGTCGGCGACGGCGGCCAGGACACGGTCGCGGAGCCCGTCAGCCATGGACCGTCGCTGCCAGTGCGGCCCGAATGACCTTGCCGGACTGCGTCCTCGGTATCTCGGGCACCAGCGTGATGGTCGACGGCCGGGCCATCGACTCCGACTCCGCCCGGTAGCGCGCCGCGATGGCCTGCTTGAGCCTGCGGGCCTGGCCTTCGTCGAGTTCTCCGGACGGGATCACCGCCAGGCCGATCAGGGCACCGAATTCGGGATCGGGAATCTCGAAGCAGGCCGCCGCGCCAACGCCGGGGACACTCTCGGCGATGCGGTCCACCTCGTCGGGTGCGACGTTGACGCCGCCGGAGATGATCATCTCCGACGACCGGCCCTTGATGTAGAAGAACCCGTCCGCGCCGCGCTCGAAGATGTCACCGGTATTCACCCAGCCGTCGACCAGGACCTCGCCGGTGCGCTCGGGATTGTTCCAGTACCCCAACATGTTTGCCGGTGACTTGATCCACAGGGTGCCCGACTCGGCGTTGTCGCCGCCTGCCAGACAGACCTCGACTCCGGGGTAGGGCCGCCCCACAGCGCCCGCCTCGATCCGGGCGATTGACCCCGCCGATGTCGGCAGACACAAGGCCGTACAACCGGTTTCGCTCAGACCGAAAACCTGCGCGGTGTGCACGCCTGCCGCCTCGACGAATTGCACGTCGGCCGCGATGGCGCGCGATCCGCCGTAGCCGATCATCCGCAGCGGCGGCAGCGCCGCGCCGGCCTTGACCTCTGACACCAGGCGCGTCAGCAGGGTGGGGACCAAGCAGGTCGAGGCGATCTGGTTGGCGTTGAGAATCTCGGCCAGCGACGTGGAATTCTCACCGCCGGTCACACATTCGCTGCCGTGCAGCAGGCAGTTCAGGATCCACCACAGTCCGCCGATGTGGCTGGCCGGCAGCGGCGAGTACGTGGCTTCGCCGGCCACCCAGCTGATCCAGGTCAGGTTCTCGCGCGCCAGGATGTCGGCCACGGCGAAGAACGTTCGATTGGGTAGCAGTACGGCTTTCGGCTCACCGGTGGTCCCGCTGGTGAAGATCATCGCGAGCGGATCGTCGGCGCCCAAGTCCGGTGGTGCGACGGCGGGCGCGGCCTCACGGTGCTCCGCGATGCCGTCGGTGACGTCGACGACGATCACCGGGACGGCGCTCAGCGTGCCCGGCAGTGCCGCCGGGTCGGCTCCCGGGGTCAGGAGAACCGCACTGGGGCCGGTGATCTCACCGAAGCGCGCAACCGTCGCGGTCGGGACAGCACGATCCACCAGCACCGCGATGGCACCGAGTTGCGCACACGCCAGCACCGCGACATAGGTCTCGGGACCGTTGTCGGACATCACGAATGCCCGGTCGCCGCGAGAAACCCCGTGCTCCCGCAGCTCACCGGCCAGATGATTCACCACGGCGGGCAGCCGGCCGTACGTGACACTGCTGGTTCCGTCGCAGCGGCGCAACGCGACGGCCTGCGGCTGCAGCTGCGCCTGCGTGAGCAGCCGCCCCAGTACGGTGCTCACGGGATGTTGAGGACCGCGAGCTCGAACTCGCCGAACGCGGATCCGCCGTCGTCGTCGTGGAACTCGATGGCGCACGGGACTTTCAGGTACCGCCAGCTCCGTTCGACGACCTCGATACCTTCGCACGTCAGCCGGGCGGAGAACTTGCGCGCATCGATCTGCCGCTTGTAGCGCGATGCGGTGGACCGGATCAGCATGCTGGACAACTGGTTCTCGAAATAGTCGTCGAGCGACCAGCCCCGGAACCCGTCGATCTCGCCGTGGCGGACGGCCGGCGCGAACGCGGAGTAGGCGAGCTGGTTGAAGCACAACACCAGTTCGACGGCATTGAAATGCCCGGTGCTACGGATGTACACCGACTCCGGGATGCTGAAGTTGCCCGTCGCGAACATCGAATCGCCGGTGGCCCGGTACGTCGCATCCGTGAGATATCGGCAGCCCTTGTAGGAGTAGGGCTCCAGCACCCGGGCCAGCAGGTCCTCCGGAATCTGCTCGGTATCAACCCATTCGGCAACGGGTGCGGTGAGCTCGGTGGCGCTCATGCCGCAAACCCCGGCGTCGTCAGACCGTCGAGCATGGTCAGCCGATACGTCGTCAGCGTGCCCGTCGCGGTGCCGTGCTTCGCCCGGTGAATCAGGGCCCTGTTGTCCCACAGGATGATGTCGCCGACCTCGTAGTGCTGCGTGTGGATGAACGGTGACGCGAAGTCGGCGTCGAGCTGGCCGGTGGCGGTGAGGAGTTCCCGCAGTACCGAGGGGTCCAGTACCGCGCCGTCGCCGTCTTCGATCTTGCTGGTGCCAGTGGAGCAGATGTAGAGGATTTCCTGGCCGGTGTGCGGGTGCCGGATCACCGTGGGCCACTTGATCGGTGGCGTGGCGCGGTTGATCTCGTCCCACACCTCGCCGATCGGCTTGTAGACGTCGCTGGGGCGAATCTTGATGTGGCGCCGCGGATCATGCGTGCTGAAGGTGCCCCGCACCGGCTCCTGCTGCGCCGGCGGCAGGGATTCCCACACCTTGTTGAGATCGATGAAGTACGTTCCGCGGTCGGCGCCAGGCACCGTCAGCGGCATCACCATGGAGAACGCGAACGGCTCCGGCATGAACATGTAATCGATGTGCCAGAACGCACCCGTGCGCGGCACGCCCTGCCCCTCCTCCGTGGAGGAGACGAAGATCTCCGGGTGCTCGTTGTGGTGGTACACGGGCTCGTAGTACGTGACGATCTCACCGAGAATGCGGCCGAGCTCGATGAACTGCGCGGGCGAAGGCTTGACCCCCTTCAGGACGACAAGCTTGTTCTCGTAGACGATTTCGCGGAGCTCGTCGGTCGAGATGTTGCTCAGATCGTTCGGATCGATTCCGACGACCTGCGCTCCGAGTCCTCGTCCCTGCACATTGAGCGTCATCGACGCTGCCTCCCCAAGTTTGCTGCACCGCGTCGCGGTGGCATCGAAATCCATTGCCCCACAACGCAGAAGTTCGTTCGGTTGTTGCCTTCAACTGATGTAGTCGTCGGAGCATCGAGAAAAGTTCCGCGCCGCTTCACAATTCGCGCGGGCGCTGTTGAGACCCGTCCTCGACCCCGGAGCCCCAGGTGGCCGGAAGCAGGGGCGCCGACGGGCCCGCATCTGCCGGCATCCGATGCACCATTCCGGTGGGCACGGTGCTCGCTGTCGTCACCGCACCGGTGAACCCCACCGGACCGGCACCGCGCGCGCTGGCGGTGACGACGGGCGCGCTCGGCGAATTGTCGCCGCCACCAGGCAGATCGGCTTTCATCTGCGGAAGCTCATCGCGATAGCCACGTGCAGCGCGCCGGGCTCGACCCACCCGTTTGGCCCGGTCACGGACGCCGGCCACGGCACGAGCGGCCGCCGCGGCACTGAAGGTATCGGTGCTGACATCGGGCGATTCGCTGCCGGACCCCGGCCCCGGGCCCACCCCCTGCCGCGGCAGCCCGGGCACGGCGTAGACCAGGTTGGACGCGGGTACGGCACCGCCGGTGCCGGTGGTGGTCGGCGCCGGCGCGGACGGGCCGGCAGCCTGCGGCACACCGACGTGAATACCGGGGACGACGGGCACACCCTGGGCGCGCGGCGCGGCGGACACAGGCTGGGCGACAGCAGGTTCGGCAGGCACCGGCGCCGCGTCCATGGCCGGCGGCAGCGGCGATCTCACCAGCGCCAGCGCCGCGAGCGCACTGAGTGCCGGCGCGAAGAACGGGGCCAGCAGCAACCCGTAGGAGGCGTAGTAGGGGTACCAGAGCATGTCATAGAGCGTCAACGCCACGAGGGCCAGCACCGCGGACGTGGCGGGATTGAAGCCCAGCTGCTCGAAGAAACGCGTGAAGTTCTCGAGCATCTGGTCAATCTGACCGGCCGTACCCAATTGCGACAGGAATTTCCAGAGGTCGCTCAGCGGTTGGCTGGGTGCGGCGGGCGTGTTCGGCATCGGCTGCCGGGCCTCACCACCGGGCGCCACGATCGACGGCGCCGGCTGCGGAGGCGGCACCGCGGCCGTCGCCGATTCGCTGACCGCCTGGTAGACGATCATGGTGTCGGCCGCCTGCACCCACATGCGCGCGTAGTCGGCTTCGTTGATCGCGATGGGAATTGTGTTGATACCGAAGAAGTTCGTCGCCACCAGTGCGGCGTTGGTCACATGATTGGCCGCCAGTTCGGCCAATGTCGGCATGGTCGCGACGGCGGTGACGTAGGCAGCGGCCACGGTCTCGTGCTGCGCCGCCGTCGCGGCCGACGCCGCGGCAGACTCCTCCAGCCAGGCCAGATACGGCACGTGCGCCGCGACGTATTGAACGGCGCTAGGTCCCTCCCAGCTGCCCGCATGCACGTCGGCCAGGATGGCCGACAACTCGGCGGCCGCCTCGCCGTACTGCACGCTGAGCTGGTGCCATTGCGCGGCGGCAGCCAGCAGCGAACCCGGCCCCGGGCCGGCTGCCAGGAGCGCCGAATGCACTTCCGGCGGTAGCGCCAGCCAAATCGGTGCGGTCACTGTCAGCTAGTCGGGCGGCGCTTCGAGAAAGTTCCCGGCACATCGAAATCTCCTATGCCACAGCCGGATATCGCAATGCTCCGGAAATGCCGTTCCCGGGGCCGGTGCTGCCCACGTGATCGCCGGACGTACGGTGGGGCCATGTCAGTCATCGACGCCCGTCATCTCGACGGCGTATCCGAAACCGCGCTCCTCACCTTGCACCAGCGCGCCACCGAGGCCGCCCGCCCCGACGGCATCATCGACGACCCGATGGCGATCACGCTGCGCGACGGCCTCGACTACGACTACCAGGATTTCGGCCGCACCCATCAGGCCACCGCGCTGCGGGCCCTCGTGTTCGACGATGTCACCCGCGACTATCTGGCCGTCCACCCGCGCGCGACCGTCGTGGCATTGGCGGAGGGTCTGCAGACCAGCTTCTGGCGCGTGGACAACGGTGAAATGACCTGGTTGTCAGTCGATTTGGCGCCGATCATCGCACTCCGGCAGCAGTTGCTCCCGGCGTCCGAGCGGCTGGGCCATCGCGCGCAGTCCGCGCTGGACCACTCCTGGTTGGACGCCGTCGACGCTACCGACGGTGTGCTGATCACCGCCGAAGGCCTGTTCCAGTATCTGACCGAGGACGTCGTCTTCAGCCTCATCGCCGCCTGTGCCGAACGGTTTCCCCACGGGCAGTTGGCCTTTGACAGCGTGCCGCGGTTCCTGAGCGCGTATTCACAGCGCCGCGGCTTCCGGCTCAGTGCGAACTACACCGCACCCGCGATGCCCTTCTGGTTCACCGCCGACCAGTACCCACGGTTGCAGGTCATCCCCGGAGTCCGCGCGGTACGCGAACTGCGCTACCCGGCCGGCCGCGGCACGCTCGTGCCGTGGGTCACCCGGCAGTCCTACCGCTTGCCGGCACTGGCGCGATTCCGCGCACCGGTGACGCTCGTCGAATTCAGTTGACGGACAACGACCCCAGCAGCGGGTAGCACGCGCGGACGCGCTCGATCCACCAGTCCCGGCGCGCGGGGTCGGCCGCCAGGCCGGCCAACCGGGCCGGGTCCGGCGCCACCGGGCCGACGGGCAGGAACCCGTCGACCGGCGGTGCCACGTCCGCGACGTCGTCGACGAACAACCCTCCGGTGCCCAGCCCACAGGCATGCCGCAGTGTCGGCAGGCAGCCGGCGGCGAGTAGCCCGCGCGTCATACCGACCGCGGAATCCAAGGCACTCGACACCACGATCGGGATGTCGATCTGCGCGGCCACGTCCAGCAACCGGGAGACCCCGCCCAGCGGCGCCACCTTGACCACCGCGATGTCAGCCGCGCGCTCGCGTACGACGCGCAACGGGTCGGAGGCCTTGCGGATGGACTCGTCGGCCGCCACCGGCACGTCGACGAGGCGCCGCAGTTCGGCGAGTTCGGGCACCGTCGCGCACGGCTGCTCCAGGTACTCGAGGGGTCCGGATGCGGTCAGGGCCCGCGCCGCCGCCGCCGCTTCCTCGACGGTCCAGCCGCCGTTGGCGTCCACCCGCACCACCGGCACCAGGGCACGGACGGCCTCGACGCGGGCCACATCGTCGGCCAGCGTCTGCCCCGGTTCGGCCACCTTTACCTTGGCGGTCCGGGCACCCGGGAAGCGGGCCAGCACCTCGGGCACCCGCGCCGCGTCGACGGCGGGCACGGTGGCGTTGATCGGGATGCGGTCGCGCACCGGCGCCGGTGACGGCCGGTAGGCCGCCTCGATGCCGGACGCGAGCCAGTGCGCCGCCTCCGCCGCGCCGTACTCGACGAACGCGCCGAATTCACCCCAGCCACACGGCCCTTCGATCAGCGCGACTTCACGAACGTCGATGCCACGGAACCGGACCCGCATCGGCAGTGAGACGACGTACAGGCGCTCGAGCAGTTCGTCGAGTGTGGGCGGAGCGGGTAGCACCCCTCCATCGTGCCTCACACGGTGGCGCGGTCCCGACCGTCCCAGTACGGCTTGCGGAGTTCCTTCTTGAGGATCTTGCCGGTGGGGTTGCGCGGCATGTCGTCGACGAAGTCGATGGTCTTCGGACACTTGTAGGCGGCGAGGCGTTCGCGGGCGAAGGCGATGAGGTCGGCATCCGACACCCCGTCTCCCGAACCCTCGAGCGTCACAACGGCTTTCACCGACTCGCCCCACTTCTCGTCGGGCACGCCGATGATCGCGACCTCGGACACCGCCGGGTGCTCGGCGAGCACCCGCTCCACCTCGATGGAGTAGATGTTCTCGCCGCCGGAGATGATCATGTCCTTGAGCCGGTCCTCGACGAAGATGTAGCCGTCGGCGTCGACGCGGCCGATGTCGCCGGTGCGGAACCAGCCGTCGGCCGTGATGGCCTCGGCCGTCGCGTCGGGCCGGTTCAGGTATTCCTTCATCAATGTCGGTGTGCGGAACCACAATTCGCCCTGTTCACCAGCGGGCGCGTCGTCCAGGGTCTCCGGGTTCACCACGCGGACCTCGGCTTGTGGAATCAGCACGCCGGCGCTGACCAGTCGCTCCTCGTTGTCGGCGCGGTGGTCCTCGGGCATCAGCCGGCTGACGACGCCGCAGACCTCGGTCAGGCCGTACACCTGGATGAACTCGGTCTCGGGCCACGCCGTCAAGGCCTGGCGCAGCAGCGGCAGCGGCATCGGCGAGGCGCCGTAGGCGTACGTCTTCAGCGCGCTGAACAACTTCACCGCGTCCGGACCGGACTCGAGCACCTTGGCCAGCACCGCCGGCACGAGGAACGTGCGGTTGGCACCGTTCAGGATGCCGCCGGCGAGCGACGCACCGTCGGCGTCGCGCGTCATGTAGCTCGGCACGCCGTTGTGCAACCCGTACTGCACGTAGGACGAACCGCCGACGTGGAACAGCGGCATCGCCACCAGGTTCTTGTCACCGGCTTCCGCCGTCCAGCCCTCGAAGGCGTTGATGGTGTGCGCGATCATGTTGGCCTGCGTGAGCGCGACGCCCTTCGGGCGGCCCGTCGTGCCCGAGGAGTACATGATGATGCTGACGTCGTCGGGCTGGACGTCGGGCGACCGGTCCACCGCGGTCGCACCGGCGAGCAGCGCCTCGTACTCGTCGCCGTCGCCGCCCTCGGGGGTCACGCTGACGATGTGCTCGACGGCCGTCAGCTTGTCCGTGATGGCATCGACCGACGGCCGCAGTTCGGCGCCGACGATGAGAACCTTTGCGCCGCAGTCGTTCAGCACGAAGTCCAGCTCGTCGGCGGCCAGCCGGAAGTTGATGATGGCGTTGGCGGCGCCCAGCGACGCCGCGGCCAGCGTCAGCTCGACACACGCCGGGTGGTTCTTGTCCAGGAACGCCACGACGTCCCCGCGTTTGATGCCCCAGGCCTGCAGCGCACCGGCGAGGCGGCGGATCCGGTCGTTCCACTGCGACCACGTCCAGGTCCGGCCCAGGTAGGTGATCGCTTCGTCGTCTGGCTTGGTCGCGGCCCAGTGGGCAACACGTTCATCGAGGAATCGGGGTGCCGACAGTTCAGTCATGTGCTGAGCCTGCCACGTCTGCCGCGCGCTCAGTCGGCTTTGGCGTGAACCTGTTGTCCTGCCAGGTAAGTCGCGAGGACTTCCAGGTCAGCGACGTCTTCCGGTGGCACCGTGCGCGGATCGCCGGACAGCACCACCAAGTCTGCGTACTTGCCGACTTCCAGCGAACCGATGACGTCGTCGGAGAACAGCTGCCAGGCCGCGTCGATGGTCTGCGCCCGGATCGCCTGGTCGACGGTCAGCCGTTCCTGCGGCGCCAGCACGCGTCCGCTGGGGGCGGTCCGGGTGGCCGCGACGCTGATGTTGCGCAGCGGCTCCTCGGGCGTCACGGGCGGGTCGTTGTGCAGCGAGATCCGCATGCCGGTCGCGACCGCGGACCCGGCCGGCATCCACACGTCGCCCTTTTCCGGGCCGAAGAGACCGTCGACGATGACGTCGCCCCAGTAATGGAGCTGGTCGACGAACACGCTGCACGTGACGCCGAGATCATGGGCGCGCTGCAGCTGCGCCGGCGTGATGGCGCCGACGTGCTCGAGCCGCAGCCGGTGATCGTCGCGCGGCCAGCGTTGCAGCGCTTCTTCATACACATCGAGGATGGTGTCGACGCCGTGGTCGCCGTGCACGTGACAGGCCATCTGCCAGCCCTGCGGGAAGAAGGTGCCGACGATCTCGGCGAGCTGCTCGCGGGTGTAGTTGGCGTGGCCGCATGACCCGGGCACGACGCCGATGGTGCGGGTGGCCTCGGTGTCCAGGTACGGGAACGTCAGGTCGATGTTGCCGACCCACGGGGACCCGTCGACCCAGATCTTGATGCCGGCCTGCCGGACCATGTCGTCGCCGTTGTCGGGCGACGCGTCGGTGTGCAGCGCCGCGGTGGACATCTCGTAGGTGCGCAGCCGCACCGTGAGCTTGTCGCGCATCTGCTCCAGGACCGGCCGGAACATCGGGTCGAACGCCATCTCCGAGCACGTCGTCAGACCGGCCTGGTTCAGCCGCGCGCATTCGGCGAGCAGCAACGCCGGATAGTCGGTCGGCGACATCACGCCCGTCACGAGCGGGAAGACGGCGGCGGTCTCCACTGCGGTGCCGTCGAGCTCACCGTCGGCGTCGCGGCCGTACTTGGCGCCGTGCGGGTCCGGGGTGTCGCGGGTCAGGCCGGATTTCGCCGCGGCGGCAGAATTGAAGTACGCCTTGTGTCCGGAGTTGTGCACGATCACCAGCGGGGTGTCGGGTGCCGCCGCGTTCAGCCAGGCCAGGGTCAGCTCGGGCAGCCCCTGTTGCAGCAGCGGGTCCCAGCCGTTCAGGTAGGCGCCATCGGCGCCGCGGGCGGCGACCTCGGCATGGATCGCGGCGACGACGTCGTCGGCGTTCGGCATCGTCACCGGCCGGATGTCGACGATGCGGCCGCCGAGCACCACGGCCTCCATCAGCGGGTGGCCGTGCGCCTCGACGAACCCGGGCAGTACGCACCCGGCGACCTCCCGGACCTCGGTGTCGGCACCGATCCACGGCTGCACGTCGTCGCGCGATCCGATGGCCACGATCCGGCCGTCGGTGACGGCGAGCGCCTCGGCGGTGGGTCGGCCGGGGTCGACGGTCACGATGTTTCCGGCGATGACGAGGTCGGCAGGGCTGGCCATGAGGTGGATGCTAGACCGCAGGGCTTGACCTACGGACTAGAACACGTTCTAGTCTTAGGTTATGAGTGACGAGCTGCTGCGCCATCCCCTGCATTCCGGGCACTTGACGGTGGGCGCCCTCAAGCGCAACAAAGACAAGCCGGTCCTGTTCCTCGGCGACACCACACTGACCGGCGGCCAGCTCGCCGACCGCATCAGCCAGTACATTCAGGCCTTCGAGGCGCTCGGCGCCGGCTCGGGCGCCAGCAGCGGCCTGCTGTCCCTCAACCGGCCCGAGGTGCTGATGATCATCGGCGCCAGCCAGACCCAGGGCTACCGGCGCACCGCACTACACCCTCTCGGCTCGCTGGACGATCACGCCTACGTCCTGACCGACGCCGGCGTCACGACCCTGATCATCGACCCCACCGAGGCGTTCGTGGAACGGGCCATCGGCCTGCTCGAGAAGGTCCCGTCGCTCAAGCAGATCCTGACCATCGGCCCGGTGCCGGACGAGCTGATCGGCTCGGCCATCGACCTGGCCGCCGAAGCCGCGAAGTACGAGCCACAGCCGCTGAAGGCCGCCGACCTGGCGCCTGATCACGTCGGCGGACTGACCTACACCGGTGGCACCACCGGCAAGCCCAAGGGCGTCATCGGCACGACGCAGTCCATCAGCACCATGACGACCATCCAGCTGGCCGAATGGGAGTGGCCCGAGCATCCCCGCTTCCTGATGTGCACTCCCCTGTCGCATGCCGGCGCCGCGTTCTTCACCCCGACCATCGTCAAGGGCGGCGAGCTGATCGTGCTCAAGAAGTTCGACCCCGCCGAGGTACTGCGGGTCATCGAGGAGCAGAAGATCACCGCGACGATGCTCGTGCCGTCGATGATCTACGCGCTGATGGATCACCCCGATTCGCACACGCGCGACCTGTCGTCACTGGAGACCGTCTACTACGGCGCCTCCGCCATGAACCCGGTGCGCCTCGCCGAGGCCATCCGCCGGTTCGGCCCGATCTTCGCGCAGTACTACGGCCAGTCCGAGGCCCCCATGGTCATCACCTACCTGGCCAAGGGCGAGCACGACGAGAAGCGGCTGACGTCCTGCGGCCGGCCGACGCTGTTCGCGCGGACCGCGCTCCTCGGCGACGACGGCCAACCCGTCAAGCAGGGCGAGGTCGGCGAGATCTGCGTGTCGGGCCCGCTGCTGTCGGGTGGCTACTGGAACCTGCCGGAGGCCACCGCCGACACGTTCAAGGACGGCTGGATGCACACCGGCGACCTGGCCCGCGAGGACGAGGACGGGTTCTGGTTCATCGTCGACCGGACCAAGGACATGATCGTCACCGGCGGCTTCAACGTCTTCCCGCGCGAGGTGGAAGACGTTGTCGCCGAACATCCTTCGATCGCTCAGGTCTGCGTCGTCGGCACCCCGGACGAGAAGTGGGGCGAGGCGGTGACGGCCGTCGTCGTGCTGCGTCCCGACGCCGACCGCTCCGAGGAGGCCATCGCGAAGATGACGGCCGAGATTCAGGCCGCGGTCAAGGAACGCAAGGGCTCGGTGCAGTCGCCGAAGCAGGTCGTCATCGCCGACGCCGTGCCGGTGACGGCCCTCGGCAAGCCCGACAAGAAGGCTGTCCGGGCGCAGTTCTGGGCGGGCTCGGAACGCTCTGTCGGCTAGCCCCTACCGAGACGTAAAACTGTCGTTTCCGGCGGAAAAGGCGCTCTACCAACGTTTTCCGTGGGTCGCCTACCGGCCGTCGCGTCGGTTGTCAGCCGACGACGCGTCCATGGGTGGATGGGCTGCCGGGCGATTCTGCGCTTCCCGTCGCCGATGTCCGCCTGAACGAACTCGACTGGCTTAACCCTCGGATCCCAGTCACCTGGTGACTGGGATCCGAGGGTTAAGCGGCTGTTGCAGTTGATCCTTGAACTGCGGGCGCCGTTTACCCGATGGTTTGCGCCACGAGGGCCACAGGGCATCACCCATGCAACTACGCTGAGGATTACTCCCCGAGACTGGCACCAATCCTCAGCACAACCCACCCACGGGGTTCCGCCCGCTTGCGGGGATTGCTCGCGCTAGGTGGGCAATCCCGCCAGGAGGCGGTCGAAGAGCACCGCTGCCGCGGCGGCCGCGCCGTCCGGGTCGGCGGCGACGATGCGGTCGAGCAGCCGGTGATGGTCCTCGAACTCGGTCTCGACCGGCGTCTCGTTCATGACGGACACGCTCGCGGTGATGACCTCGATGAGCCCGAGGTACAGGTCGATGAGCATAGTGTTGCCCGACGCGCGCATGACGGCACAGTGGAATTCGGTGTCGGCGTGGACGAATTCGTCGTGATGACCCGCGCGCTGCTCATCGTCGCGGCCGTCCAGCAGCCGGCGCAGGGTGGCGAGGTCGTCGTCGGTCCGGTTGGTGGCGGCGAGGCGCGCGCCTTCCACTTCCAGCCCGCGGCGCACCTGCAGCACATCGCGCAGCTCGTCGCTGCACAGCCGACGCAGCGCACCTGACACCTCACTGGTGGCGCGGACGTACGTGCCGTCGCCCTGCCGCACCTCGAACAAGCCGGCGTGTGCCAGTGCCCGCACGGCCTCGCGCACGGTGTTGCGGCCGACCCCGAGGGCTTCGACGAGATCGGTCTCGTTCGGGATGCGATGTCCAACGGGCCATTCCCCGTCCGCGACCGAGCCCCGGAGCTGTTCGATGACCTGCTCGACCAAGCCGGCCCGGCGGGCTGTGTTCAGCGCCACGCAATCATCCTTTCAACCAATCATAGGATGTATGGCATCCTAGCAGGATGAGTGCTGCCGTGAACGGAACCCCACACGCCCGTTACGAAGATGAATTGGCACTCGAGCTCGATGGTGCCATCGAGATCACCGACATCCCGGCAAGCCCGAACACGCGTCTCGCCAGCGGCGTCCTGCTGGCCCTCGCCGTCGTCGTCACCGCGCTGAATCTGCGGCCGTCGGTCACCAGCGTCGCTCCCCTGCTCGGCGAGATGCGCACCGCACTCGGGGTGTCATCGGTCTGGGCCGGCATCCTGACCACCCTGCCCGTGCTGTGCTTCTCGGCCGCCGGCGCCACCGCGCCATTGCTGTCCAAACGACTCGGCCTGGGCCGGACCGTCACGCTCGCACTGCTGGCACTGGCCGTCGGACTGATGGTGCGACCGTTCGGCGACGGCGGCCTCATGCTCGGCGCCACCCTGCTCGCCTCGTCGGGCATCGCGCTGGCGAACGTGCTGATCCCGGTGGTCATCAAGAGTTCGTTCCCCGCCCGCGTCGGCCTGATGACGGGCATCTACACCAGCGCACTGCAGGCCGGCGGCGCCTTCGGTGCCGCGGTCACCCCGGCCGTCGAACAGAGCGTCGGCGGCTGGCGTCCGTCGCTGGCCATCTGGTCGGCCCTCGCGCTGGCCGCGCTGCTGCTGTGGGTCCCCGCGGCCCGGCGCCACCGCACCGACTGGGCCGCCACCGCGGCACAGGCCACCAGACGCCGCTCGCTGTTGCGCAACCCGCTCGCATGGACCGTGACGGTCTACATGGGCAGCCAGTCGTTCCTGGCCTACGTCATGATGGGTTGGCTCCCACAGATTTTCATCGACAACGGCATGGACAAGACCAGTGCCGGCGTGATGTCCGGGGTGATGTCCCTGATCGGCGTCCCGATCGCGCTCCTGATCTCGCCGCTGGCCGCCCGCACGACACACCAGAGCCTGTGGAACGTCGGCCTCGGTGTACTGGGTGTATCCGGCACCATCGGCCTGCTGATCGCGCCGATGGCAGCTCCGGTGCTGTGGAGCACGATGATCGGCATCGGGTTGAGCGCGTTCTCGCTGGCGCTGACCATCATCGCGCTGCGCGCCCGCAACGCCGAGGACACCGCACAGCTCTCGGGGATGGCGCAGGGCTTCGGCTACCTGTTCGCCAGCACCGGCCCGTTCCTGTTCGGGCTGCTGCACGACATGTCCGGCGACTGGCACGTCCCGTTCGTGTTGTTCTTCACCGTCTACGCGGTGCAGTTGACGGCCGGCTGGTTCGCCGGACGCAACCGCTACGTCTAGCTAGTACTGCGGCGGATAGCCCGGGTAGCCGGTGGGAGCGACGGGCGCCGCCTGCCCGCTCTTCCACCGGCACCACTGCTGCGTCGAATTCAGCGCGGCCAGCACGCCGGTGGCGACCGCGAACACGATCGGTATCGCGGCGCTCAACACCGATACGCCCGCCATCCCCGGCAGTCCTTCGTAGCCACCACCGAGCGTCGTGTCGAGCCGCTTGAGGATCGTGAGTGCGGCGAACACACCGATGACGTTCGACAGCACCACGACGGTGCAACCGCCCATGACGATCCAGCGGCCCACCCCACGCCCGAGAATCAGCAGCACGCCGCCGACGAGCAGCGCGATCGCCACGACCGTCTGCACGAACGCCATGCCGGTGGTCAGGCTCATCAGGCTGGATTTCACTTCGCTCGCGTAGGAACTGGTCAACGCGCCGAGCGTCGCGACCGCGTACCAGCTGGAGAACGCCTGGAACGCCGTCGACACGGCGCCGAGCATGCTGAGCACCGCGGCGATGATCGCCGTGACGCCGGACGGGCCGGCGGGTCCGGCGGGCATGGGTGCGCCGTAACCCGCGGGCTGGGGGTACTGCGGCTGCGGGTACTGCGGATAGGGCACGTTCGGCGGCACACCGGGAGCGCCGTACGGGTTGGGCCCATACGGTTGACCCGGTGGTTGGCCGGGTCCGAACTGCCCAGGCCCGAATTGCCCGGGGGGCCACTGATTCGACATCGAAACCCTCCTTCAGCTGGGCGAACATAGCACGCCAGCGCGGTTTCGGCGCCTCGTCTAGCCTCGGGTCATGGCCCCGGACAGCGACGCGAATCTCAAGCCACCCTGGTGGCTCAAGCCCATGAACAAGGTGATGATGGCGGTCATGCGGGTGGTCCCGATCAAGGGCCCCGTGGTGCTGACCGTGCCCGGCCGCAAGTCCGGTGAACCGCGGTCGACGCCCATCACCCCGTTCGAGGTCGACGGCCGCCGCTACGTGGTGGGCGGGTTCCCGAACGCCGACTGGGTACGCAACGCGCGTGCCGCCGCCACCGCGACCGTCACTCAGGGCCGGCACCACGAAGAGGTCCGGCTGTTCGAGGTACCCGCCGAAGAGGCCCGCCCGCTGTTGCGGCAGTTCCCGATCCTGGTGCCGACGGGCGTCGGCTTCATGAAGAACGCCGGCCTCGTGACCGGGCCCAACCCCGACGAATTCGAAGCGCTCGCCGGCCGCTGCGCAGTGTTCCGGTTCGACCCCGTCTAGACACCGACGAGCGTGGGGGCTGACGCGAAATTCTGGACGAATTTCCGCGTCAGCCCCCACGCTCGGTAGCCGGCTAGATGTGCGGCGCGTTCTTGATCGGGGCGTCCTGCTGGCCGACCGTCTGACACCAGGCCAGCGCCGACGCGCGCGTCCCCGACACCTCCAGCGACGACGGATCGGCGCCCTTGCGGTCCTTGATCATCTTGTTGACCGCTTCGTTCTGCGTCTTCTCGTCGGCGCCGACGAAGTCCTTGCACTTGGTGTCGCCGCCCTGCACGGCCGGCGAGCATCCGACCAGCATCAGTCCGGCAATGACACTCGACACCACCACGCCTGCTGACCGCTTCATCAAGGTCCTCCTGTATTCGGGCCGCGAACGGCCGCTGTTTGTGTCCGATCTAGTACCCCGGGGTGGCGCGGGCCAAACACCGTCGGCTCTAAGGTCGAGGCGTGAACGCAGACAATCCGTTTGACCCGCAGCTCTGGCAGCCGGTGACCGACCTCGGTGAACTCACCGACATCACCTACCACCGCCACGTGCGCGACGGTAAGCCGCAGCCGACGGTCCGGATCGCCTTCGACCGGCCCGAGGTTCGCAACGCCTTCCGGCCGCACACCGTCGACGAGCTGTACCGCGCCCTCGACCACGCCCGGATGAGCCCCGACGTCGGCGTCATCCTGCTCACCGGCAACGGACCGTCGCCGAAGGACGGCGGCTGGGCGTTCTGCTCCGGTGGCGACCAGCGCATCCGCGGCCGCAGCGGTTACCAGTACGCGTCCGGCGAGACCGCCGAGTCCGTCGACCCGGCCCGCGCCGGGCGGCTGCACATCCTCGAGGTGCAGCGGCTCATCCGGTTCATGCCCAAGCCCGTGATCTGCCTCGTCAACGGCTGGGCGGCCGGCGGCGGCCACAGCCTGCACGTGGTCTGCGACCTGACCCTGGCCAGCCGCGAACACGCCCGCTTCAAGCAGACCGACGCCGACGTCGGCAGCTTCGACGGCGGCTACGGCAGCGCGTACCTGGCGCGGCAGACCGGGCAGAAATTCGCCCGCGAGATCTTCTTCCTGGGCCGCGCCTACGACGCCGAGACCATGCACAAGATGGGCGCCGTCAACGAGGTCGTGGACCACAAGGACCTGGAAACCGTTGCGCTGCAATGGGCCACCGAGATCAACGGCAAGTCGCCGCAGGCCATCCGCATGCTGAAGTTCGCGTTCAACCTGCTCGACGACGGCCTGGTGGGCCAGCAGATCTTCGCCGGCGAGGCCACCCGGCTGGCCTACATGACCGACGAAGCCGTCGAGGGCCGGGACGCGTTCCTGCAGAAGCGCGACCCGGACTGGAGCGAGTTCCCGCGCTACTTCTGAGGTTCGCCGGGGTCCTGCCGCGGTCCTGCCACGGTCCTGTCCGTCATACGGACGACAGCCCGCTGTGTGCTTTCCCATGAGTGCGCTGTGTATCCGCTTAGGCGCGCGTCGACGGCGGGCACCGCGCGTCACACTTGGGGCGTGGACGTCGGGACGCGAGCGCGAATCGGCCAGTGGGCGCTGGGGGTCGAGGGTTTCGCGCTGGGCGTCTTCGGCGGCGCCGGCCTGGCCTGGTCCATGGCGAACCCGCATTTCGGTGCCGCCGGGGCGCCGATCATGTGGCTGCGGGTGACGCCGCTGCACTGCTCGCTGCTGCTCGTCGTCGGCGTGCTGACCGTCTTCGCCGCGTTCGGCCGCAGCGCGGCGCTGTTCAACCGCATCGCCGCCGTCGGCTGGTTCATCGTGACGGCGGTGTGTGTGGTGGCAACCTCGAGTCACAGCCCGGGACCTCTGGGTTTCGACTCGCGTGACACCGTGCTGTACGCGATCCTCACCGGCTACAACGTGGCGCTCGCGGCGTGGTTCGCCTTCCCCAAACGAACCAAGCCCGTCGAGCAGCCACCGCGCCGGTTCCACCGTCGTCACTCAGACGCGATCGGATCCCGCTGATCCCTGTTAGCCTCCCGGGGTGAGCGAGCCGAGTTACTCCGACGCCGAACGCGCAGCCGTCTACCGCGTCATGTCCGAGCGTCGGGACATGCGGCACTTCACACCGAATTCCACAGTGCCCGAAGAGGTTCTGCGCCGCATCCTGGAGGCCGCGCACACGGCGCCGAGTGTCGGGCTGATGCAGCCGTGGCGCTTCCTGCGCATCACCGACCCGGCCGTCCGCACGGCGATCAAGAAGCTCGTCGATGCCGAGCGCATCCAGACCGGCGAGGCCCTCGGACCGCGCGAGGCGGAGTTCCTGGCGCTGAAGGTCGAGGGCATCGGCGACTGCGCCGAGCTCTTCGTGGTGGCCCTCGGTGACGATCGCGAACGCCACATCTTCGGCCGCCGCACCATGCCCTACATGGACCTGGCGTCGGTGTCCTGCGCCATTCAGAACATGTGGCTGGCGGCCCGCGCGGAAGGCCTTGGACTGGGCTGGGTTTCGCTGTTCGACCCGGCCGAGCTGGCCGCCCTGCTGGGTATGCCCGAGGGTGCCGACCCGATTGCGGTGCTGTGCGTCGGTCCGGTACCGGAGTTCCCCGACCGTCCCGAACTCGAGATCGTCGGCTGGACGACGGCGCGCCCGCTCGACGAACTCGTGTACACCAACGCCTGGCCTGTCACCGGAGCGAGCTGACGCCCCGGCCCTAAGCTCAGGGTGTGAGCAAGAGTCCACTACAGCGCTTCGCCGAGAGCCTGCTGCTCGCCGGCATGCGGCCGCCCCTGATCGAACGGTTGTCGGGCCACGGCGAGGTCGACCTGACCGGGAAACGCATCGTGCTGACGGGGGCGTCGTCGGGCATCGGGGAGGCGGCCGCCGCCAAGTTCGCGCGCCTCGGAGCGACGGTCGTCATCATCGCCCGCCGGGCCGACCTGCTGGACAAGGTGGCCGCCCGGATCACCCACAGCGGTGGCGACGCCATCGCGCGGCCGTGCGACCTGTCCGACATGGACGCCATCGACAAACTGGTCACCGACGTGAAAGCCGAACTGGGCGGCGTCGACATCCTGATCAACAACGCCGGCCGGTCGATCCGCCGCCCGCTCGCCGAGTCCCTGGACCGCTGGCACGACGTCGAACGCACCATGACGCTCAACTACTACTCGCCGCTGCGCCTCATCCGCGGCTTCGCCCCCGGCATGATCGAGCGCGGCGACGGGCACATCATCAACGTGTCCACGTGGGGTGTCATGAACGAGTCGTCGCCGCTGTTCGCGGTCTACAACGCTTCCAAATCGGCGCTGACCGCGGTGAGCCGGGTGATCGAAACCGAGTGGGGCGCAAGCGGAGTGCACTCCTCGACGCTGTTCTATCCATTGGTGAAGACGCCGATGATCGCGCCGACCCGCGCCTTCGACGGGATGCCCGGCCTGTCGGCCGACGAGGCCGCCGACTGGATGATCACGGCGGCCAAGACCCGTCCGGTGCGGATCGCGCCCCGGATCGCGGTGACGTCGCACGCGCTCAACAGTTTCGTGCCCGGCGTGGTCGACCAGATGATGAAACGCCGACGCGCGCAGTCGATCGGGTGACGCGATGGAGATCCTCGCCAGCCGCATCCTGATCCGGCCCGTCGACTACGCGAAGTCGGTGGCCTTCTACCGCGACGCCATCGGCCTGGCCATCGCCCGCGAATACGGTGCCGGCACAGTGTTTTACGCCGGGCAGTCGCTCATCGAGCTCGCCGGCCACGGCCGTCCCGACGACGGCCCGACGGTGCCGTTCCCGGGGGCGCTGTGGCTGCAGGTGCGGGACGTCTACCAGACGCAGGCCGAGCTCGAGGCCCGCGGGGTGCCGATTTCCCGTGCGGCACAACAGGAGCCGTGGGGCCTGCACGAACTGCATGTCACCGACCCCGACCAGGTCACCTTGATCTTCGTCCAGGTGCCCGACACCCACCCACTACGACGCGACACCCGGAGTTAGCACTCCGGGTGTCGCGGGTGGGGTGTGCTGCGGCGCGTCAGCGAGCCGGCGTCGCCAGCGGCCAGCCGACCGAGGCCAGCCGCGCGGACACCTGGTGGATGTCGTCAGCGCTGGGTTCCTGGTTGGTGACGTTCGCGATCGCGGCCTGAATCTCGGCCTCGGTGACGGGGCTCTCGCCGTCGTTGGTGCGCAGGATGGACCGCGCCGCCTCGACGACCTCGTCCTCCGTGAGCGACCGCTTCAGCAGCGCGAGCACCGGGTAGTAGTCCTTCGGCGGCACGCCGTCGGGGTATCCCGCCCGCAGCCACTTCAGGACGTTCTCGAACAATCCGTTGGATTCAGTCATGGCCGTCAGCTCACTTCTTCAGAAAGGGGAACAGGTCGACGCCGGTGTGGTGGATGATCGTCGACCGGGTGATCCACAGGATCGCGGCCAGGACCACTGCTCCGACCAACACGAACAGCGCCAGACCGAGGTACTTGAGGACCGGGTTGGGCGCCGCGACCGTCCCGTCGGAGTGCTCGCCGCCGGCTCCGTTGGAGTAGGCGACCAGACCAGTCGCGAAGATCGCGGGCAGGCCGGCGCCGAGGACCAGCCCCACGACGAGCACCTTGAAGATGGCTTCCACGTAATTCATCAGTGATTCCTTCTGGTTCGGTTCGCGGGGAATCAGACGCCGGCGGATTCGGGCGACTTGGCAGCGGCGTCACGGACGTCGGCGGGCACCACGGAGTTGGTCGACGCGTCCCAGTCGGCGTTGACGTTGTTGTGGTCGACCTTCTGCTGCTGCGCACGCCAGTACATGAAGCCCGACAGCGCGACCAGGATGACGAAGATCGTGCCGTCGCCGACCAGCGCGGAACCGGTGGCGGACTTCAGGCCGTAGGACAGCCAGTACGACAGCGCACCAACCAGCGCCGCGGCCGGCAGCGTGATCAGCCAGGCCATGGCCATACGTCCGGCGACGGCCCAGCGGACCGAGGCTCCCGGCTTGCCGACGCCACTGCCCAGGATCGAACCGGTGGCGACGTGGGTGGTCGACAGCGCCATGCCGGCGGCGCTGGAGCTCAGGATGATCGCGGCCGAGGACGCCTCGGCGGCCAGGCCCTGCGGGGACTCGATCTCGACGAGGCCCTTGCCCAGGGTGCGGATGACGCGCCAGCCGCCGATGTAGGTGCCCAGACCGATGGCCAGGGCGCAGGAGGCGATGATCCAGAACGGCAGGCCGTCCTTCTTCACGTCGCCGGTCAGGTGGCCGGTGGTGATGAGGGCCAGGGCGATGACACCCATGGTCTTCTGCGCGTCGTTGGTGCCGTGGGACAGCGCGACGAGCGATGCGGTCGCGATCTGGCCCCAACGGAAGCCGTCTTCCCGGCGCTTCTTGATGACGTTGCGCGTGATCCGGTAGACCAGCCAGGTTCCGACGGCGGCCACGAGGCCCGCGATGAACGGGGCGGCGACGGCGGGGATCAGCACCTTCTGGATGACACCGGTCCAGTTGATGCCCGCGGTGCCGAGCGCGGCCAGGCCGGCACCGATCAGTCCGCCGAAGAGCGCGTGCGACGAGCTGGAAGGGATGCCGAACAGCCAGGTGAGGAGGTTCCACAGGATGCCGCCGATGAGGCCGGCGAAGATGATGGTGAGTCCGGTCGATGCGTCGATGGACTTCAGTAGGTGCCCGGACTTACTGTCCTGAATCTTCAGCACCGAGGTGGTGACGGTGACGGCGACCTCGACTGACAGGAACGCGCCGACCAAGTTCAGGACGCCGGCCAGCAGCACGGCGGTCTTGGGCTTCAGCGCGCCTGTGGCGATCGAGGTCGCCATGGCATTACCGGTATCGTGAAATCCATTCGTGAAGTCAAATGCCAGTGCTGTTGCGATCAACAGCACCAGGATGACTAGCTCTGCGCTCATGGCGCTCATTCTGGTGTAACGGCGCCGTTTTTTGCGAGTTACAGCCACCCCGAAATCTGATGACGACCTGGCTCTTTCCAGTTCTGTTCAATGTGTTCACTGAGTGTTCATCGGCTCGTGAGGCGCGGTTCCACCGCCAACGCGCTGTTCAAGGACGTGAGGACTACCGTGTCGGTGTGCCCGCGGCCCGCGTCTACCGTTTCGGGGCGCAGGATTGCGGCAATCGATAGGGACGACGCTGGACGTCCCGGACCTGGAGGAGGTGACGTCATGAACATTTTTCTCACCAAGATCGTGGCGTGGCTGCAGGCCGGATATCCCGACGGCATCCCCGCCACCGACCGGGTGCCACTGTTGGCGCTGCTGTCGCGGCGCCTGACCAACGACGAGGTCAAGTCTGTCGCACGCGGGCTGATGAATCGTGGCGAATTCGATGACATCGACATCGGCGTACTGATCACGCGCATCACCGATGAACTCCCCCGCGGCGAGGACGTCGAGCGCGTGCGTGCGCGGCTGGCCGCCAAGGGCTGGCCCCTCGACGACCCCCGCGACCCGGCCGAAGGCGAGCCCGGCGACGGAGGCGTGGCATAGCTGTTCTGCATCCGGTCGCCGTCGGATCCGGCGACGCGGCCCTCGCCTTGATCCCCGCGCTGGCCCAGGCCCTCGACGGCCGCGGCGCGCTGCTGCCGGTGCCGGCCGACGATGACCGTCAGGCCACGTTGCTGACGGAAACGTTGCGGGCCGGAGAGTCCGTCGACGACGACGTGGCCCTGGTGGTCTCGACGTCGGGTTCCACCGGAATCCCCAAGGGCGCCTTGCTTTCCGCGTCGGCGTTGCACGCCAGCGCCGACGCCACGCACGACCGGCTCGGCGGCCCCGGCCGCTGGCTGCTGGCGCTGCCCGCCTACCACGTCGCCGGAGTGCAGGTCCTGGTGCGGAGCCTGCGCGCCGGCAGCACGCCCGTCGCCCTGGACCCGGGTTTCGACGTCGGCGAACTACCTTCTGCCGTACGCGCTTTGGGTCCGGGCCGGCGCTACACGTCCCTGGTTTCAGTACAGCTGGCGAAGATCCTGGCCGATCCCGCCGCGACCGAGGCGCTGGCCGAACTGGACGCCGTCCTCATCGGCGGCGGCCCCATGCCGCCCGGGCTCGGCGAAAAAGCCACGGCCGCAGGCATTTCCGTGGTCCGTACCTACGGGATGAGCGAAACCAGCGGCGGCTGCGTCTATGACGGCACACCACTGAACGGCATCCGGCTGCGCATCGACGACACCGGCCGAATCTCGTTGGGCGGTCCCACGCTGGCGTCGGGTTACCGAAACCCCGTCGACCCGTCGCCGTTTGTGGATGGCTGGTTCGTCACCGATGACATTGGCGCAGTGGATGATTCGGGCGTGCTGCGGGTACTGGGCCGCATCGACGACGCCATCGCCACCGGTGGCCTGAAGGTGCTGCCCGCGCTCGTCGAGGCGGCCCTGGCCGGCCATCCGGCCATCGCCGAATGCGCCGTGTTCGGCGTGACCGACGAACGGCTGGGCCAGCGGGTGGCCGTCGCCGTCGTGCTACATCCGGGTGTAGCCGCGCCCACCATCGCTGACCTGCGGGAACACGTCAGCGCCACGCTGGCCGCCACCGCCGCCCCACGTGAGGTGCACGTGGTCGCCGAACTCCCGCGCCGCGGGATCGGCAAGCTGGACCGGCGGGCGCTGACGCTGCAGTACCAGAAAAACGCCTGATCGGCCCGTGATGCCGGTCACAGCATCGGCGCTTGATTCGGTGGCGGGCCCGGCTCTCTGGGACCCTGGAACGCGGACCGGAAGAGTTGGAGTTTCCATGCCTGCCCACAGACAGTCTGACAACCATCCTGCGGTGACCGCCCTGACCTGGTCAGGAGGCGTGCTGGCCTGGCTCGTGGCCGCCGCCGTCGCAACCCCGTCCACCGGTCTGTCACTCGCCGTCGTGCTGCCCGTGACCCTGATTTTCGGTGCGCTGGTGGTCGTGGCCATCCGCAGCACCGTCGCCAGCGCCCGCGGCACCGCCGTCCGGGTTGCTTTGGCCGTCGCGATCGGCCTCCTGGTCGGCGAACTGGCCGCGATGACGCTGTTCAGCAATGCCATCACCCAGCGCATGGACGCCCAGGCCGCAGCCCGCGCCGCGGCCACGCCCGCGGTGGCCACCGCGCAGGGCCAGCTGGACGCGCTGCGTGCCGGCCGCGGCGCGCTCGACGCGGCCGTCGACTCCGCCCGGCAGCGTCGTGACGACGCCCAGGTCGTGGCCCGCTGCGAATACCACCCGACGCCGTCGTGCGCCCAGCAGCCGGTCACCGGGGTGCCCGGCGACGGCCAGATCACCCAGAACACCCAGGACATACTCGAGCACGACCAGCGTGAGCTCGATGCCGCGCTGGCGGCCCGGGGCGAGCAGGCCCCTACTCTCGACGCGCGGATCGCCGGCGCCGAGCACGCCGTCACGGCAGCACGCGACGCGGCCGGCGCCGGCGCGGACCGTGGCTTCGGCGCACGGTGGGTCGCGATGAACGGCTACACCATCGAGACGCCCGCCGCGCTGGTGGCGCGCATCGCCGTCGTCGGCGTCTGCTTACTGCTCTACCTGCTGCCGATGCTGCTGCACGCCCGGCAGGACCGGACGCTGCGTGAGCGCCACGACGAGTCCCGGCTGCGGGCCGAGCTGCGCGCCGAGACCGCCATAGCCGTCAAGCAGGCCGAGGTGCGGGCCGAAGCCGAGATTCTGAAGGCCGAACACCAGTTGGCCGCCATGAAGCTCGCGCTCGAAACCGACGCCGAGATCAATCGCGAATACCACCGCCAGCGCGTGGCCGGCCTCAATCCGCTGGCCCTCACCGGTGAGCCGGCGCAGCCCGCGCTCGCGGCCCCCACCGCCGAGGTGCTGCGGCCGTCCGATTCGCAGCCGCAGCCCATGTACTCGGACTGGGACGAACTCATGGCGTTCCCGGACCCGCAGCGACGTTCCTTGAACGCCGCCCCCGCGCCGGAGCCCGAACCGGCCGACGCGCCGGCCGAACCGGCCGCCACGGCCGAACTGGTCCCGATCGGCGACCAGCCGGCCGACAACCTGCCGGCGCAGGCGACCTCCCAGCCCGCCGGCGGCCTGGCGCTGCCGCAACTGCCCGACCTCACCAAGGTCGCCGCTCGCCTGCTGCGTCCGCTGATGGCGCCCGTCGCACCGGTGGTGGACCGCGTCATCGACACGTCGGTGCAGCAGCTGCGCTCGGCGCAGAAGGTCATCGAAGAGTTCGAGGAGATCACCTTCACGCTGCGCCGGACGTCCCGGACGACGGTGACCGAGAACGAGCACGAGCAGTCGTCGGGCCCGCGCGCCGCGGACCAGGGCCAGGCGCTCGGAGCGGGCCAGGGCGTCCACCCGCGCGTCGAACCCCAGTGGGCCGCACCGCAGATGAACGCGACGTTCGCACCGACCACGCCGCTGCGGAGCGCCGACCCGTACACCGCGCTCGACGGCACCGACACCACGATCATCGACGCCGCCGACGAGCGCCGTCAGCTCAAGGAAGGCCGCCGCGCCATCGAGCCGTAACCCGGGGATTTGTGCACGATTTTCCGCGCCTCGCGCGGAAAATCGTGCACAAATCCCTAGGGCAGCGAGCGGTTCAGGCGCTCGGTGGCGGCGAGGTAGTCCTCGATGAACTCGCGGACGACCTCGCGGGCGGGCTTGACCTTGTTCATCAGGCCGACGCCCTGGCCGACGAAGTAGGTCGCCAGCTGCTGGGCGCCCGGATGCCCTTGGGCGGCCAGTCGGTCGATGCGCCGGATCACCGGCTCGCTCAGCATGTTCTGCAGCGGCAGCGGAAGTGGCTTGCGGCCACCGTCTTTCGGCGCCCAGGCATCCGTCCAATCCGAAACCAGCTGGCGTGCGGGCTTTCCGGTGCGGCCCGCCGACCGCACGGTGTCACGTGACGTGGCGGCCAGCATCTTCTGCTTGGTGGCCGGCGCGGTCTCGGCCTCCTCGGTGGTCAGCCACACCGAACCGGTCCAGGCCCCAGCGGCGCCCAGCGCGACCGCCGCGGCCATCTGCCGACCGGTGACGATGCCGCCCGCCGCCAGCACGGGAACCGAATCATCAATGGCCTCAATCACTTCCGGTACCACGACAAGCGTCGAGACCTCACCGCAGTGCCCACCGGCCTCGGTGCCCTGCGCGACGATGAGGTCGACCCCGGCTGCCACCTGCTTGACGGCGTGCTCCTTGGCACCGACCAGCGCGGCCACCGGAATCCCCCGCTCGCGGCCCGCCTCGATCATGTAATCCGGCGGCACCCCAAGGGCATTGGCGATCAGTTTGATGGGGTGGCTCAACGCCACGTCGAGCAGGTCGTGCCCGGTGTTGCCGGACAGCACCGACCCGCCGGTACGGACCCGTCCCTCGGGCTCGATGCCATGGTCGATCAGCAGTTGGGTGACGAATTCCCGGTATTCCGAAGGGATTCGGTCGGCCAGCTGGCCGTCGGACAGGTTCTCGCCCTTGCCCTCGAATTTCGCCGGGACGATGATGTCCGCACCGTAGGGCCGGCCGCCGACGTGATCGTCGATCCAGGCGAGTTCCCGGTCGAGCTGCTCGGGGGTGTACGCCGTCGCGCCCAGCACGCCGAAACCACCGGCGTTGGTGACGGCGGCGACCACGTCGCGGCAATGGCTGAAGGCGAAGAGCGGAAAGTCGATGCCGAGCTGTTCGCAGATGCGGGAAGTCACCCCGTCAGTTTTGCCACCCCGACTTGACGGGTGTCAATAGCCGACCCGGTCAGGGCAGCTCAAACGGCAGCTTCACCCCGGCGTGGGCCAGACAATGAGTGCAGGTCCGTTCGGCCGGGACGGTCGCGAGGGCCTGCTGCACCAGGGCCTTGAACATCGGGGTGTTCCGCTCGAACTCCGCGAACACGTCGACGGTGGTGACGCCGGCCCCGGCCTCGATGCCCGCGTCCAGATCGGTCACCAAAGCGATTGCCGCATAACACATCTCGAGTTCCCGGGCCAGCACGGCCTCGGGGTAGCCGGTCATGTTCACCAGCGTGAACCCCTGGGTCGCGAACCACTGGCTCTCGGCGCGGGTGGAGAACCGGGGCCCCTGGATGACCACCATGGTGCCGCCGTCGATGACGCCCGGTTGCTCGGCCGCGACGGCGCGCAGCGTCGGGCAGTACGGATCGGCGAAGCCGACGTGGATGCCGCCGGCGTCGAAGTAGGTGTCCTCACGGCTGCGGGTGCGGTCCACCAGCTGGTCCGGCACGACCACGGCACCGGGTCCGAGGTCCGCGGTGAGGCTGCCGACGGCGCACGGGGCGAAAATCCGGCGCACCCCGAGCTTGCGCAGCGCCCACATGTTGGCCCGGTACGGCACCGTGTGCGGCGAGTACTCGTGCTTGAGCCCGTGCCGTGGCAGGAACGCCACCTCGTGTCCGCCGACGGCCCCGATGGTCACCGGCGCGCTCGGCGCGCCGTAGGGCGTGTCGACGGTGACGGTGCGCGCGTCGTCCCCGAAGAACGTGTAGAAACCGCTACCGCCGATGACTCCCAGCATCCAACGACTATTCGGCGTCGGTCTTGGGAGCTTCCGTCGTCTCCGGCGTCACGGCCGTGACGGGCGTCGGCGCGGGCGCCGCCACGTCGTCGTCCTCGATATCCTCGGCCTCGTCCTGTTCCAGCTGCGCGCGGGCCCGCCGGGCGCCGTCACGGATCTCGAATGCGTCGGTGGCCAGGGCACCGATGGAGCTCGCCACGTCCTTGACGGCGGTGACGACGATGTTCATGACCTCGCCGACGGTGCCTGCGACGGCTTCGACGGATTCCTGCACGACATCTTTGCGAATCTCGTTCTTGCTGAGCCGATCCTTCATGCCGATAAGTGTAGGGGCGTGGGACGATTGCGCGCGTGGCCAGTCTTTCGCAGTGGATAGAGGGCGCCCGACCGCGCACCCTCCCGAATGCCGTCGCTCCCGTGCTGGCAGGCACCGGCGCCGCCGCGTGGGTCGGCGGTGAGGTGTGGTGGAAAGCGGCTCTGGCCCTTGTGGTTTCGATCTCGCTGATCATCGGCGTCAACTACGCCAACGACTACTCCGACGGCATCCGCGGCACCGATGACGACCGGTCCGGGCCGGTCCGCCTGGTCGGCGCCAAGTTGGCCTCCCCACAGGCGGTGCTGGCGGCGGCCGTGATCAGCCTGTCGATCGGCGCCGGTGCCGGCCTGGCGCTGGCCCTGGTCAGCCAGCCGTGGCTCATCGCCGTCGGCGCGGCGTGCATCGCCGGCGCCTGGCTCTACACCGGCGGCACCAACCCGTACGGCTATCGCGGGCTCGGCGAGGTCGCGGTGTTCGTGTTCTTCGGGCTGGTCGCTGTGCTCGGCACGCAGTACACGCAGGCCCTGCGGGTCGACTGGATCGGGCTCGTCCTCGCCATCGCAGTCGGGGCGCTGTCGTCGGCGGTATTGGTGGCCAACAACCTTCGCGACATCCCGACCGATCAGGTGTCGGGCAAGATCACGCTGGCGGTGCGGCTCGGCGATGCCCGCACCCGAAAGCTGTTCCAGGTGCTGACGTTGCTGCCGTTCGTGCTGACCGCGGTCCTGACGCTCGCGACCCCGTGGTGCCTCGTCGGCTTCGCGGCGGCGCCGCTGGCGGTCCGCGCGGCCAAGCCGGTGCGCTCAGGCCTCGGCGGCCGCGAGCTGATCCCCGTGCTCAAGGACACCGGGCTGACGATGCTGGTGTGGTCCGCCCTGATCACCGCGGTGCTGGTGGCGATCAAGCCCTAGCGCCCGGGCGGCGTCAGTCGCCGGCGGAATCCTCGCCGTGCAGCCGAGCCTGCAACTGCTCGCGCTCGGCGCGGCGACGCTCGTCGACGGCGGCGATCCCGGCGGTGGCCCGGCGGCGCAGCGGAGCGAACAGCCAGATGCCCAGCGGCATGCCGAGAACCAGCGCGAACAGCAGCGCCACCATGGCCGGGAAATCACGGATACCCAGCAACGCGACGACGCCGAAGATCGCGCCGGCAATCACCGCTACCAGCAGCAGCCGGGCGAGCGCGTAGAGAAAGACGTCGAGCAGCAAACGTGGCATGGACGGGGTAGCTGGCGCATCAGACACCGCACGAGTTTACCGACGGACGCGTATATTCGAATAAAGGAGGTTTTACGTGCAGTTCCTGCTCCTGATCACGCTGCTGGCACTGTTGGCCTACGTCGGCTGGCGTGCCACTCGCGCGACGGCCGCGCGGCCGACCACGCGTGTCATCGGCCCGGACGACGATCCGGAATTCCTGCGCCGGCTCGGCTCGTAGCGACTCTCTACAGTGACAGCGGAAATCCGTCGGCGACTGCCACGGCCAATTCCAGCAACGCATCCCTGGTGTCCGGCCGGAGCCGGTCCAGACTGATCTCGGCACCCTCCTCCAGGTGCGGATCGAACGGCACCACCTGCACGGCGCGGCACCGACGACCGAAATGGTCGACCACCTTGCGCAGATCGACCTTGCCGGAGCGCGGACGCACCGCGTTGACCACCGCGACGGCGTTGCGCACCAGCTCCTGATGACCGTGGGCATCGAGCCAGTCGAGGGTCGCCGCGGCGCTGCGTGCCCCGTCCACCGAGCCTGAGCTGATCACGACCAGCACGTCGGCATGCGTGAGCACCGCGCCCATCGCCGAATGCAGCATGCCGGTGCCGCAGTCCGTCAGCACCAGGCGGTAGTACGGCTCCAGCACCGCCAGCGTGCGGGCGTAATCCTCGGAGCTGAACGCCTCCGACACCGCCGGATCACTCTCCGACGCCAGCACCTCGAGCTGGCTCTCACCGCGCGAGGTGTAGTTGCGGACGTCGCTGTAGCTGGAGATGCCCTCGGCGTCCCGCAGGAGATGACGGACCGTCGCCGGCGTCTCCAGCGGCACCTTCTGGCTGAGCGTGCCGCGGTCCGGGTTGGCATCCACCGCGATGACGCGGTCGCCGCGGATCGACGCGAACGTCGCCCCCAGCGTCGCGGTGATGGTCGTCTTCCCGACGCCGCCCTTGAGGGACAGCACCGCGATCCGGTAGCAGTCCCGCAGCGGTCGGTTGATCTGTGCGGTCAACCGGTTGCGGTGCAGGGTCTTGGGGCTGTCGCCGGGATTGAGCAGGGTTCCGGTCGCGTAGTACAGCGCCTTGCGCCAGCCGGTCGACGGTGCGCGGCTCGGGCGACTCAGCAGCGCGACCGTGGCGGGGTCCAGGCTCCGCGGCTTCGCGGGTGTCGGCGCCAGAACAGGTGTCACCGCATGTGCGATGACGATGCGGGCCTCCGGCGCCGCGGTGGGCGTGGCGACAGCGACGGGATCAGCCGGGTCCTTGAACCGGCCCTGGGCGCGGAACGAGGTCAAACTCAACCGACCCCTGCGTACGAGTGCAGGCCGACGGTCACCAGGTTGATGAAGAACAGGTTGAACACCATCGCGACGAAGCCGACGACGTTGATCCACGCGGCCTTCTTGTCACGCCAGCCGGCGGTGGACCGGGCGTGCAGGTACGCGGCGTAGACGACCCACGCGACGAACGACACCGTCTCCTTGGGGTCCCAGCCCCAGTAACGGCCCCACGCCTCCTCGGCCCAGATTGCCCCGAAGATGACGCCGAACCCGAAGATCGGGAACGCGAAGATGGTGGTCCGGTAGGCGATGCGGTCCAGGGTCTGGGCATCCGGCAGGCGCTCGATCATCCGGCCGAAACCGTTGTCCTGATGCGCCAGCGGCGACATCTTCAGCAGGAACAGGATGCTGGCGACACCGGCGACCAGGAAGACGCCGGAACCGAGGCTGACCACCGAGACGTGGATGGGCAGCCAGTACGACTGCAACGCGGGCATCACCGGCGCGGCGTTGGTGTACAGCCACTTCCCCGACACCGACAGCAGGATCAGCTCGGGCACCAGGACGAACACCCACAGCGCGCGGAACTGCGGCCTGCGCAGCACGACCGCGGCCGCGATCAACCCGCAGAAGCTGGTCAGGTTGATGAACTCGTACATGTTGCCCCACGGCACGCGCGTGGTGGCCAGGCCGCGCAGCACGATGCACGCGAACAGCATCGCGATGCCGACGTACACGAGGGCCAGACCGACCCGGCCGATGCGCTCGTCCGTGGTGCGCGTGGGGTCCTCGACCACGACGCCCGGCGTCATGCTGTCGGCGCCCACAGCACTGCGGACCGCTGCCCCCACCATCTGCTCTTCGCGCGAGCGCTCATCGGCCTTGCGGCCGCGGCTGTACGCCAGCTCGACCGCGAGCAGCAGCAGCGCACCGACCAGCACGACCACCGACGTGGTGAATGCCCAGTCCGAGTACCGGGCCAGGTCGATGTCGATGTGCTCTGTATTCATCGCTTGTCCTCAATCAACCGCTCTGTGAGCTTTTCGAACTCGTCGCCCCACCCCGAGTTGTCCGTGCGGGCCAGGCCGCCGAGCTCGACGTTGACGGTACCCGGCCCGGCCGACACGATCCGAATCCAAACGCGGCGCCGGCGCACCACCAGCGACACCAACAGGCCGGCCATCATGGTCAGCGCGAACACCAGCACCCACACCTGCGCCGGGTCGTGCGACACCTGCACGTTGATGAACGGCACCGCGCCGTCGAACTTGATGGCGGTGCCGTCGTCCAGCTTGGTCTGCTCGCCGGCCTTGAGGTTGACACGGGCCTGCTTGGTGAGCCGCTTCTGGTCGATCAGCCGGGGGTCGAGCGAGAACAGCGACTGCGGGCGGCCGCTGTCGAGCCCGGTGTCGCCGCGGTAGATGTCGATGGCGACGGCGGGCGCGTTCATCGCCGGGAAGCTCGAGGACAGCAGCTTGCCGTCGAGTTCGGCGGTCGGTGCGAAAAGGCCCTGGATGGCGATCTGGTGCTTGCGCCGCTCGCGGTCGTCGGGGTAGCTGCCGCCCGGCGGGTCGATGCGCGCGACGCCCGACGACAGCAGCGTCAGCGCGTTCTCGGGCTTCCACTGCACCGTCGAGGTGCGGGTCTGGCCGTTCGGGAACGTGACGGTGAAGGTGGGCGCGTAGCCGTGGCCCTGCAGGTAGATGCGCTCACCGCCGATCCGCAGCGGGTGGTTGACCTCCAGCCGGTACGGCCGCCAGGTGCCGCTGACCAGGTCGGCGCCGTCCTGGTAATCGATGTTCGCGGCGAACGCCGTGGCCTGCCCGCTCGGCAGGTACCGGGCGTCGAAGTCGTGGACCCGCAGGCAGCTGGGGTGCAGCGAGGTGCCGTCGACGACGTTGCCGGCGCGGAACGAGTCGAACGCGGCCGGTGAGGCCGAGCAGAACCCCGGCCCGCCGTCGGCGATGACGATGACGTTGCCCTCGTAGCCGAACATCTTGCCGAACGCGATGGCCACCAGCAGGCCCAGCAGCGAGAAGTGAAAGACGATGTTGCCGAACTCGCGCAGGTAGCCCTTCTCGGCCGAAATCTCGCGAGTGCCGTCGTCGAGCGTTCGGGTGGTCTGGCGCCAGCCCTTGAGCCGCCCCGCCATCCGGTCGGCGACGGCGTCCAGCTCACCCGGCACGGTGGCTTCGGCGTGCTTGGGCAGCCGCGCCAGGTTCCGCGGCGCGGGCACCGGCACGGCACGCAGGCTGCGGATGTGCTCGATCATGCGCGGCGTCAGGCAGCCCACGAGCGAGATGAACAGCAGCACGTAGATCGAGGTGAACCAGAAGCTCGAGAACACCGAGAAGGCCTGCACCTTGTCGAGCCACGGCCCGATCGTCGGGTGCTGCGCCAGGTATTCGTCGACCTTTCCGGCGTTGAGCGAACGCTGCGGTAGCAGCGCGCCCGGGATGGCGCCGAGGGCCAGCAGGAACAGCAGCACCAGGGCGGTGCCCATCGACGTCAGCGTCCGCCAGGTGTTGCGGAACAGTGCGACCACCCGAGAGATCGGGCCGGGGCGGCGAGTCTCGCCGCCCGACACGGCGTCGGGCGCGGAAACGTCGGTCATATCGGGAGCCTCACGTTGCTGACGAAGGCGTCGCGCACCCAGGACGTGAAGTCGTTCCACACGCCGGTGACCAGCGCGGTGCCGACGACGATCAGCAGCAGGCCACCGAAGACCTGGATGGCGCGGGTGTGCCGGCGCAGCCAGCCCAGGCCCTGCACGGCGCGGGCCGACCCGAAGGCCAACAGCACGAACGGAATTCCGAGACCCAGGCAGTACGCGATCACCAGCGCGATGCCGCGGGCGACGCTGGCGCCGTCACTGGCCGAGGCCACCGCGATGACACCAGTGAGCGTCGGACCGAGGCACGGCGTCCAGCCCAGCCCGAACACCGCACCCAGCAAGGGGGCGCCGACGACCGTCGACACCTGGCGCGGCGTGAACCGCACCTGACGCTGCAGGGCGGGCACCAGCCCGATGAACACCAGGCCCATCAGCACCGTGATGACGCCGCCGATGCGTTGCAGCAGAAGCTGATTGGCGATGAGGGTCGTGGTCAGACCGAGCACCGCGACCGCCCCCAGAAGGAACACCACGGTGAAGCCAGCGACGAACAACGCCGCCGCGCCGGCCACCCGCCAGCGGGCGGTGCGGACCTTGGTCGTCCCCTCCGCATCGTCGACACCGACCACCGCGGCCAGATACGACAGGTACCCGGGCACCAGCGGCACCACGCACGGCGAGGCGAAGGACACCAGCCCGGCCAGCACGCTCACCCCGAGGGCCACCAAAAGCGGTCCGGCCGCTGCGGTTTCGGCGAAGGAGGTCATGCCCTGCCCTCTTTGGCAAGCCGCTCGACGACAGGCTTGAGGTCGTCGGCCAGCAGTTCCCGCAGGAACACGGCGGCCACCCGGTGCTGACGGTCCAGCACCAGCGTCGACGGGATGACCGTCGTCGGGTACTTGCCGCCGAACGCGATCATGGTGCGCATCGCCGGGTCATAGATGGACGGGAACGTCACCTTGTGGTCGACGACGAAGTCGACGGCGGCCTGTCGGTTGTTGTCGCGCACGTCGATGCCGAGGAACGCGACGCCCTGCGCCTTGGTCTGCTCGTACACCTTCTCGAGCTCGGCGATCTCCGAGCGGCACGGGCCACACCACTGACCCCAGACGTTGATCACCACGACCTGGTCTGAAAAGTCATCCAGGGACAGGGTTTTCGACGGATCCGTGAGCGACGGGCCGCGGACCGCGCCCGGCTTGCCGCGGCTCGCCGGCGGGTCGTAGAAGATGTCGGTCTTGCCGCCCGGCGCCACGAACTCGAAGGTGCCGCCCTGCGCGACGGCGTCGTCACCGGTGGAGCAGCCGACGAGCAGCACGGCCGTCGTCAGGACGGCCGCCATCACTGCCCCGGCGCGGGCCACCAGCGAAGTCACTGTCCGGCCAGCTCCGAGTATCCCCAGCCGACCATCTGGTCGCCATGGAAGTAGAACGACGTCACCGACGCCAGGTTGCACATGCGCTTGGTCGGGAAGTGGTGCAGGTTCTTGCCTAGCATGGCGCGGCGCAGCGTCTCCACCGGCAGCTGATGGCTGACGCACACCGCCTCGTGCCCCATGCCCTTGACCCGCGCCCGGTCCACGGCGGCCGTCATGCGCGCCGCGATGTGCTTGTACGGCTCGCCCCACGACGGGGTCTTCGGGTCGCGCAGATGCCACCAATTGCGCGGGTCGCGCAGCGCGCCGTCACCCGGCGAGACCCGCTGTCCCTCAAACACATTCGTCGACTCGATGAGCTCGGGATCGGTGTCGATGGGCAGGCCGTGCCGGGCCGCGATGGGCGTCGCGGTCTCCTGCGCGCGCTCCAGCGGCGACGCGACGACGTAGACGATGTCGCGCTCGGCCAGCCAACCGGCGACCGCCGCGGCCTGCGCCTGCCCACGCTCGGAGAGGTGGAAATCAGGCTTGCGGCCGTACAGGATCTTGTCGGGGTTGTGGACCTCGCCGTGACGCATCACGTGCACGATCGTCTTGTCGGTCATGCGGGCTCCTGAGCTTGGGCGGCGGCCTGCGCGGCGGCGGGCAGCGCGTCGGCGATCCGGTCGAACGCAGCGTCGTCGAGCGCGGCCGAGACGAACCAGGTTTCGAAGGCACTGCACGGCGGGTAGACCCCGGCGTCCAGCAGGGCGTGGAAGAACGCCGGGTAGCGCCAGGTCTCGGTGGCCTTGGCCGATACGAAGTCGGTGACGGGCGCATCGCCGAAGAACACCGTCAGGAAGTTCCCCGCGCGCGAAATCCGGTGCGCGACAGAGGCTTCGGTGAGCGCTTCGGTCAGCAGCCCGGACAACCGATCGGCGTTGACGTCGAGGGCGCGGTAGACGGCGTCATCGGCGGCGCGCAGCGTGGCCAGACCCGCGGCCATCGCGACCGGGTTCCCGGACAGCGTCCCGGCCTGGTACACCGGGCCGAGCGGAGCCAGCCGTTCCATCACCTCGGCGCGACCACCGAACGCGGCGGCGGGCAGGCCGCCGCTCATCACCTTGCCGAAGGTGAACAGGTCGGCATCGACCGGATCGAGGCCGTACCAGCCGCCACGGCTCACGCGGAAGCCCGTCATCACCTCGTCGATGATGAGCAGCGCGCCGTGCTCGGCGGTGATCTGCCGCAGCGCGGCGTTGTAGCCCGCGGCCGGCGGGACGGTGCCCATGTTGCCGGGGCTGGCCTCGGTGATCACGCAGGCGATCTCATTGCCGGCCGCGGCGAACGCCTCACGGACTGCGTCGAGGTCGTTGTAGGGCAGCACGATGGTGTCGGCGGCGGCCGCCCCGGTGACGCCCGGCGAAGACGGCAGGCCCAGCGTCGCGACGCCGGAGCCGGCGTCGGCCAGCAGCGCGTCGCTGTGGCCGTGGTAGCAGCCGGAGAACTTGATGATCTTGGGCCGGCCGGTGAAGCCGCGGGCCAGCCTGATGGCGCTCATGGTGGCTTCGGTGCCGGAGTTCACGAAGCGGATGCGCTCGACGGGCGCGACGCGGTCGATGATCTCGCGCGCCAGCTCCGTCTCGGCGGGCGTCGGGGCGCCGAACGACAAGCCGTTGACCGCGGTGGTCTGCACGGCCTCGACCACGGCGGGGTGGGCGTGGCCCAGGATCATCGGGCCCCACGAGCACACCAGGTCGACATACCGGTTGCCGTCGGCGTCGGTGAGCCAGTAGCCGTTGGCCGAGGTGATGAAGCGAGGGGTACCGCCGACCGAGCTGAAGGCCCGCACAGGCGAGTTGACCCCGCCGGGGATCACGGTCGACGCATCGGCGAACAGTTTCGCGGAGACGTCGGTAGAGCGCATGGCCACCAGTGTCCCAGCCGCGCGCGAATGGACCAACTACAGGGTGTAGGAGCTGGCTCACGCGGCGGCGGGAGGTCGCGCCAATCCCGGCCGTGGGTAGGCCCGCGACACCTCACGAACCACATCCGTCACGTCCGCGGGGCTCTCCCCCGACACCTTTCGCCAGGAGTCGTCAACTTTCCTTGACGTCAAGGAAAGCTGACGGCTTCGGATCGAACATGTCCGGAGAGGCCCAGCACCCGCCCTAGTTCTGCGGCGTCAGCTTGAAGACCGGGTGGTCGGCGTCGTCGGGCAGCTCGCGCCAGTACTGCTCGACGACCTTGCCGGCCAGCGGCCGGTACGCCGCGATGATCGGCGCCCGGTCCGCGACCGGAATCTCGCTGGCCAGGTAATTCGCCTTGCCGAGCGCCACCACCGGGTTCTCCCGGACGTTCTTCACCCAGGCCGACTCACCGCGCGTCGACACCAGGTACTTCACCCCGTCCACCTCCGGTACGACGACCGGGATGCGCTGCGGCACATGGTTGGAGCTGCGGGTGACCGTCAGGGTCTGGCTCCCGCCGATGCCGGTCAGCCGCGCAATCGGGTTGAAGACATGGACGACGAACCACGGCGGCTTGAGGTAGGCCATGAGCCAAAGCGTATGGCTATACGGCGCTCAGCGCATCGTCCAGAATGTCCAGCCCGCGCTTGGCGTCGTCGATGCTGATGTTGCACGGCGGCACCAGGTGGAAGCGGTTGTAATTCATGAACAGCAGCAGGCCGTTCTGCTTGGCCCGCGCGTTGATGGCGCCCATCTCGGGCGACGACCCACCGTACGGAGCCAGCGGCTCCTTGGTGGCGCGGTCCTTGACCAGCTCGACCGCCCAGAAAACACCCAGACCACGCACGTCGCCGATGATGTCGTGCTTCTCGGCCAGCGCCGCCAGGCCCGGACCGAAGACATCGGTGCCGATCATTTCGGCGTTCTCGACGATCTTCTCGTCGTGCATCGCGGTGATGGTCGCGACGGATGCCGCACACGCCAGCGGGTGGCCCGAGTAGGTGAGCCCGCCGCCGTACGGCTGGTCCAGGAAGCGCTCGAGGATCTTGTCGCTGACGATGACGCCGCCGAGCGGGACGTAGCCGGAGTTGACGCCCTTGGCGAAGGTGATGAGGTCGGGGGTGACGCCGTAGTTGTCCAGCGCGAACCACTTGCCGGTGCGGCCGAAGCCGGCCATGACCTCGTCAAGGATCATCACGATGCCGTACTGGTCGCACAGCTCGCGCACGCCCTGCAGGTAGCCGGGCGGCGGCGGCATGATGCCGACGGTGCCGGGCACCGACTCGAGGATGATCGCGGCGAACGCCGACGGGCCCTCGAACTCGATGACCGACCGCAGGTGAGCCAGGGCGCGCTCGGACTCTTCCTCCTGCGTCAGCGAATTGAACTGGCTGCGGTACAGGAAGGGCCCGAAGAAGTGCGTGGTGCCCTCGGTGCCGTAGTCGTTGCCCCAGCGGCGGACGTCGCCGGTCAGGTTGACCGTCAGCGCCGTGCCACCGTGGTAGCTGCGGTACGTCGACAGCGTCTTGTAGCGGCCGGTGTACACGCGGGCCATACGGATGGCGTGCTCGACGGCGTCGGCGCCGCCGTTGGTGAAGAACACCCGGTTGAAGCCCTCGGGCGCGACCTGGCAGATCAGGTCGGCAGCCGTGGCGCGGGCCTCGTTGGCGTGCTGCGGCGCGATGGTGCACAGCTTGGCGGCCTGCTCGGCGATGGCGGCGACGACCTTGGGGTGCTGGTGGCCGATGTTGGTGTAGACGAGCTGGCTCGAGAAATCGAGGAGACGGTTGCCGTCACCGTCGATGAGGTAGCTGCCCTCGGCGCCGGTGAAGACCATCGGGTCGAGCTTTCCCTGGGCCGACCACGAGTGGAATACGCGGCTGCGCTCCAGGTCATAGATCCGGCGGGCGTCAGCGTTGGCGGGCGCAGGCATGCATCCTCCTCGAAGATGAATCAGCGGGTTACAGGCTGGTGTGCGACACCGCGTCGTCGCCGCTACCGGTCGGTAACTTTACTCGCTCCCCTGGCCACCCCAACCACGATGGCGCACGATGGGGACATGCAGATTCCGCAGTCGGTCGCGCGCTTCAACCGCCGGGTCACGAACCCCATCCAACGGCTGTGGGCCGGCCGCGCGCCGACGTTCGGCATCCTCGAGCACGTCGGACGTAAGTCCGGCAAGCCGTTCCGCACGCCGCTGACGGTGTTCACCACCGACGAGGGCTTCGCCGTCCTGCTGACCTACGGCCCCGACCGCGACTGGCTCAAGAACATCACCAAGGCCGGCGGCGGCAAACTGATCCGGCGCGGCCAGACGTACGACGTCGTCGACCCGCGCGTGGTGAGCAAGGAAGAAGCCGCCCCGCTCATCACCGGAGCGCTGCGTAAAGTGTTTCCGCGCTTGCCTTTTGAGCAGGCCGTGCTGTTGCGCCGGGCTTAGTCCGGCCGCGTCTCGTCGAGCACCTGCTGCACCACGCGCATCGCGCTCAGCGCCGCGGGCGCGCCGCAGTAGCCCGTGGCGTGGATGATCGCCTCGACGATCTCGTCACGGGTGAGGCCGTTGTTGAGGCCGCCCCGGATGTGGCCTGCCAGCTCCTCGTGGGCGCGCAGGGCCGTCAGCATGCCGAGGTTGAGCAGGCTGCGGTCGCGACGGCTCAGGCCCGGCCGGTTCCACACGGCATCCCAGACATGCTCGGTGACGAAGCGCTGGATCGGCTCCGACTCGGTGCCACTGGTGCGGGCCAGGGCGCGGTCGACGAACTCGTCGCCCATCACCTGACGGCGGGTGGTGATTCCGGCGTCGAATGCCGAAGCAGGCTCGCTGGTCATCTCTGGCCTTTCTCTCGATATGGCTGCGGCAGACCGTAGCGCAGCGCCGCCGGGACCGAATTCGGTGAACAGAACGCGATACCGCTCGCGAGTGACCCAGCTCTCAATTAGGTTCTGCGCTATCTGCTCACAGTCAATTGTCAGGAGTGCCCTCGGTGCCCGAAACCGACCGTCCCGAGAGGGTTGCCCCCACCGGGGAACAGTTCCTCGCCATGCAGGCCAGCCCCGAGTTCCAGGAACTGCGAACCAGACTGCGCCGCTTCGTGTTTCCGATGACCGCGTTCTTCCTGGTGTGGTACGGCCTCTACGTCGCGCTCGGCGCCTTCGCCCATGACTTCATGGCCATCCGGGTATTCGGCAACATCAACGTCGGGCTGCTGATCGGTCTGGGCCAGTTCCTGACGACGTTCGTGATCACCGGGCTGTACGTGCGCTTCGCCAACCGGGAGCTCGACCCGCGCGCTGCCGCCATCCGCGAAGAACTCGAGGGCGCATGATGAACACCACCGTGCTCGCCGCCGCCACCGTCGGCAATCCCGTCGCCAACATCGGCATCTTCAGCGTGTTCGTAGTGGTCACGATGGTCGTGGTCATCAAGGCCAGCAAGCGCAACGCCACCGCAGACGAGTTCTTCACCGGCGGCCGCGGCTTCTCCGGCCCGCAGAACGGCATCGCCATCGCCGGCGATTACCTGTCGGCCGCGAGCTTCCTCGGCATCGCCGGCGCCATCGCCGTCTACGGCTATGACGGCTTCCTGTACTCCATCGGCTTCCTGGTCGCCTGGCTCGTCGCGCTGCTGCTGGTCGCCGAATTGCTGCGCAACACCGGCAGATTCACCATGGCCGACGTGCTGAGCTTCCGGCTCAAGCAGCGGCCGGTCCGGTTGGCCGCAGCCACCTCGACGCTGACGGTGTCGCTGTTCTACCTGCTGGCCCAGATGGCGGGGGCGGGCGGTCTGGTCGCGCTGCTGCTCGACGTGAAGAGCCGGGGCGGCCAATCGATCGTCATCGCCGTCGTCGGCGTGCTGATGATCGTCTACGTGCTGGTCGGCGGTATGAAGGGCACCACGTGGGTGCAGATCATCAAGGCCGTGCTGCTGATCACCGGCGCCGCCCTGATGACGGTCATGGTGCTCGGCAAGTTCGGGTTCAATTTCTCCGACATCCTCGGTTCGGCGCAGTCGGCCATCTCGCACGCCACCACCAAAGGCGTCTCCAGCCGCGACGTCCTGGCGCCCGGCGCGCAGTACGGCGGTTCGCTCACCTCGAAGATCAACTTCGTCTCACTGGCGCTGGCGCTGGTGCTGGGCACCGCGGGCCTGCCGCACGTGCTGATGCGCTTCTACACCGTGCCGACCGCGAAAGAGGCGCGGCGGTCGGTCGTTTGGGCCATCGCGCTGATCGGCGCCTTCTACCTGTTCACGTTGGTGCTCGGCTATGGCGCCGCCGCCCTCGTCGGCCCGGACCGCATCCTCAAGGCAGCCGGCGGCGTGAACTCCGCGGCGCCGCTGCTGGCATTCGAACTCGGCGGGGTGATCCTGCTGGGCGTCATCTCGGCGGTGGCGTTCGCGACGATCCTCGCGGTCGTGGCGGGCCTGACCATCACGGCTTCGGCATCCTTCGCGCATGACATCTACGCGTCAGTTCTCAAGTCCCACAAGGTGACCGAGGAGGAGCAGGTCCGGGTCTCCCGGATCACCGCAGTGGTGCTGGGCGTGTTCGCGATCGGGCTCGGCATCCTCGCCAACGGTCAGAACGTCGCGTTCCTGGTGGCCCTGGCGTTCGCCGTGGCGGCCGCGGCCAACCTGCCGACCATCCTGTACTCGCTGTACTGGAGGCGGTTCAACACCCGCGGCGCGCTGTGGAGCATGTACGGCGGCCTGATCTCGACCATCGTGCTGATCGTCTTCTCCCCCGCCGTGTCCGGCACGAAGACCTCGATGATCCCCGGCGCCGACTTCGATTTCTTCCCGCTGGCCAACCCGGGCATCGTGTCCATCCCGCTGGCGTTCCTGCTCGGCATCATCGGCACGCTGACGTCGTCGGACACCGGGGATCCCGAACTGGCCGCCGAGATGGAAGTGCGGTCACTGACCGGGGTGGGCGCGGAGAAGCCCGTCGCGCACTGACCTTCGACCGCCGCTCACGGACTGATGGTTCAGGTGTCAGGCGAGGGCCCGCTGGGACCGCGGAGATGTCGTCGTTCCGCCTTCTGACTCCCAACGCTCTTGAGCGTTGGACGCCTGCGTCCGCGTGGCGCGGTCTCGTGGGCTGATCATGAGCAGCCCGTCGACCGTGCCGGCGTTGCCGGATTGGGCTGCGGTCATCATGGTGGCGTGGGCGTCGCCGGGGTCGGTGCGCGGCGGGATCACCAGCAGTATCAGCCGATCGCGGTCGTCGTCGAGGCCGCGAACTTCGATGGTGTTGCGCGGCTGAAGCCGGTACCCGTCCAGACGTACCGCGCGGCCACCGGTGGTGAGCTTGCGAGGCGCATTCGCCCAGGAGTTCAGGCGATAGGACACGCGGTCAATGCGGCCCAGCCGCACCGACAGCACCGCCAACAAATCCGGCAGCTCGTGGGTCAGGTCATCGCTGCGCGGCCACCACGCCCCGTCGACGTATCCACCATGCGGCGCTTTGGACTTCAATCGCAGGCGCGGTGTGTGCGCGGGCACGGTGCCGTTCGGGTCATTCTTGCGGGTCAGTTGTGGCGTCATGGCGACGCTCCCTTCGGGGTGTATCTCTGGTGTCGGCGCGATCCCACTGAGTCGTTGAGCTGTCCAGCGCGGACCGGCGCCTCGTTGTGGTGGTTGTCGGCGGGTGGTCGCCGACCTCAGGCGGCGCAGGCTGAGGCAGGGGCGTCGCAGCACGACGTAGGTTGCGGTTGGTTCCCGCCGTCCACGCGAAAGCCGCGCTGAGCGCGAGCGCCACGACGACCACGAGGGCCAGGAAAACTGCGTTGCTGGTAGCCATTTCGGCTCCTAGGGTTTGGTGGACGGGACGTGAATGCGTCCCGGCGTCACCGGCGATGGGTCGTGCGTCGCGTCGGACTCCACGGCCGGCGCGATGAGCACAACGACCGATCCAGCGATGACGATCATGACGCCACCTCATTTCGGTGCTATAGGTCCAGTACACGCCCCATTGGCACCGATGTCAACAGCGTAGACCTACTGGATAGGGCTACAGTGAAGATATCCGAACGAAAAACTTACCCGGAGGGTGGTGCTTCATCCGTGACCCCAGAAGACAGCGCCAACCGGCCGATCACCCGTGCGGCGGTCCTGACCAGTGCCCTGGAAATCATCGACCGCGAGGGCGTGGAGGCGCTGTCGATGCGCCGCCTCGGAGAGGTGGTGGGGCGTGACCCCATGGCGCTCTACCGCCATGTGCCGAACAAAGCGGCCGTGCTGGACGGGGTCGTGGAGCTGATCTTCGATCAGCTTTCGCTCGACGCCCCGGCAACGGGCTGGGCTGGTGCGTTACGCAAACTCGGCCACGATTTCCGCGAATTGGCGCGCGCGCATCCCAACGTGGTGCCGCTGCTGGTCACCCGCCCCCTGTCCACACCGCTCGGGATGCGCCCCCCCGGGATCCTGCGGCACCTCGAAGAGGTGCTCGCACTCCTGACCAGGGCCGGGTTCAGCGGAGCCGACGCACTCCACATGTACCGGACGTTGTTCGGATTCCTGTACGGCCACGTCCTGACCGAACTGCAGGAGATCGTCGAACGTCCCGAGGAAACCGATCATGTGCTGCGGCTCGGGCTGTACCGGCTGCCGATCGACCAATTTCCGCACTTGCGTGACCTCGCACCCACCTGGGCCAGTTACGACGGGCGGGCCGAACTCGACCGCGGACTCGACATCCTGCTGGGCGGCCTGGGCGACCGATTCGGTGTGCCTGCAGCCGAGGCCACATAAATCACCAGAACGGAGGTGATCCCTATGTTGATCACCGAAGTAGCCGAATACACCCATCTCAGCGAATCAGACCTGGACGCACTCGGGACCGCCCTGGAGGCCATCCGCCGCGACGTCGAGAATTCGCGTGGCGCGGCCGACAGGGCATATATCCAGCGCACCATCGTGTTTCAGCGCTGCCTGGAGGTTACCGCCCGGCTGTTCATCGCGGCCACCCGAGGCAACTTTGCTTGTGCGCTCGGCATCGTTGCACTGGCCACCGCCAAGACCATCGAGAACATGGAGCTCGGCCACAACATCAGTCACGGGCAATGGGATTGGATGAACGACCCGGAAATCCACTCCAGCACCTGGGAGTGGGACATGGCCGGCGTCTCCTCACAATGGCGATACGCCCACAACTACCGCCACCACATGTTCACCAACGTGATCGGTATGGACGACGACCTCGGATACGGCATCATGCGGGTCACTCCGGACCAGCTGTGGGGCGCCGGCAATCTGCTGCAGCCGCTACGAAATGCCTTGCTGGGCATCATGTTCGAATGGGGCATCGCACTGCAGGGCTGGGAGTCCGAGCAGCGGGGCGCGGCGACGCGCGCCGAGAAATCCGCCCTCACCCGGGCACTGGTCCGCAAGATCGCCCGGCAGGCTGGCAAGGACTATCTGTTCTTCCCCGCGCTGAGCGTTCGCCGATGGCGCCGCACCCTCACCGCGAATGCGGTCGCCAACCTGGCCCGCAACGTCTGGGCCTATGTGGTGATCTGTTGCGGTCATTTCGCCGACGGCACACAGAAATTCACCCCTGCCGCCTTGGACGGCGAGACCAAATCCGAATGGTATCTACGACAGATGTTGGGCACCGCGAACTTCCACGCCGGGCCTGTGCTGGCGTTTCTCAGCGGAAACCTCTGCTACCAGATCGAGCACCACCTGTTCCCCGACTTGCCGAGTAACCGCTACGCCCAGATCGCGGTACAGGTCCAGGCCGTATGCGTCCGCTTCGGCCTGCCGTACACGACCGGTCCGCTCGCGCGCCAGTATCTGCGCACCCTGCGCACCATCGTCACACTCGCGCTGCCGGATCGCGTTGCGTCCGGACGCGATTGCGCGTACGCCGTCGCGCCGCGCTAACTCGCCAAAGGGTCGGTGCGATGCAGATCGCATTCGGCGTGATCGCACCGGCGTTGGTGTGCTAGTCGGTTGTCCCGGCAGCAGTCGGCGAATCGTGCGCGGCGGCGAATCCTTTCGGTCACCCGGCGGCCGTCGGCAGCCCGACTCGCCGCGGGCTCTCCGTTGGTCAGGAACTGTTTTATCGCCGAGCACAGCACCATCGCGGACATCAGAGCCTCGCACGTGCGGCAGCCGAAACGCCGATCACATCATCGAGATCGTGGACGGTCATGGTCCAACCTCATCAATCCCCCGATGTCCAGTACACGCCCGCTGCCGCGGCGTTGTCAACGCTGTCGCCAGGACGGGCGACGTATGCGCGGACCTCTACCCGTGCAGATCTACCGCATCGACCCCGCGACCGGCTTGCCCGCCTGACCTTGCAACGCGGCCGGCAGGCTCGGCACGAAATGCCGTGCGGCGAAAGCACGGATCTCGTCGGCGCTGTCGAGCGCCTCGACGCTCGGCAACAGCAGCACCATCGCGGCGTAGCGCAGGATGGTGTCGGCCAGGTCGTTGACGGCCTGTTCACCGATCCGGTCGGCGAAGCCCTCCGGGAAGATGACGCGCAGCGCGGCCGCCATCCGGCCGACCGCGGCACCGTAATGCCGCTGCATGAGTTCGATGACCAGTGCGGGTTCGTCGAGCATCATCCGGTTCAGCACCCGGTGCCGCCGGAATCGCAGGATCGAGAGCGTGAATGCCTCGACATACAGATCCGACTGTGGCCCAGCATTTTTCAGTTCACTCGCGATGTCGTCGAACAGCACGACGTTCTCGCGCTCGACGACCGCGGCGACCAGCTCGTCGCGGTTCGCGAACCGTCGGTAGATGGTGGTGCGGCTGACGCCGGCCCGGCGCGCGACGTCGTCGAGGGCGACGCGGCGGAAGCCGTGCTGCTCGAACTCGACGAGCGCGGCGTCGAGGATCGCGGCCGTCGCGTCAGCGGGCACGCGCATAGCCCTTCTGCGCAAAGCTGTTGTACCGCACCGACATCGGCAACCGGTCCCACACCCAGTTCACCGGCTTGGTGCGCCAGGCGGCGGCGAACAGCTGGTAGGCGCGTTCCTGCCGGTCGGACCAGGGCAGCTCCAGCAGGTCCCGCGCCCGCGGCGGGAGCCCACCGGTGGTCAGGAACGCCGCGACGGGGTTGAACACCACCGCGATGACGCGCCACACCGCCGGGTTGACGGCCTTGGGCGCCGGAAAGCCTTTGGTCACATAGCCGACGCCGTACCGGGCCGTCTTGTGCGGCACCGCGACCTCGTTGATCATCCGGTTCCAGTACTCCTCGAATTCGGCGTAGGTGGCCGGCATGGGCCGGTCACTGACGCCGTAGCGGCGGTACCAGGTCTTGGACTCCAGGTAGATCTGTTCCTTCTCGGCGTCGGTGAGCCGCTTGACGAAGGTGTCCGCGAAATACAGCACCTGCTCGACGAACGTCGCATGCGCCCAGTAGTAGGTCTCCGGGTCGAGCGCGTGGTAGCGGCTGCCGTCGGGCATATCGCCCTTGATCTCGCGGTGGAAGTCGCGGACCTGGGTGCCGGTGTTGGCGTCGTCGGTGCCGTAGACGGTGCGGAAGATCGGCGGCAGCGATCGCTTGACCCGCGCCGAGGTATCCGCGAAGAACACCGAATGGTCCAGCACGCCCTGGCCCAGCTGGGCGAGCATGTTCTGCAGCACCGCCGGCCGCGGGCCGATCAGGTACATCCGGTTGTCGCCGAAGTACTTCCACACCAATGAGTCCGGCCCCAACGGCAGGGCATCGACCAGCTCAGACTGCTCCGCAAGTTCGGTCATGCGGAACAGTGTTACAAATTTTGCACTCTGTAACAACCCCCATGTTCTCATTTCCCGCGAGCGTGCGTGTCTGCGCGCGACACGCCGTGGCCTCCGTGCAAAAACGTCCCGCTCAGGCCTGCTGAGCGGGACGTTCGTGTACATCGGATGCGCCGTGTCGCGCGCAGACTCCCCCGCAAGCGGGAGGTGCCTCAGCACGGTCGCCGACTTATTTGAGCGGCAGCCCCGTGATCGCGCGGGACATCACGAGCCGCTGAATCTCGCTGGTGCCCTCGAAGATCGTGAAGATCTTGGCGTCGCGGTGCCACCGCTCCACCGGGTAGTCGCGGGTGTAGCCGTTGCCACCCAGAATCTGGATGGCCTCGTCGGTCACGTAGACCGCGGTCTCGCTGGCGACGAGCTTGGCCATCGAGCCCTCGGCGTTCTCGAACGGCAGGTTGTTGCGCGCCATCCAGCCAGCCCGCCACACCAGCAGTCGCGCCGCGTCGATGCGGCACTTCATGTCGGCCAGCTTGAAAGCGACGGCCTGAAAGTCGCCGATCTTGCGACCGAACTGCTCGCGCTCCTGCGCGTATCCCAGCGCGTACTCGTACGCCGCACGGGACACCCCGAGCGCCATGGCCCCGACGGTCGGCCGCGTCCGCTCGAACGTCTTCATCGCGACCTGGCCCGCTGAGCTCTTGCCCTCACGGGTGCGGGCCACCCGCTCCTCGAACTTCTCTCGGCCGCCGACGATCAGGCGGCCCGGCAAGCGGACGTCGTCGAGCACGACCTCGGCGGTGTGCGACGCCCGGATGCCGTGCTTCTTGAACTTCTGTCCCTGACTGAAGCCCTTGGTGCCCGGCGGGATGATGAAGCTGGCCTGGCCACGCGATCCCAATTCCGGGTAAACCGAGGCAACGACGATGTGCACGTTGGCGATTCCGCCGTTGGAGGCCCAGGTCTTGGTGCCGTTGAGCACCCATTCGTCGGTGGCCTCGTCGTACCGCGCCCGGGTGATGATCGACGAAACATCTGATCCCGCACCGGGTTCCGACGAACAGAACGCGGCGAGCTTGGGCTCGTTGATGTCGCCGTACATCTGGGGCAGCCACTCACCCAGCTGTTCCATGGTGCCGTTGGCCGCCAGCGACGCGGCAGCCAGACCGGTTCCCATGATCGACATCGAGATGCCGGCGTCGCCCCAGAACAACTCTTCGACAGCGACGGGCATGCCGAGCCCGGTCTCCTCGGCCGTCTGAGCAGCAAAGAACTCCATGGAGTACAGGCCGACCTTGGCCGCCTCCTGCAGGATCGGCCACGGCGTCTCTTCGCGCTCGTCCCACTCCTCTGCGGCGGGACGGATCACGTCGGCAGCGAACTCGTGAACCCAGTCGCGGACCTGGCAGACGTCAGCAGACAGTTCTAGCGAAAAAGACATGGGCGACACACTACTTGGCGCGCCGCCACCTCGCCGTCCCCACTACGGCGAGCACCCCGGCCAGGGTCGCCAGCAACAATGACAACGTGATGAACGACGGGTCGTAGAGCACCGACGTCTTCACCGGCTCGCCGGGGATCACCGGCGCGACGTCGGCGATCGACGACGCGGCCAGCCAACTCACGACCGACCCGACGGCGGCCAGCACCGCCGCCACGAGTGCGCCGGCCGCGATGATCTTGTCGCGGCTCATTCGTCGTCGTCCTCGCCGAGTTCGCGCACACCCAACGCCTCCAGCTGGCCCCGCAACCCGCGATGGCGCCGCGCCCAGGCCTGCCCGCTGCGCTCACCGGTCAGCTTGACGCCGATCCCGGTGCGGCCGCGCGGAACGCCCGTGAGCTCCCCGAACGCCCGGTACGACTGCCAGCGGGGCACGTCAGCGCCTCTGGCCTCCGGGAACATCCCGATCATGTCCGCGACCCGCACGGACTCGGTGCCTTGCCGCAGGTACTCGGGCGTCAGCTCGACCGAGGTGTGCAGCCGCGCCGCCTTGACCTGCAACCCCAGGAACCCGGTGACCAGGACGAGGAACACCACCGGCACCAGCGGGTCCACCCGGTGCGCCGACCACAGCTGCGTCGCCGCGATGGAGGCACCGGAGAACGGACCGAGCGCCAACCACCACCAGCTGGCACCGACCTCGTGGAAGAGAATCTGCTCGGCGTCGGTGTCAGTCGGCGCGTCCGTCATGCGTTGGCCTTTCCGTCGAACCACGTCTGCGCCGCCGGCCGGGTGATCGAGACCGTGCCGCCGATCAGCGGCAGCAGCGCCAACAACGACAGCAGCTGCGCCACTCCCAGCAGTGCGAGGAGGCCGACGACGATCACGATCGCCATGGACAACGCGACCGCGGCCCGACGAAACCGGTTGTCCCCCGAGCGGGCCCGGCCGGCGGAAAAAGCCATGGCGGCGCCGGCGAGGGCGGTGATGGCGCCGAAGCCCAGAACCAGGCCACGGTAGGCGGCGGGCACCTCCGCGGTGGCGGTCAACATGCCGCCGACCATCAGCAGCACCGCGGCCACCACCCAGCACCAGAAAGCGACCGTGACGGCCTGCGGACGGGCGGGCGCGGAGGGCGTGGGCTCAGTCATATCCGGGCCAGCCTAGCGGGCCACATGTGCGTTCACGTCGACCTGGGCGCCCGCGAGCGGCCCCGAAATGCACGCTTCGCGCGGCGCGCCGCCGTACAGACACGGCCGCTCGCGGGAAGTTAGCGGACGAAGTAGGCGTTCGAATCGGGGCGGTGCAGCAGGTACACGCCGCCGCCGATCAGCACGGCGCCGCCGATGCCGCACACCGCGTAGCCCAGCGCCGCGGCCGCACCGTGGTAGTTGGCGAACAGGTTGGTGGTCAGGTACAGGATCGTGGCCGCCGACCCGCCGGTGAGGATGCTGCGCGCCCACCGGTAGCCCTGGCGCAGCAGCACCAGGAACGTGGCCACCAGGACCACGATGATGAACAGCATCAGGCCGGACACCGCGTACGCGTAGCCCGACACCTCCCGCTCGGGCGTCGTCAGCAGGTTGATGACGTAGCCGATCACCGACAGCGGCAGCGCGGCCGTCCACAGCCAGAAACCGGTGACGACGTCCTGCGGCATCTCGTGCGGCTCGGGTGCGGGCCCATCGGGCCCCGGACCCTGTTGCGGCGGGTACTGCGGGTGGTAGGGGTTCTGCGGGTCGTGCGGGTTGAGTGGGTTCACCGCAGCCAGCCCGCGACGTCCGTCGCCCAGTACGTGAGGACGATGTCGGCGCCGGCGCGCCGAATGCCGACCAGCGACTCCAGGACCGAGGACCGCAGGTCGATCCAGCCGTTGGCGGCGGCTGCGCTGATCATCGCGTACTCACCCGAAATCTGGTACGCCGCAACGGGTACCGGCGAAATCTCGGCAGCGGCGCGCACCACATCCAGGTAGCTCATCGCCGGCTTGACCATCACCATGTCGGCGCCTTCGGCGAGGTCCAGCTCGATTTCGCGCACCGCTTCGCGGGCGTTGCCCGGATCCTGTTGGTAGGTACGACGATCGCCCTGCAGGCTCGAGCCGACCGCCTCGCGGAACGGGCCGTAGAACGCCGACGCGAATTTGGCGGCGTAGGCCAGGATCGCGACATCGCTGTGCCCGGCGTGGTCCAGCCCGTCGCGGATCGCCGCGACCTGACCGTCCATCATGCCGCTGGGACTGACGACATGTGCGCCCGAATGCGCTTGCGCCACGGCGAGTTTGATGTACTGCTCGTTGGTGGCGTCGTTGTCGACGCGGCCGTGCACGTCCAGCACGCCGCAATGCCCGTGATCGGTGAATTCGTCCAGGCAGGTGTCGGCCATCAGCACCGTCGCGTCGCCCAGGTCCGAATTCAGGTCGCGCAGCGCCACATTCAGGATGCCGTCGGGGTTGACGCCCTCGGAGCCGGTGGCGTCCTTGTCACCGTCGCACGGGATGCCGAACAGCATCAGCCCACCGACACCGGCCTCGACGGCTTCGGCCGCGGCGCGGCGCAGCGACTCCCGGGTGTGCTGCACGACACCGGGCATCGCGCTGATCGGACGCGGCTCGGCGAGCCCGTCGGCGACGAACAGCGGCAGCACCAGATGCCGTGGCTCCAGCGAGGTTTCGGACACCAGACGGCGCAATGCCGGGGTGGTCCGCAGTCGCCGCGGCCGATGCCGTGGATAGGACACAGGAATGCCTCCTCGTTCGCCGAAACCGCATTCCGGCAGGCAGAGTGCGAGTACCCGCCTGCTGGAATGCCGTTTCGATCGAGTTTAGCGGCGCCGGCTCTTCTTGCGCGGAGGCGGCAACGCACCCTCGGCGCGCAGGCGAGCGGCGTGCTCGGCCAGCGCCTCGACCAGCGGGCCGACGGCGGCGGTCTCCGGCTGCACGTCCACGCGCAGGCCGAATTCGGCTGCGGTTTCAGCGGTTTTCGGGCCGATGCAGGCGACGATGGTCCGGGCGTGCGGCTTTCCGGCGATACCGACCAGGTTGCGCACCGTGGAGCTCGAGGTGAAGCACACGGCGTCGAAACCACCGGTCTTGATCATCTCGCGGGTGTGCGCCGGTGGCGGTGCCGCCCGGACGGTGCGGTAGGCCGTGACGTCCTCGATCTCCCAGCCGCGCTCGCGCAGGCCCTCGGCCAGCGTCTCGGTGGCGATGTCGGCACGCGGCAGCAGCACACGGTTCACCGGGTCGAAAATGTCGTCGTAGTCCGGGAATTCGTCCAGCAGGCCCAGCGACGACTGCTCACCGGCGGGCACCAGCTCGGGGTTGATGCCGAACGCGCGCACCTTGTCCGCGGTGGCCTGACCGACACACGCGATCTTCACACCGGAGAACGCGCGGGCGTCCAGACCGAACTCGTTGAACTTCTCCCACACCGCACGCACCGCGTTGGTGGAGGTGAACACGACCCACTGGAAGCGGCCGTCGACCAGACCCTTGACCGCACGCTCCATCTGGGCGGGGCTGCGCGGCGGCTCGACCGCGATGGTCGGCACCTCGATCGGCAGGGCGCCGTGGCCCACCAGTCGATCGCTCATCTCGCCGGCCTGGTCCTTGGTGCGCGGCACCAGCACGGTCCAGCCGTACAGCGAGCGGCTCTCCCACCAGTTCAGCTTGGCCCGGTGCGCCACGGTCTTGCCGATGGTCACGACCAGCGGGCCCGCCAGCGGACCGACCGGCTCAGGGCCGACGGGCTTCTCCAGCACGGCCTTGTCCAGCAGCCCGGCCAGCGTGGTCTCGATGGACCGCTGCTGGCAGGTGGTGCCGTTGGCGGTCACGACGCACGGGGTGCTGTCGGTGAGGCCGTATTCGATCAGGGTGCGGGCGGCGTCCGGCAGGTGCGACACCGTCGCGTGCAGGATCAGCGGCCCGGGAGCCGCAGCCAGCGCGGCCCAGTCGACGTCACCACGGACGTCGGCCACGGTGTGCGACGAACCGACGGGCAGACCCGCGTAGGTCGGCACCGCCGTCGACGACGGCAGGCCGGGCACCAGCTCGAAGTGCGCCGCGGTCTTGGCCAGCGCGTTCACCTCGGTGATGACGGAGTCGACCGACAGCGGGTCGCCGGCGACCAGACGCACCACATCGACGCCGGTCTTCGCCTCGGCGATGAGCAGCTTGGCCACCTCGGTGGGGTCGCCCAGCGCGGGACGGACGTCGACACCGTGCGGGAACGTCATGGTGGGCGCGGCGGCCGGGGCCTTGTCGGCCGCGGCCTCGTCAGCCTTCGGTTCGGCGGCCGGCTCGGCGTCGGCCGGGTGCGGCCCGGACGTCGGCGGCAGATCGGTACCGATCAGCGCCAGCACCGCCTCGGGCACATCAGGGTCGGTGAAAACCAACGCCGCATGCGCCAAGACGTTCCGCGCACGCGTCGTCAACAGGCCCGGGTCACCGGGGCCGGAACCGACAAAGGTGATGCGGCCAGGCTTGTGCTGCTTACGCACTCGGGTCGTCATCTCTCACTCCCGCTCTACAGTCCGCTGATCCAACACGTCGCGCGCACCCAGGTCGAACAACTCCGCGGCCAACGAGAGCCCCAGCTCCCGTGCCCGTTCGGGGGTCCCGATCCCGGACGCCCGGATCACGTCGGATCCGTCCAGAGCCGCCACGCAACCGCGCAACGACAGCTCTTCGAAGACTCGGCCGTCCTCGTCGATGGACTCGACCACTTCAGCGATCGCACCCACCGGCGCGGAACAACCCGCCTCCAGTTCGGCCAACAGGACTCGTTCGGCAGTGATCGCGGCACGCGTGTCGGGATCGTCCAGCTTTCCCAGCAGCGTCGCCAGCTCGGTGTCACCCACTCGGCACTCGACCGCGAGGGCGCCCTGCGCCGGCGCTGGCAACATCTGCACCGGCTCGAGGCTCTCGGTGACGGCATCGAGCCGTCCGATACGGGCCAGACCCGCTCGGGCGACGACAACAGCGTCGAGATCACCACTACTTACCCTGTTCAACCTGGTATCTAGGTTGCCTCGTAGGGGGCGGATTTCCAAACCGAGACCCAGTGCTCTAAGCTGTGCGGCCCGTCGCGGGCTCGACGTGCCGATCACAGAGCCCGCCGGCAACTCTCCGAGCACCAATCCGTCGCGCGCCACAAGAGCGTCCCGCGGGTCTTCGCGCGGCGGCACGGCGGCGATGACGAAACGCTCGTCGGGCGCCGTCGGCAAATCCTTGTACGAGTGCACCGCGACGTCGATGCGGCCGTCGGCCATGGCGTGCCGCAGTTCGGCGGTGAACACACCGATGCCGATCTCGGCGACGGGCGCCTGCGACCGGTCGCCGTCGGTGCTGATGATGACCAGCTCCGCGGGCTGCCCCAGAGCTACCAGGGCGTCACGGATGGTGCCGGCCTGTGTGGTCGCCAGAAGGCTGCCCCTGGTGCCGATCCGGACAACGTTTTCGAGGGTGGATACCAAACCGGGTTACTCAGCCTTGTCGTGGTGGGAATGCGGCTCGCCGGCCGCCAAATCTGGTGCCATCAAAGGCAGTTCGCCAGCCGACACCGCGTCGATGGCCTGCGGGTCGAGCTCGAACAGCTCCCGTAGCGCCTCGGCGTAGGTGTCACCGCCGGGCGCGCTGGCCAGCTGCTTGACCCGCACCGTCGGCGCGTGCAGCAACTTGTCCACCACCCGACGCACGGTCTTGGCGACCTCGTCCCGGTGAGCGGCGTCGAGTCCCGGAACCCGGTTGTCGAGCCGCAACAACTCCGCCTCGACGACGTCCGCGGCCCGCTGGCGCAGGGCGGTGACGGTCGGGGTGACCTCGGCCATCCGCTGGCCGGCCAGGTAGCTGGCGACCTCCGCGGCGACGATCGAACGGGCCGCTTCGGCGTCCGAGGCAGCAGCCCGGGCCGACGGTTCCCGCTGGATGCGGTCCATGTCGATCATGTGCACGCCCGGCAGGCCAGCAATCGCGCCGTCGACGTCGCGGGGCATGCCCAGGTCGCAGATCACCAGCTGGCGGTGCTCCGGGCGGTTCATCAGTCCGCGGTGCGCGTCGGCCAACGACACCACCGGACGCACCGCGCCGGTACACGCGACGACGACGTCGGCATTACCCAGCGCGACGGCGATGTCGTCCAGGGTGTGCGCGGCGGCTTCGACGCCGTGGGCCTTCAAGTTCTCGACCATGCGCTCGGCCCGCGGCAGCGAGCGGTTCACGACCTCGACGCGGGCGATCCCGGCGCGCGTCAGATGCGCGGCGGCCAGGGCGCCCATGGAGCCGGCGCCGATCACGGCGGCGTTCAGCCCGGTCAGCGAGGTGAGCTTGGACTTGGCCATGTCGAGCGCCACCGACACCACCGAGGCACCGGCGGCGTCGATCCCGGTCTCGGAATGCACGCGCTTGCCGACCGACAGCGCCCGCTGCGACAGCTCGTGCAGGGTCCGGCCTACGGTCTGGTGCGCCTCGGCCGACGTGTAGGCGCGGCGCACCTGGCCCAGCACCTGCGCCTCACCGATGACGGCCGAGTCCAGGCCACTGGCGACGGCGAACAGATGCTCGACGGCCGCCTCGGCGTACCGCACGTAGGCGTACCTGGTGAGATCCTGCAGCGACATGCCGGACCGCTCGGAGAGCACCGAGCCGATCACCGAGAGCCCGCCGTGGAAGGCGTCGACCACCGCGTACACCTCGACCCGGTTACAGGTGGAGAGCACCATGGCCTCGGTGACCAGAGAGGACTGCAGCAGCAACTCGATGATCTTGGCCTGTTCGGCCTCGTCGGTGCTGAGCTGCTCGATCACGGAAACCGGCGCGCTGCGGTGTGAAACCCCGAACAGCAGGACGCTCACGGCCTCATCACCTCGTAGCACCTCCGTTGGGCAAGAAGGTTTCCCGGGCCTCTTCTGGCCGCAGGAACGCCATCAAAGCTAGCCGCTCACCAGCCCGCCGACCAAATTTGCTATACGCACGCCCGGCCCCGGGGCACACGTGCCGAGCGGACTGCTTCGCCCGGTCAACCTGCCAGGTCGGCCCGCAGCTGCTCCTCGTCGACCTCCCAGTAGCTGTGCTCAACGTCATCGAGGAGCACCACGGGCAGCCGATCGCCGAATTCCGCGCGCAGGGCCGTGTCCCCCGCCGCGGCCAGGACATCGACGTCCGTGCTCGTCAGGACGAATCCGAGCTCGTCGGACAACTCCACCAGCTGAGCCGCCGCGCGCTCGCACATGCTGCAGCCGGCCCGGGTGAGCAACGTCACGCGGTGGCTGTTCCCTGATCGATCCACGCGCAACAGTATGGCGTGACCTACTGTTGAACCGTGTCCGAATCCAGCCCCGTGACTGCCGACGAGCCCACGGGCACGCCCGTGCCCTCCGGAGCTGATGACGCCGCTGAACTCGATGCCGCCGAGCGTGATTCCGGAGCCGACGAACCCGCCGCCCCGGTGCTCCCGCCACCGCCCGACCTCACCGCGGCGGCGTTCTTCGACGTCGACAACACGCTGGTGCACGGCTCGTCGCTGGTGCACTTCGCCCGCGGCCTGGCCGCCCGCGACTACTTCAAATACTCGGACCTGGCCCGCTTCGCCTACGCGCAGGCCAAGTTTCAGGTCACCGGCAAGGAGAACAGCGACGACGTCGCCGCCGGTCGACGCAAGGCGCTGTCCTTCATCGAGGGCCGGCAGACCGCGGAACTGGAAGCCCTCGGCGACGAGATCTACGACGAGATCATCGCCGACAAGATCTGGCAGGGCACCCGGGCGCTGGCGCAGATGCACCTCGACGCCGGCCAGCAGGTCTGGCTCGTCACCGCGACGCCGATGGAGCTGGCGCAGACCATCGCCCGCAAGCTGGGGCTGACGGGCGCACTGGGCACCGTCGCCGAGTCGGTCGACGGCGTCTTCACCGGCCGGCTGGTCGGCGACATCCTGCACGGGGTCGGCAAGGCGCACGCCGTGCGTCAGCTCGCCATTCGCGAGGGCCTGAACCTGCGCCGCTGCACCGCCTACTCGGACAGCTTCAACGACGTGCCGATGCTGTCGCTGGTCGGCACCGCCGTCGCGATCAACCCCGACGCCGCGCTGCGCGACGTCGCGCGCGAACGCGGCTGGGAGATCCGCGATTTCCGGACCGCCCGCAAGGCCGCCCGCATCGGGGTGCCCTCGGCGCTGGCCCTGGGCGCGGTCGGCGGAGCGCTGGCGGCCATGGCGTCGCGCAAGAGCAACTAGGGACCGCGCTGCCACCACACCCCAGGCGTAGCGCGCAGGTCAGCCCCGCGAACGCTGATAGGCTCACGCGCCATGGGCATTGCGGACGACATCATCGGAACCCACTTCCGGTACCCGGATTACTTCGAGGTCGGCCGCGAGAAGGTCAAGGAGTTCGCGCAGGCGGTCCAGGACGATCACCCGGCCCATTTCTCCGAGGAAGCGGCCGCTGAGTGCGGCTCGGACACCCTGATCGCGTCGCTGACGTTCATCGCCGTCGCGGGCCGGCGGGTCCAGCTCGAGCTCTTCAACCAGTTCGACGTGCCGATCAACCTGGAGCGGGTGTTGCACCGCGACCAGAAGCTGATCTTCCACCGCCCGATCCGGGTCGGCGACCGGCTGTGGTTCGACTCGTACCTGGACTCGGTGATCGAGTCGCACGGCACGGTGATCGCCGAGATTCGCGCCGAGGTCACCGACGACGCCGGTGAGCCGATCATGACGAGCATCGTCACCATGCTGGGCGAGGCCCAGAACGACGACGAAGCCGGCGAGGTCAGCGCGCAGATCGCCGCGGCCCGCGACGCCGCCATCGCGAAAATGGTTGCCGCGCAAAAGGGTTGAACCTTCGCGCGAGTTGTCTGGCGAGTTGACTGTGCGTCTGCGCCGATCGCCGGAGTAGCCACTGCCGTCACCGCAGCGTGAGTTCACCCTGTTTCCAGGCCGGAAAAGCTCGAGTAACGCGCACCCTCACCGCAGACCCGAACCCCGGCTGCCGTTGATCCTGTACAAACGGCGGAAAAGGTCGAGTAACCGGCACCCTGACTACAGGGTCAGCATGGCAGACCACGCCCGCGATGTTGATCCTGTACACACGGCGGAAATGCCCCGAGTGGCGCGCACCCTCACCGCAGAGCGAGTTGACCGTGCCTCCATGCCGAGCGGCACTCGAAAAACATCAGCGCCAGCGCACACTCAACAACTGGCGCCTACAGGAACGTGCCGCGGCGATTGGCGAGCAGCTGGTACAGCGTCTGCTGAATGGTCGCGCGCACCTGGTCGGTCAGCTCGAAAGTGATCATCGGATCGTCGGCGGCGGACTCGTCGTAGTCGGCCGTCGAGATGGGCTCGCCGAACTGGATGTACCACTTCGACGGCAGCGGCAGGAGTCCGATGGGCCCGGCGAGCGGGAACAGCGGCGTCAGCGGGAAGTACGGCAGTCCGAGCAGGCGGGCCAGCAGCTTCACGTCGCCGATCTTGGGGTAGATCTCCTCGGAGCCGACGATCGAGCACGGCACGATGGGCGCACCCGAGCGCAGCGCCGCCGAGACGAAGCCGCCGCGGCCGAACCGCTGCAGCTTGTACCGGTCCTTGAACGGCTTGCCGAGACCCTTGTACCCCTCGGGGAACACGGCGGTCAGCTCGCCGGCCTCGAGCAGCCGGTGGGCGTCGGCGGTGCAGGCCATGGTGTGGCCGGCCTTGCGCGCGGCCTGGCCCACCACCGGCAGGTCGAAAACGAGGTCGGCGGCCAGCAGCCGCAGGTCCCGGTGCTTCGGGTGCTTGTCGTGCACGGCGACCGACGTCATCAATCCGTCGAACGGCAATACGCCCGCATGGTTTGCCACGACCAATGCTGCGCCGTCGTCCGGCAAATTCTCGATGCCGGATACCTCGACACGGAACCACGAATTGAAAAGTGTTCGCAGCAAAGGAAGAAAGACCGCATTGTTGAGATGCTGGTCAAAACCGAATTCGTCGACACGGTAGTCGCCGGTCAGTCGCTTACGGATGAAATCCGAAGCGGCACTTATGCGTTGGGCCAGTTCATTGGGCCCCTCGTCGGCCGCAGCGCCGGCCGCGGCAAACCGGTGCTGGTCGATCTCCCGGACCACGGCAGCAATCTGCTCAGCCGATGCGCGGGTCCCGGGGTCGGTCAACAGCGAAGGATGTCGCAGCGTTGCATCCCGCTTCGATGCCCGACGTTGCGCAGCAGCGCGTGTCGAATTCGAATGGAGCGGAATGACTTTGGCTTTAGATTCGCCCGCCACGTCAATATCTCCCACCATCAAAAACTTGCGAAATCAGCGTCCCCACCGCTGCGCTGCGGCCACTGCACGACGCTCCACTGAGCCTACCCACCCTGGGTCGATAATGGGCGTCAGCGCGCGGCCTGAAACGTAATCGTCAAAAGCCTCCATGGTCGTCCACTTTGGGGTATAGCCGAGTTCCCTCGTCATCCGTGTGGTGTCCATGACCCGGCCATAGCGCATGTAGTCGGACTGTTCGCGGTCCAGTTCGACGCCCGCGGTCGCTCGTCGCCAGGCGTCGAGCACCCACATCGTGGGGCCGGCGAGCGGCAACCCGATGCGGCCGGACCGGCGAATGGCCTGGCTCATCAGGATGATGCCCGACGCCCCGATGTTGAAGGTGCCGGCCCGCCCCACCAGGGTGGCGCGCTCCAGCGCCCCGAGGGCGTCCTGCTCGTGCAGCAATTGCAACCGGGCGTCGTGCCCGAACGCGGTCGGCACCAACGGGCCCGCCAGGTACCGCGACAGCGCGGTGTCCATGGCCGGACCGATCATGTTGGCCAGCCGCAGGATCGTGACCGCGATGTCGGGCCGGCGCCGCGCGAGACCGCGTGCGTAGCCCTCGATGTCGATGCTGTCCCGGGCGAAGCCCTCCCCCGGTGGGCGACGGGCACTGCTGTCCTCGGTGAACATCACCGGATCACGCGGGCTGGACCCGTAGATCTCCGATGTCGACTTGAGGATCACCCGGCGGACCGAAGGCGCCTTCTGACAGGCCGCGAACAACTGCATCGCGCCCATGACGTTGAGCTCTTTGAGCGCAGCGCGACCGGACTGCGGCACGTAGGACGCCGCCGCCGCGTGGACGACGGTGTCGACGTTGCCGTTCCGGATCACCTTGGCGATGAACGGGTTGCGGATGTCCGCGCGGACGAACTCCGCGCGGCCCATACGCCGCAACATGTCCTTGCTCGGCGTGATCGCGTCGACCGCGATCACATGCTCGATGAGCTGGTTCTGAGCGAGTCTGGCTGTCAGATATCCGCCCAGGAACCGGCACGCACCCGTTACCAGCACCACCTTGGGGTGGTGCAGGGTCTCGGGGATGTCCGGGCCGGAATCGCTTCCGCCCGGCGCTGTGGGCCGGCTTCCGGGGCGTCCGTCGGCATCCATTTGGTCAGCCTAGTGGGCGACGCAAACGAGCGCTGAGAACTACTTACCGAGTTTTCTGCGCTGAACCCGGGTGCGACGAAGCAGCTTGCGGTGCTTCTTCTTCGACATGCGCTTACGCCGCTTCTTGATGACTGAACCCATAGACTTTGAAGTCTCCGCTACTAGACGTCGATCCGTGAAGATCGGTGTGAAACCAACCCCGCCACTTTACCCGGCCGGGTTTCCCGCCACGAAAACGCCTGCTGGATACGCCCGCCTATCAGCGATTTCGGCGTGCCCTGCAGCGCTGATCGATGCAAATCACGCCGAAGTCGCGGATACGGTGCTGCGCACCCGAGGTACGCAGCACTCAGCCGGGCGCGCGGAGACTAGCCCGCGTCGTGGTACGACGACTCGAGGAGGTCGTGCACGGCCTTGGCGTGCACCCGAAATGAGCGGCCGACACGCACCGCGGGCAGCTCTCCGTTGTGCACCAGCCGGTATACCGTCATCTTGCTGACCCGCATAAGGCTCGCAACCTCGGCAACAGTCAGGAACTGCGTTCGTGGCTGATCGCCACCGTCACGCGCCGATGGCCCGTTCATAGACGTCATCGCAACCCAATCAATCAGGCACGGCCAGCTCCAGCGGCTTCCCCTCCGCTGGCACCAACGCGTGCTTACGAGAAGGAGAATAGCGTGGCCAATGTGGTTATTGCGACGGGTGTGGGGTAATCAATCTGAAATCTTAGAACTACTCAGATGTAATTCTTAGCTGCTCAGACCGTGTTTTTGCGGCTTCGACCGCACTCGCGACGGCAGACCGCAGGCCACCGCGTTCGAGTTCCCGCAGACCAGCGGCGGTAGTGCCCCCCGGAGAGGTCACCGAAGCCCGCAATTGTGCGGCGCTGGTGTCCAGCGGACCGACCGCGGAACCAGGGCCGGATTCCGTCATCCGATCGAGCAACATGGCGGCCGCACCGGCCATCGTCTGGGCCGCCAGCTCGGTTGCTACGGGCCGTGGGAGGCCCGCTGCGACACCCGCATCGACGACCGCCTCGACCATCAGGAAGAAGTACGCAGGGCCCGAACCGGACACCGCGGTGACCGCGTCCATCTGCTTCTCGGGCACCGTCAGCACCGCGCCGACGGCGGAGAAGATCTCCGACACCTCGGCCAGCTGCGCGTCGTTCGCGTACCGGCCCCGCGACAGCGCGGTGATGCCCGCACCGACCAGCATCGGCGTGTTCGGCATGACCCGGACCACCGGCGAACCGGCCGGCAGCTTGGCTTCGTAGAAGGCCGTGGGGACGCCCGCGGCCACCGACACGACGACCTGCTCGACGCTGCTGCTGTCGGCGTCCGCGGCCGCGTCGGCCAGCGTCTCGACGACGCCCTCGACGGCGTCGGGCTTGACGGCCACGATCACGTAGGCCGCGTTCTCGGCGGCGTCCGCGACATCGGTGACCCGGACGGAGTACTTCTCGGCGAGCTGCGCGGCACGAGCCGAATTGGCCTCGGCGACTACGAGATCCTTGACCTGCCGCCCTGACTGCAACAGCCCCGCCAGCAGGGCCTCGCCGATATTTCCGCCACCGATGATCGCAATTCTCGCCACGGGAGACAGCATGCCAGGACGGCGCGGGGTCAGCGCAGCAGGTGCCGCCGCGCGAATTCGAGCGACTCGACGAGCAGCGCCTCGCGCTCGGCGTTGTTGCGTGCCGCCGACGTGGTGACCTCCAGGATGACGTGTCCGGAGAACTCACTGGCGGCCAGCATCTGGCAGATCTGCACCGTCGGCTGGCTGCCGCGCCCGGGAACCAGATGCTCGTCGGTGGACGCGCCGTTGCCGTCGCACAGATGCAGGTGCACCAGCCCCTTGCCCATGCGCCGCGCCATGTCGACGGCATCGGTGCCCGCCGTCGCCGAATGCGACAGGTCCAGGGTGTAGTGGGCGTGATTGCCGTCCAGCGGGTCGTAGGACGGCGCGAACGCCGAGATCCCCGGTCCCGGGGTCCCGCCGCGTTTACGCATCCGCTCGATGGACGGCTGGCCGGTGCCGAAGAACCGGTCGGTGCGGAACGGGAACATGTTCTCGACCGCGACCAGGACGTCGCTCGACGCCTCGAGCTCGGCGACCTGGTCGGAGAAACCTTCGGCATAACGGCGCTGCCACCGGAACGGCGGATGCACGACGACCGTCTGCGCACCCAGCTGCTCGGCGGCCCGCACGCTGCGTTCGAGCTTCGGGATCGGGTTGGAGCCCCACACGCGCTGCGAGATCAGCAGGCACGGCGCGTGGACGCTGAGCACCGGAACCCCCCAGCGCTGTGACATCCGCTCGATGGCGTCGATGTCCTGGCTGACGGGCTCGGCCCACACCATCAGCTCGACACCGTCGTAGCCGAGGCGGGCGGCGTACTCGAAGGCAGCCTCGGTCCGCAAGGGATAGACCGACGCGGTGGACAGACCTACCTTGATGGCGGGACGCACAGGCCTCCGGTTCAGGCTGAGTAGAGCAGTGCCAAGGGTCCGAACGTGACAAGACCGCCGACCAGAATCGCGATCAGCGTACTGGCCAGGTCGTGATCCTTCCGGATCACGCGAATCCCGGCGACCAGGCCGAGGATCACCAGCATCGAGAGCATCAGCGCCACGATCTGGTTCCAGCGCCACAGCTGGTCGAACGCGAAGAACATGCCGGCGCCGAAGACGACCGCCAGCAGGCTCTGCCCGACGACCCACGCGCCGCGTTTCAGGCCGGAACCGGACTTCTCGTCGTCCTCGTGGTCGGCTTCGTCGTGGTCGACGTCCGCAGCGGGCACGTCGTGGTCCGCGACGAGCTCTTCGCGCCGGGTGTCCTCGTCCGCCGCGAAGCCGCCGAACAGGGCGTCGTAGCGCTCGGCGCGGCCATTACGCGACGGCTCCCGCGGCGCCTCGGGAGCGGCTTGCGGCGCCTCCGTGTCGTGGACGTCCTCGTCGTCCTCGACGACGGGAACGGCCCCGGTGTCGAGCTTGGCGACGGGCTCCGCGTCCGTGAGCGACAGCAGGTCGTCGTCGATGTCCGCGTCGGCCGGCAGGTCCTCGTCGACCGGGTCGGGGCTCATCTCCTCGGCGCCGCGGACCGGCTTGAACGACCAGCGGAAGGCGGGCTTGCGCGACGGCGCCACGAACTCCACCGGATCGGCCTCGGCGTCACGACGGCGCAGGTGGTCCTCGTAGTCGTCGACCACCGCGGTGTCCGCGGGCACGGGTTCGACGATGTCGGTGTGCAGCATCTCCTCGTCGACGACGTACTGGACCCCGGTGTCGTCGGGCTCCATCTCGTCGGCCGCGGACGGCGTCTCGTCCTCGACGGCGGTAGGCGGCTCTTCGACGGCGGCTTCCGCTTCCGGCTCGGCGACGGGCTCGGGTTCGGCGACGGGCTCGGGAGCGGCTTCCTCCGGAGCCGGGGCCTCAGGGGCCTGCGCCGGCTCTGCGTGCAGCGTCTCCGGCCGGATGATCGGGATTTCGCCCGTCAGTTCGGCGACGGTCACCGCGTCGCTGTTCCCCCGCCGGCGGCGCCGGCGGCCGCCGACCGGCGGCGCACCGATGGTGCCGTTCTTGGCCAGCAGCTCGGCGACCGAGATCGGTCGCGTCGCCGAGAAGTCGTCTGAATCTGTCATCGTGTCTCGCCTTTGGCGGGAGCCAATCCCGCGAACGTTTCCACCAAGTCGGTTCCATCGGCTTCACTGTCGAGTTTCCGCAGGATCACACCCTCCCGCAACGCCCACGGGCAGATGTCCACGGAGTCGAGCGACAGCGCTCGCATGGTCGCCTCGGCCACCAACGCACCGGCCACGATCTGTGGCGCGCGGTCGGCACTCACCCCCTCCAGTTCGGCTCTGTCGGCCGTGGTCATCCTAGAGATGAAAGATATGAGCTGTCTGAGGCCGGCGGCGGTCAACGTGCGCTTCACGCGCGGTCCCGCGCCCGACGGCGCCGCACCGGTGAGCCGGGCCAGCGACCGGAAGGTCTTCGACGTCGCGACCGCGAGCTCCGGCGTACCGGCCGCCAGCACCTTGGCCGCCGAGGCGGAAATCTCGTTGTCGAGCCAGTCGCGCAGCACCGCCACGCGCCGCCGCCCGGGCGGATCCTCCTGCAGCCATTCGCGCGTCAAACGGCCCGCACCCAGCGGCATCGACAGCGCGACGTCGGGTTCTTCGTCGATACCGCCCGAGAGCTCGAGCGATCCGCCGCCGATGTCGAGGTTGATGATGCGGCCCGCGCTCCAGCCGTACCAGCGGCGCACGGCCAGAAAGGTGAGCCGCGATTCGTCGACCCCGGACAGGACCTGCAGCTGGACGCCGGTCTCGGCCCGCACCCGCGCCAGCACCGCCTCGGAGTTGGTGGCATCCCGGACCGCAGATGTGGCGAACGCCATAAACTCCGCGCACCCCGAGCTGGTGGCGATCTTGGCGAACTCGTCGACGGTCGCGACCAGGCTGTCGGCGCCCTTGCGGGTCAATTTGCCGGTGTCGTCGATCGCCTCGGCAAGGCGCAGTGAGGCCTTGGTGGAACTCATCGGTGTCGGGTGCCCGCCACGGCGCGCGTCGACTACCAACAGATGAACGGTGTTACTGCCCACGTCGAGGACGCCCAATCGCACGGAAACCACGGTAACGGGTCTACGGTTGCGTGCTGTGACCGCATCGCAGAACAGTGCCGGCGAGCCTTCGAAGCCCGGTTCCCACGAGGTGGGACTGGACTTTGCCCGCGAGTGGGTGGAGTTCTTCGACCCTGACAATCCGGAGCACCTGATCGCCGCGGATCTGACGTGGCTGCTGTCGAAGTGGACATGTGTCTTCGGGACGCCGGCGTGCCAGGGCACCGTCGAAGGACGGCCCGACGACGGCTGCTGCAGCCACGGCGCCTTCATGGCCGATGACGACGACGTCGCGCAGCTCGAGGAGTCGGTCAAGCTGCTGACCGACGAGGACTGGCAGTTCCGGGAGAAGGGCCTGGGCCGCAAGGGCTACCTCGAGATGGACGAATACGACGACAAGCCCAACCTGCGGACTCGCAAGTACAAGGGCTCGTGCATCTTCCTGAACCGGCCGGGTTTCGCCGGCGGGATCGGCTGCGCACTGCACAGCAAGGCCCTCAAACTCGGGGTCGAGCCGCTGACCATGAAGCCCGAGGTCTGCTGGCAGCTGCCGATCCGTCGCACGCAGGACTGGGTGACGCGGCCGGACGGCACCGAGATTCTGCGGACCGTCGTCACCGAATACGACCGGCGCGGCTGGGGCGAGGGCGGCCACGACCTGGTCTGGTACTGCACGGGCGACCCGGCAGCGCACGTCGGCGCCCGGGCCGTGTGGGAGTCCTACGGGCCCGAGCTGACCGAACTGCTCGGCGCGAAGGTCTACGCCGAGCTGGCGGCCCTGTGCAAGCGGCGGACCGGGCTGGGGCTCATCGCCGTCCACCCGGCCACCGCGGCGGCAGAGGCCCCGAAAGCGCCGAAGGCCGCCAAGAAATAGCCGCGAGGGGAACTAGCCCTCGAGCTTGTAACCCAGCCCGCGAACGGTGACGAGGTGCACCGGGTTGGCCGGGTCGGCCTCGATCTTGGACCGCAGCCGTTTGACGTGGACGTCGAGGGTCTTGGTGTCACCGACGTAGTCGGCACCCCAGACCCGGTCGATCAACTGGCCACGCGTCAGCACCCGCCCGCTGTTGCGCATCAGGTACTCGAGCAGGTCGAACTCCTTGAGCGGCAGCGTGATGGCGTCGCCGTTGACCGACACGATGTGCCGCTCGACGTCCATGCGGACCGGCCCGGCCTCCAGCACGCCGTCGGCGCCGACGTTGTCGTCGGACTCGCCACCACGGCGCAGCACGGCGCGGATGCGGGCGATGAGCTCGCGGGCCGAGTACGGCTTGGTGACGTAATCGTCGGCGCCGAGTTCCAGGCCGACGACCTTGTCGATCTCGCTGTCGCGCGCGGTCACCATGATGACCGGTACGCCGGACCGCGAACGCAGCTGCTTACAGACGTCGGTGCCGCTCATACCGGGCAGCATCAGGTCCAGGAGCACGATGTCGGCCCCGGCCCGGTCGAATTCGGCCAACGCCGACGGACCATCGGTCACGACGGTGGCCTCGAAACCCTCTTTGCGCAACAGGAACGCCAAGGGATCGGCCAGGGACTCCTCGTCCTCCACGATCAGCACACTGGTCATTGGTTTGGTCGCCCTCCTTGTGATGGCAATGAGTGGTCGTCTCCCTCGTCGACATCCACGTCGTCCGAGTCGAGATAGGCCGGAATCGACAAGGTGAACGTCGATCCGGTTCCCGGCTGACTCCACAGCCGGATGGTTCCGTTGTGGTTGGCCGCAACGTGTTTGACGATGGCCAACCCAAGCCCGGTGCCGCCGGTGGCCCGGGACCGCGCCTTGTCGACGCGGAAGAATCGTTCGAAAACCCGTTCCTGATCGGCTTTTTCGATACCGATGCCGCGGTCGGTCACCGCGATCTCGACATTGTCGCCGTACCGGCGCCGACTGATCGACACCTGGGAACCCTTGGGCGAGTAGGAGATTGCGTTGGACACCAGGTTCGCGAGCGCCGTCGCCAGCAGGGTCTCACTGCCCAGCACCTGATAACCACGCGGCGCGTCCGTGGTGATCGCGATATCGGCGTTGTCGGCGGCCACCTTGTGGCGCGAAACGACCTCGGCGACAACAGAATCCACGTCCACGGCGTCCAGGTGCGGCAGCGGCTCTGCGCCCTGCAGCCGGGACAGCTCGATCAGTTCACCGACCATGTTGGCCAGCCGGTTCGACTCGGTGACGATCTTCTCGGCGAACCGGTTGACCATGTCCTGGTCCTCCGAGGACGCCAGCAGCGCCTCGGCCAGCAGACCCATGGCGCCGACGGGCGTCTTGAGTTCGTGGCTGACGTTGGCGACGAAGTCGCGGCGGCTGGCCTCCATGCGGGCCTGTTCGGACTGGTCGTTGACGTAGACCACCGCGAACCGGCCGTCCTCTTCCGTCAGCTGACGCGCCAGGCCCCGCACCGCCAGCCGCGAGCGGCCCGGTGTGGCCCGTTTGGCCGGCGAGAGATCGAACTCGACGTCCTCGCCGGTGGCCAGGGTCTGCTGCGCGGCCTCCCAAGCCCGGTCGTCGAGCAGCCGGTCCCGCACCAGGCCGAGGTCCTTGGCCAGGCCGTTGGTGTAGACGACGTCGCGGTAGGTGTCGACGACCGCCATCCCCAGCGGGGACATGGACACGATGTGCGCGAACATCTCCGACACCGTAAGCCCGGACTGCTCGGCAGTGCGGCGCTCGCGGCGCTCGTTCAGCCGCGGCACCCACCGCATGCCGATCGCGATGCCCAGAGCCAACGCGAGCAGCGCCGTGGCGGCCACCAGAGGCAGCACGTACGACAAGCTCACGGGCAAATCGTACGCATCAGGTGAACGTCATCCCAGCAGCGAGCGGCCAGATCGGTACAAGTCACACGTACAAATCCAGGTGTTTCACTGGCGTTAACCGCAGTTCACCGGCTGTTCGCGGCGTCAGTGCTGTTTGGCGCCCTGCGCGGCGACGGCGGCAGCCCCCGCCGCGGCCGCCTCGGGGTCGAGGTATTCGCCGCCGGGCACCGTCGGCTTCAGATTTTCGTCCAGTTCGTACTTCAGCGGGATGCCCGTGGGGATGTTCAGACCGGTGATCTCGTCGTCCGACATGCCGTCGAGGTACTTCACCAGCGCCCGCAGCGAGTTGCCGTGCGCGGCGATCAGGACGGTCTTACCGGCCTTGAGGTCGGGCGCGATGGTCTCCTCGAAGTACGGCACGAACCGCTTGACGACGTCGGCGAGGCATTCGGTCAGCGGTGCGTCGATGCCGGCGTACCGCGGGTCGCCGTCCTGGCTGTAGGTGCTGCCCTTCTCGATCGGGGGCGGCGGGGTGTCGTAGCTGCGGCGCCACGACATGAACTGGTCCTGGCCGTACTTGGCCAGCGTCTCGGCCTTGTCGAGGCCCTGCAGCGCGCCGTAGTGCCGCTCGTTGAGGCGCCAGTCGCGATGTACGGGAATCCAGTGCCGGTCGGCGGCGTCCAGCGCCAGGTTCGCGGTGGTGATCGCCCGGCGCAGCAGCGACGTGTACAGCACGTCCGGCAGCACGCCCTGCTCGACCAGCAGCTTTCCGCCTCGGACGGCCTCGGCCCGGCCCTTGTCGGTGAGGTCGACGTCGACCCAACCGGTGAACAGGTTCTTCTCGTTCCACTGGCTCTCGCCGTGACGCAGCAGGATCAAGGTCGGCATGGCCTGCATCTTCTCACGTGCGGGTCTTTGGCTCTCGCCGCACCCGGGAGCCAATGCTGAGGCGCGCTGACACTGCGGCGGCGGCGGAAAAGCCGAGGGAGCCGAGCCCTCGACGCAGCCTCAACGAGTACGACGCGCGGCCGCGGGCTCTGTCTCCGCTGATGTTTCGCTGGAACCCGTCAACTTTCCTTGACCGTCAAGGAAAGTTGACGGGTTCAGATCGAACATGTCCCCAGAAGCGCGACACGCCCAACCCCGACGCGCCGGACCCGCGCGGCCCTACTCCGGCCGCAGGTGCTCGAATGCCTTGAGGTTCTTCAGCGACTCCCCGCGGGCCAGCCGCCACTTCCACTCTTTCTCGATCGACGAGCGGAACCCCAACTCGAGCAACGTGTTGAAGTCGAAGTCGACGGCCTCGATGACCTGGCCCATCAGCCGGTCGATCTCGTCGGGGGTCACCGCGTGCAACGCCATCCGGCCCACCAGGTAGATGTCGCCGATGTTGTCCAGCGTGTAGGCCATGCCGTACAACCGCCGGTTGCGGCGCAGCAGGTACTTGTAGACGCCCTCGAAGTTCTCGTCGGGCTTGCGGCAGACGAACGCCTCCAGGCGCACGCCGTGCTCACCGACGCTGAGCAGAGTGTTGGTGGTCAGCCGGCGCTCGCCGGGCAGCGCGACGACGATGCCGGGCCGGCCGTGCACTCCCCCGTCGTGGTGGGAGAAGTCGAGTTCGTGTGCGCGCAGGGTCTCTTCGATCAACTGGGTGACCGTGGCGGAGGTCGTCATGCGCGCACGCCCCGGCGGATCAGGAACCGGCGGCTGCGGCGGGCCGCGGCATCACGGCGGGGACGACGGCCGCGGTAGTCGGCGATCGCGCGCGTGTAGCCGGCCAGCAGCGCGTCCACGGTGTGCGCCCACGAGAACGTTGCAGCGTGCTGCAGAGCACCCTCGCGCAGGGATTCCGGACCCATTTCCAGCGTGCGCCCGATGGCGTTGGCCCAATCGACCGGATCGTGGCCTTGCACGAGGACGCCGCTGACGCCGTCGCGCACCGCGACGGGCAGCCCGCCGACCGCGGCGGCCACCACCGGCGTTCCGCAGGCCTGCGCCTCGACGGCGACGAGGCCGAACGACTCCGAATAGCTCGGTACCGCAACGAGATCCGCGGCACGGAACACGTTCACCAGCTGGTCACGGGACTGCGGCGGCAGGAATGTCACACGGTCGGTGATACCCAGCTCGTCGGCGAGGGAAACCAGGCCGTCGGGTACGGCCAGGCCACTGCCCGACGGACCGCCGGCGACCACGACGCGCACGTCGGGCAGCTTGGCCGCCGCGCGCAACAGCACGTCAGGTGCCTTCAGTGGCTGGATGCGGCCGACGAAGGCGACCACCTGTTCGTCGGGCGAAAGCCCCAGTGCCGCACGGGCTTCGGCCTTGTCTCCGGGCGTGAACGTCGTCAGGTCGACACCCGGATAGGCCACGTCGATGCGGGCCGGGTCCGCGTGGTGCAGCGAAACCAGTTGCTGCGCTTCGTCTTCGGTGTTGACGATGAACCGGTCGGCGGCGTCGACCACCTGCTGCTCGCCGACCGCGCGCAGCGCCGGCTCCGGCGTATCGCCTTCGGCCAGCGACAGGTTCTTCACCGCGGCCCAGGTGTGCGCGGTGTGCACCAGCGGCACCGCCCACCGGTCCGAGGCCAGCCAACCCACCTGGCCGGACAGCCAGTAGTGCGAGTGCACGATGTCGTAGTAGCCGGGCTCGTGATTGGCCTCGACGCGCAGGACACCCGCGGTGAAGGCGCACAGCTGCGTCGGCAGGTCGTACTTGTCCAGGCCCTCGAACGGGCCGGCGACGATGTTGCGCACCAGGACGCCGGGGGCCACCCGGACGACCGGCGCGTCGGTCGACGACGTGGCCCGGGTGAAGATCTCCACCTCGACACCGCGGCGCGCCAATTCGAGGGCACTCTGCAGGACGTACACGTTCATACCGCCGGCATCGCCGGTGCCCGGTTGGGCCAGCGGCGAGGTATGGACCGACAGGACGGCGACACGCACGCCCTCCATCCTTACACCGTCGCTTCGGACGTCCTCCGTCCGGTGGTCCGAGCTGGGCATTTTGGGGACGCTCGACGCCCGCGAGCGGGCGCGGAATGCACGCCTGACACGGTGTGTCGGCGTGCAGACACGCCCGCTCGCGGGAGGTGGTGCGCCCGTGCTGGGCGCGGGAGATGGGTCAGAGCATGTTGGTGGCGGTCCGGCGGGCGACGGCCATGACGGTGATCATGGGGTTCACGCCGCAACAGGTCGGCATGGCGCTGGCGTCGGCGATCCAGACACCCGGGGTGTCGTGCAGCTCCCCCGACGGCTTGGCGACCGACGTCTGCGGGTCGGCACCCATCCGCGCGCTGCTCATCTGGTGCGCGCTGAACACCGGGGTGCCACCGGGCCCGATCGGCAGCTGGTTGACCTTCTCGATGAACGCCTCCAGGTCCTCGCCGCGCTGCCAGGGTGCGAACGGCTGGCCCGCCGCGTAAATCTGCTGCGCGCCCGCGGCGGCGTGCATGCGGATGGACGTCTCGATGCCCTCCCGGAAGTGGCGGCGGTCGAGTTCGTCGGTGAACGGGTACCAGTGCACCGCCTCACCGTCGGCGTCGATGGTGACGCTGCCGTCGCCGCGGTCCTTGACCAGCACGACCCAGTCGGCGCGGTTCTGGTACTGCCGGGCGAGTTCCTTGTGCTGAGCCCCGGACAGCCACGGCACGGTGGCGGTGAACAGGCCCGGCAGGTGCTGCACGCATTCGATGAGGTAGCCGTGCCCGTCGTGGGCCTCGGCGAACTCGTTCATCACGCCGGCCATGGCGGGGCCGGACCAGGGCTCCTGGCGGTCGTCGTAGATGCCGCTGACGAGGGTCGCCGGGTGCAGCCGCAGGCCGGTGCCGACGGCGGGGCCGCCGATGCCCGACCGCAGCAGCAGCGCCGGGGTTTCCAGGCTGCCCGCGGCCGCGACGACCTGCGGGGAGTTGATCGCCACGCGATGCGCGGTGCCGGTCACCGGGTCGGTGTACGTCGCCTCGACGCCCGCGGCCACCCCGTCGCGCGTGACGATCCGGTGGGCCCGCGTGTTGGGCAGCAGCTGCGCGCCGGCGTCGGAGGCGTCCTGCAGGAACGTCTTCATGGTGCCCTGCTTGGCGCCGGTCTGATCGCCCATGCCGCTGTAGCCGACGAGCGCGGGGTCGAAGCGTTCCGGGTCGATGTTGAGCTGCGCGATGCCGTACGAATAGTCCAGTGCCGCAGCACCTTCCGACAAGCGTTGGTGGGGTTCATTCTGGACGGCGACCTTGTCGCAGCAGCCGATGCGCTCGAAGACCGCGGCCAGGTGCCCGTCGAACGACGGGCCGGTGACGTCCGTGAGGCCGAACTCCTCGGCCCAGGTCTTGCGCACGGTCGCCGGGGTCAGCAGTGAGTTGGACCAGTTGACGGTGCTGCCGCCGCCGACCGTCGACCCGGCGGCGATCGAGACCATGCCGTCGGCGCTCGGGAAGAAGCCGCCGCGCAGGAACAGGTTGTGATAGGCGACGGGCTCGAGCTGCACGAAGTCCGATTCGTTGCGGTAGCCGCCGGCCTCCAGCACGATGACGCGCTTGCCCGCTTCGGCCAGTACCGCAGCGGCAACGCCGCCGCCCGACCCGGATCCGACGATGACGACGTCCGCGTCGAGCGTCGTATCCGCGGCGGGGGTGATGACCGACAGCGTCTTCGGGGTCTGCGGCGGCAGCTGTGCGGGGCCCGGGTAGCCCATGCCCGCCCACAGCGGGTTGCCGTTCTCGCCGCCGGGCAGGCTGTAGGAGAACAGGACCGACAGCGTGTACAGCGCTGTCATGGCCGCGGTGGTCTCGGGCGAGATGCGCGACAGGTTGCCGACGATCACCTCGCGCACGTTGAGCGGCTGGTTGTTGAGGCCGACGAGCTCGGCAGTGTCCAGCAGCTGCTGCAGGCCGGCGAACTGTTCGGCGGGCAGCTTGGTGGTCAGGTACTGCTCGAGCACCGCGTCGGTGCCCAGGTCGCTGCCTTTGGCGGCAAAGAATCCGGTGGGGTCGTCGTCGCGGGGCACCGCGGCGACGTAGGTGTCGACGATGCTCGTGAGGGTCGCGCGCTGCTTGGTGGTGAATGCGTTGGCCATGAAAAGTGCTTTCGGAAGTCGTTGGAAAAAGGGAAGTTTCAGGGCAGCTGCAGGGACTTGGTCTCGAGGAATTCCTCCAGGCCCCACCTGCCGAACTCGCGCCCGGTGCCGGACTGGCCGTAGCCGCCGAACGGGGCGTGGATATTGAAGGCGCCGTCGTTGATCTGCACCTGGCCGGACCGCAGCTGCCGGGCCACGGCGATCGCGCGCTCCCGGTCCGCCGAGTACACGCCGGCGTTGAGCCCGTAGATGCTGTCGTTGGCCAGACGGATGGCTTCGTCCTCGTCGTCGTAGGCCTGGATGACGAGCACCGGCCCGAAGATCTCCTCGCGCACGATGGCCATGTCGGGCGTGCAGCCCGAGAACACCGTCGGCCGGACGTAGAAACCGCGATCCAGGCCGTCGGGCGGGGTCGGGCCGCCGGCCACCAGCCGCGCACCTTCCGCGATGCCCTTCTCGATGTAGCCGACAACGCGGTCGCGCTGCACCGCCGACACCAGCGGGCCCAGTTCGGTGGCCGGGTCGAAGGGATCGCCGACGCGCAGCGCCTCGGCGCCGGCGCGCGCAATCGCTTCCACCTCAGCGACTTTCGCGCGCGGGACGATCATGCGGGTCAGCGCGATGCACGTCTGACCAGAATTCAGGAAGCACCGGGTCAAACCCTCCCGCACGGCCTCGACCAGGTCCGCGTCGTCGAGCACCACCAGCGCCGACTTGCCGCCGAGTTCCAGGCCGACGCGTTTGATGGTCTGCGCCGCCACCGCGCCGATGCGGCGGCCGGCGGCCGTCGACCCCGTCAGCGACACCATGTCCACCTGCTCGTGCGCGACGAGCGTCTCCCCCACACCCGGACCGGTCCCGGTGACCAGGTTGAAGACGCCGGGCGGCAGGCCGATCGCGTCGAAAACCTCGGCCAGGACGTAGGCGTTGAGGGGCGCCACCTCACTGGGCTTGAGCACGACGGTGCAACCCGCGGCCAGCGCCGGCGCCACCTTGGCGGCGATCTGGTGCAGCGGGTAGTTCCACGGCGTGATCGCGACGACGACGCCGATCGGCTCGCGGACCACCAGCGAGTTGTAGACCTGCTCCTCGAACGGAAAGCCCAGTGCCACATCGGCGATCGACACGAACGACTGCACCGGCAGCCCCGCCTGGATCACGTTGCTGTACGCGAACGGCATGCCGACCTCTTGGCTGATCAGCGTGGCGATCTCGGTCTGCCGGCGCTGCAGTTCCTCGGCCGCGAGCTTGAGGTACCCGACACGCTCGGCCACCGACGTCGCCGCCCACCCGGGAAACGCGGCGCGCGCCGCGGCCACCGCCGCGTCGGCGTCGGCGGCGTCGCCCAGCGGGATGGTCGCGATGACGTCCTCGGTGGCACCGTTGACGACCTCGAATCGCTCCGTGCCGATCGACGGCTGCCAGCGGCCGTCGATGTAGTGCGCGTCGTGTTCGATCATCGGGTAGCTCCTGTCGGGGATGTCAGAGATTTGTCACTGCGACCTATGCCATTCCCAGGGTGCGATGTGATGACCGCCATATTCTTGGTCCGGCGGGACAACGAATCGCGCGACATTGTTCGCGCGGACAAACGAGGAGCGAATCGATGCGGACCGATCCGGCCGTGACGGACTGGCTGGCGCAGTTCGCCGAGGTGTCGGAGAACCGGGAGACGCTCGACCGCCTGGTCACGGTGGTCGACGACGAGATCACCGCGGCGTTGCCCATGTTCACGGACCCGACGCTGCGCCGCGACCTCGATGCGAGCACCCGCTCGAACTGGAAGGGCTTCCTCGCCGTCGTGACGCGCGACATCGTCGACGTGCGACCGGCACCCGAGATCTACGACCTGGCGCGGACCCTCGCCCGCCGCGGCTACGAACTGCCGGTGCTGCTGGCGGTCTACCGCATCGGCCAGCGGTCGGCGTGGCAGTTCATCACCGAGACGCGGGTCGCCGCCATCGGCGATCCGGAGCTGCGCGCCGCGGTGCTGATGCAGCTCTGGCCACGGCTGGCGAGCTGGCTGGACACCATGGTCGAGGCGCTGATCGTCACGTTCGCCGAGGAACGCGACCAGTGGCAACGCGGCGCGCGGGCCCGGCGTGCCGAAACCGTCCGGACCATCCTCGCGGGCCAGGCCGTCGACGTCGACGACGCCACCACGGCGCTGTCGTACCCACTTCGCCAGCGCCACACCGCATTCGCGGTGTGGGTCGACGAACACGTGGCCGACGCCGACGTGCAACGGCTGCTCGACGCCACACCCGTCACCGTCAGCGCCGCCCTCGGCGCCGACCGGCCGTTGACGATAACCAGCGGGGCCCGCACCGTGTGGTGCTGGTCGGCCACGACGGGACCGTCGAAACCCTTGTCCGGCAACGATATCGCCGCGCTGCCCGAGTTCGTCCACGTCGCGGTCGGCACGTGCCATCCGGGTGTCGACGGATTCCGCCGCAGCCACGCCGAGGCCCTGGCCGCCCAGTCGGTGGCACACCGCCGCGGCGCCAGCGCGATTCGCTATGACGACGTCGAATTAGCTTGTCTGGCAGCAGGTATCGCGGGCGAAGACGGCATGACCACATTGGTGCGGCGGGAACTGGGCGCGCTCGCGGCGGCCGACGACTCGACGGCACGCCTGCGCGACACGCTCCGGCTGTATCTGGCACATGCGGGTGACGCCCGGGCCGTCGGCGAAATCCTGAACCTGCACCCGAACACCGTCCGCTACCGCATCCGGCAGGCCGAGGGGCTGCTGGGGCATTCCGTCGACCACCGTCGCGTCTACCTCGAACTGGCCCTGCACATCGTCAGCGCCTTCGGTGCTGCTTAGGCGGCGCGCAGGGCGCGGCGCATGGCGCCGATCGGGTCGGCGTACAGCCCGCCGAGGGACACCACACCGGCGCCGGCTTCCTGCACCCGGTTTCCGAACGTGGTGACGCGAATATCCCTGACGCCCAAAACCGTTCGCTCCGCGAATGCCTGCTCGACGATCGGCAGACCCTCGGGGTACTCGGAGAAGGCCTGGCCGCCGACGACCAGATCATCGGGGTTCAGCAGGTCGCGCAGCAGCGCCACCGCGCCACCGAGCACGCGGGCCCGTTCGGCCAGCAGTTCGACGGCCGCGGCGTTGCCGGAGCGTGCGGCGCGCAGCACCGCGGCGATGGTCGACGACGGGCCGTCCGCCGGCACGATCCGCTGCTTGCGGGCGGCGGCAAGCACGGCCTCGTCGCTCACGGTGGACTCGAGCCGGCCGCTGCCGCCGAGCAGTTCCGACTGCGCCGGCAGTCCCGAGATGGTGCCGGGGCCGCTGGCCGGCGAGTGCACCTTGCCGCCGATCGACAGCGCGTAGCCGACGGTCTCGCGGGCGTAGACATACAGGCTGGTCATGGATTCAGACGAGGCCTCCGCGCCGATCTTGCCGCGGCGCGCGCCCAGCAGCAATTCGGCGCCGGCCATCGCATCGACGTGCGACGCCAGCGACACCGGCAGACCGAGGGTCTGGGCCAGGACCGGGCCGACGGGCGCGTCGACCCAGCCGAGGCGCGGGTGGTCGACGTGACCGGTGGCGCTGTCCACGACACCACCGGCGGCGACGCCGACCCACAGCGGGCGGCGCCGGTGCCAGCGGCTCAGGTAGCGCTGCGCGCTGCCGGCCAGCGATGCCAGCGCGGCGTTCTGGTCGCCGCGCGGCGTGGGCGTCTCGACCACGTCGAGGGTGCGGCCGAACAGGTCGGTCGCGACGATCGCGGTGGTGCGGGCGCCGACGTGCAGGCCCAGGGTGAGGAACGGTTCGTGGTTGACCTCGACCGGAATGCGCGGGCGGCCAATGGCGCCGGCGACGGCCAGATCGGCCCGCTCACGCAGCATCCCGGCGTCCAGCAGGGCCGTGACCTGGCGGTTCACCGTGGCGATGCTCAGGCCGGTGGCCTGCGCGATCACGTCCCGGGCGATGGGGCCGCGGAGCCGGGCCGCGCTGAAGACCGAGCCGGCGGCGGCGTCGGCGACGCGGAGCGACGGGGCGACGATGTGGTGCCGGGCCAGCAGGGTGCGCTTGGCGTGGGCATTGGACTGAACGGCAGCGCGGGCGCCAGAACGGGTGGCGACGGTGGAGACGGAAGCAGGCATTTGGGTGTCCTAGGAAAGAAGTCGGGCTGGTGGGTTCTGAGGCCACACCTGCCGACAGCTAGGACGAAGATATCCGTGTCGTGAGTCAGGCGCAGCGCGAAGCGCGACAACAACAACACGAACGCCGCACAGCGACGCCGGATGCCTGACTGATGATCACGGAAGGAACTTAGCACGCCCACTAAGGTCGGTCATATGCCAGCTGACGAACGCTCCGTACGCGTCGCGGTGGTCACCGGCGCCAGTTCCGGAATCGGCGCCGCCACCGCGAAAACCCTTGCTGCCCTTGGCTTTCATGTCGTCTGCGCGGCCCGCCGCGCCGACCGGATCACCGCACTCGCGGCCGAGATCGGCGGTACCGCGGTTGTGACGGACGTCACCGACCAGGAGTCGGTGGACGCGCTTGCGGCCCAGGTCAGAGGCCTGGGACCGGTTCATGTCCTGATCAACAACGCCGGTGGCGCCAAAGGTCTGGCACCGGTCGCGGAGGCCGATCTGGAGCACTGGGACTGGATGTGGAAGACCAACGTCCTGGGCACCCTGCGGGTGACGCGCGCGCTGCTGCCCGCGCTGATCGATTCGGGTGACGGACTCGTCGTCACCGTCACCTCGATCGCGGCGCTGGAGACGTACGACAACGGCGCCGGGTACATCGCCGCCAAGCACGGCCAGGGCGCGCTGCACCGCACGCTGCGCGGTGAATTGCTGGGAAAACCGGTGCGGCTCACCGAGATTGCGCCCGGTGCTGTGGAGACGGAATTCTCGCTCGTGCGGTTCGACGGCGATGCCGAGCGCGCCGACGCGGTGTATCAGGGCATCACGCCACTGGTCGCCGAAGACGTCGCCGAGGTCATCGGTTTCGTGGCGTCACGGCCGCCGCACGTCGATCTGGACCAGATCGTCATGCGGCCGCGCGACCAGGCGCCCTACAGCCGCTTCAGCCGCCGGCCGCAGTAGTCGTCGGGGCCGGCGCGGTCGAAGTCGACGTCGCCGTCGACACTGACGTCGAGGTCGTCGTCGAGGTGGACGACGACGTCGACGGTGTCGTCGATGACGTGGTGGCCGGACCCGTCGGCGGCGGTGTCGTCGTGGTCGTCGGCGTACCCGAGTACGTCGGTGCGTCGGTCGGGGTGGCCGGCGCACTCTGCGGGATGGACGTCTCCGGCGGCGCGGCATTGGCCGGCGGCAGCGCGGACATCGACACCCAGGTGGCCCAATCGACCGCCCAGTCCCAGATGTCGCCGTCGGCGTACGACAGCTGGATCGATGTGCCCGTCACCTCGACCGGGTCGCCGTAGATGGCGGTCTGGAAGTACTGCTGGGCGTTGTCGGTCGACAGGTTGATACAGCCGTTGGTGACGTTGGTGTTGCCCTGCGCGCCCGAGCTGGCCGGGTTGGCGTGGATGAACTCGCCGTTGTTGGAGATGCGCACGGCCCAGCGTTCGTGGACGTTCGAGTATCCGGCGGCCGGGTTGGACATCCAGAAGTCGGCGTACTTCTCGGTGACGACGTGGGTGCCGCTGCGCGTCACGTTGCGCGGCTTGTCGGCCTCGCCGTAGCTACAGGGGAAGTCGAACAGCACGCCGCCGTCGGTGATCACCTGGATGCGGTGGCTGGTCGCGTCGGCCTTGACCACCTGGCGCCGGCCGATGGTGATCTCCAGCGTGCTGTCCTGCGCGCCGTAGGCGTCGTCGCCGAACGGGACGCCGTACAACTTCGCCGAGACGCTGACCTTGGTGCCGGGCGGGTAGTACTCGCGGGGGCGCCAGTGCATGCGCGCGCCCTCCCGCTCGTCGGGTAGCCAGGCCCAACTGCCCTCGACCGGCGGGTCGGTGACGACCTTGACGTTGCGCTCGACGGAGGCCTTGTCGCTGATCGAGGAGTCGAACTGCAGGATGATCGGCGCCGCCACGCCGACGGTCTGCCCGTCGGCGAGCTGGAACTGGCCGTTGACCTGCTTGGTCGGGTTCACGGTCGTGAACGTCGCGGACACCGGCACGGCCTTGCCGTCCCGGCCGACGACGGAGCCGGAGAACGTGTACGTCGCGCCGAAGCCGAGCGGCTCGGCGGCGTTGAACGACGTGCGGTCCTTGTTGAACACCGCGGCGACGACCTTGCCGTCACCGTTGGTGAGTGTCAGCTTCTGGAACCAGCCGTCTGTGACGTCGACCCCGATGCTGCTGGTCGGCACCACATCGGTGGCGCCATTGGCAGGCCGGTAGGTGACGACGGGCGCCGCGGTCTCTTTGGCAGGGGCCGAAGAGCCAGATCCGTTCGATTTGTCGGAGCACGCGGCGAGCACGCCGGAAGTGCCGACGGCAATCGCGGTCAGCATCTGTCGCCGGTTCACACTCACAGGTTCGAATTTACCTACAGCGAACAGCCGATTAAGCACGGTTCCGGTGTGAGATCTATCCCGAAAGCGGCCTTGACGCCGTCCCGCACGGTCCTGGCCAGCGCTAATACGTCGGCGCTGCCAGCAAAGCCCCGGTTGGTCAGGGCCAGCGCATGCTTGGTCGAGAGCCGGGCCGCAGCGCCGTCACCGGGGTATCCCTTGCCGAAACCGGCCTGTTCCACGAGCCAGCCGGCCGCCAGCTTGACCCCGTTCGGCGCCGGGTAATTGGGCACCGGACCGTCGGTGGCGTCCCGGATGCGTTCGAAGACGTCGTGCGGGACGACCGGGTTGGTGAAGAACGAACCGGCGCTCCAGGTGTCGTGGTCGGACGCGTCGGAGACCATGCCCTTGCCGCGCCGCAGCGCCAGCACCGCCTCGCGGACCTTGACCGCATCGACCCTGGTGCCGGCCTCGGCGCCCAGCCGGGCAGCCAGTTCGCCGTACCGCAGCGGGGCGCTGAGGCCGTCGGGGTTCAGGGTGAACTCCACCTCCAGCACGACGGCGTGGTCGGAGTTCTTCAGCACGCTGTGCCGGTAGCCGAAATCCAGTGTCTCGGGACCGACCCAACTGTCGGTCCCCGTTTCGCGGTCGAACAGCCGGACCCGGCTGATGGTGTCGGCGACCTCGGCCCCGTAGGCGCCGACGTTCTGCACCGGCGTCGCACCGGCCGAGCCCGGGATGCCGGACAGACACTCCAGCCCGCCGAGCCCGTGGGCCAGCGAGGCCACGACGACGTCGTCCCACAGCGCGCCGGCCTCGGCCCGCACCACGTTGCCGTCGATGGTGATCTCGGTGTTCGCCAGCAGGACGACCGTCAAGTCGCGCAGATCGTCGGCCACCAGCACATTCGACCCGCCCGCCAGGACCAGCAGCGGGCCCGGGTGACCCCGCAGCGCGGTGAGCGCCCCGACCACCTTGGCGGTCGTATCGCAGGTGATCAGACGGGCTGCCACCGGTCCGACGCGGAACGAGGTCAGGGGTGCCAGCGGCACGTCATAGTCGACCGCCGCGCCCCCGATATCCGAACTGACCACGGCCGCTAACGGTAGCGTGGCCGATTATGGCCCGCTCTTTCGACATGGTTGCCGAATACCTCGGCACCGTGGCGCAGGTGCACACCGCCTTCTGCAACAAGGACTACTGGCTGGACCGGCTGGCGGAGGGTCGCGCCGACGTGTCGACGCTCGACTCGTTCGCCGAGGACGGCCACGGCGGCACCGACATCATCACCACTCAGACCGTGCGCGCGGCCGGCCTGCCCAGCATCGTCACGCAGTTCCACTTCGGTGACCTCAGCCTGGTGCGCGAAGAGCATTGGGGTCCGCTGACCGACGGGCGGGCCATCGGGACGGTACGCAGCCGCGTCCCCGGCGCACCGGCGACCATCACCGGCAAGGGTGTCCTGACCGCCACGGGCGACGGTGCGCGACTGGACTTCTCGGCGAACGTCGAGGTCCGCATCCCGTTGGTCGGCGGCAAGCTCGAGTCGATGCTGGGCCAGCAGCTCCGGTATCTGATCGAGCTGGAGCAGAAATTCACGAGCGACTGGATCGCCGCCCGCTGGTGAGCCGCCCATAAACTCGGGCCATGAATTCGCCCGTGGGCCAGCCACGGAGTACACCTGTCGGCCAGCCGACGCGCGGCACAACGGGTTACAACCGCCTGCGCCGCAGCGACCGCTGGCTGGTCCACTCGCCGCGGGTGCGGACGCTGCTGCGAACCGCGCCGGATCCCGTGGTCGTCGACCTCGGGTACGGCGCGCTTCCGGTGACCACCGTGGAACTGGCGTCGCGGCTGCGCACGGTCCGGGCCGACGTGCGGGTCGTCGGCCTGGAGATCCACCCGGAACGGGTGCGGCTGGCCCGTGAGCTGGCCGGCGACATCGTCGAATTCGGCCTCGGCGGCTTCGAATTGGCTGGGCACACACCGGTTTTGGTGCGCGCGTTCAACGTCCTGCGCCAGTACGACGTCGCCGACGTGCCCGCCGCGTGGGCGGAGATGACGGGGCGGCTGGCACCGGGCGGGCTGCTGGTCGACGGCACCTGCGACGAGTTGGGACGACGCTGCTGCTGGGTACTGCTCGACGCCGATGGGCCGGTGAGCCTGACCCTGTCGTGCGACCCGTTCGCCATCGAACGGCCCTCCGATCTGGCGGAGCGCCTGCCGAAAGTGCTTATCCACCACAATGTTCCGGGTCAGCCGATCCACCGGCTGCTGCAGGCCGCCGACCGCGCCTGGGCCACCTCGGCAGGGCACGGGGTGTTCGGTCCGCGCGTCCGGTGGCGCGCGATGCTCGACCTGCTGGTGGCCGAGGGCCAGCCGCTGGAGCCGCCGCGGCGCCGGCTGCGGGACGGCGTGCTGACGGTGCCGTGGTCGGCCGTCGCGCCCACGTCGTGACGACGAGCGCATAGGGTTCGCCGTATGCCGTCACCCCGCAGCCGACTGCAATCGCCGGTCGTCCTGGCCTCGGCCGCGGCGGTGATCGTCGTCGCCCTGATCGTCGCGGCCGTCATGAGCAAGCCGCGGCCTGCCCCCACCCCGGCCGAACCCTCGACCACGTCGTCCCCCGTTGCCGCGGCGCCACCCCCGTGCCGGCTCGACACCGTCGTGACCGCGCTGACGCCGCGCCAGAAGCTGGCCCAGCTGCTGATGGTCGGGGTCAAGAACCTGGCCGACGCGCAGGCCGTCGTCCGGGAGCAGGAAGTCGGCGGCATCTTCATCACCAGCTGGACCGACTACTCGATGCTCGGCGCGCCCCTCGCCGCGCTGGCGCAGGAACCGCGGCCGCTGCCGCTGGCCGTCAGCGTCGACGAGGAGGGCGGCCGGGTGCAGCGGCTGAAAGGCCTCATCGGCAGTCAGCCGTCGGCGCGCGAGCTGGTCGCCGCCGGCAAGACCCCCGAGCAGGTTCGGGAGATCGCCCGCCTGCGCGGCCAGGCGATGAAAGAGCTCGGCATCACCATCGACTTCGCGCCCGTCGTCGACATCACGAACGCGGCCGACGGCACCGTCATCGGCGACCGGTCCTGGGGCAACACCGCCGAGGGCGTCACCGCCTACGCCGGCGCGTACGCCGCCGGCCTGCGTGACGCCGGACTGCTGCCGGTGCTCAAGCACTTCCCGGGCCACGGGCATGCGTCCGGCGACTCGCACCAGGGCGGCGTCGTCACGCCGCCGCTGGACCAGCTCGAGACGCTGGACCTGGTCCCCTACCGGTCCTTGACGACGCAGCTGCCCGTCGCCGTGATGGTCGGCCACATGCAGGTGCCCCGCCTCACCGACACCGACCCGGCCAGCCTGTCGAAGGCCGCGTACGACCTGCTGCGGAGCGGCAATTACGGCGGGCGCCCATTCCAGGGCGCCGTCTTCACCGACGACCTGTCCAGCATGGGCGCCATCACGCAGCGCTACAGCGTGCCGGAGGCGGTGCTCAAGGCCCTGCAGGCCGGTGCCGACACCGCGCTGTGGATCACGACCAAAGAGGTGCCCGACGTCCTCGACCGGCTGCAGCAGGCCGTCGACGCCGGTGAACTGACCACCGAACGCGTCGACGACGCCGTGCGGCACATGGCGGTGACCAAGGATCCGTCGCTGGCCTGCGCCCGCTGATTACGCTGGGGCGCATGCGCATCGCACTGGCCCAGATCGGCGCGGGCACCGACCCCGAGGCGAATCTGGCACTGGTCGCCGACCACACGGCGCGCGCCGCCGACGCCGGAGCCGAACTGGTGCTGTTCCCAGAGGCGACGATGTGCCGGTTCGGCGTTTCGCTCGCGCCCGTGGCGCAACCGCTCGACGGTCCCTGGGCGGACGCGGTCCGGGACATCGCCGAACGTGCGGGCGTCACCGTGGTGGCAGGGATGTTCTGTCCGACCGCCGACGGCCGCGTCACCAACACCCTGCTCGCCACCGGCCCGGGCGTCGACGCGCACTACCACAAGATTCATCTGTACGACGCTTTCGGATTCGCCGAATCACACACTGTGGCAAGGGGTTTCGATCCCGTCGTGATCGACGTGCCGACGGCCGACGGCACCGTTCCCGTCGGCCTCACCACGTGTTACGACGTCCGTTTCCCGGAGCTGCACCTCGAGCTCGCCGAACGCGGAGCCAAGCTGCTGACCGTCCACGCGTCGTGGGGGTCGGGCCCGGGCAAGCTCGAGCAGTGGACGCTGCTGGCCCGCGCCCGCGCGCTCGACACCGGCTGCTTCGTCGCCGCCGTCGACCAGCCGTACCCCGGTGACGAGCTCGCGAAGAAGGGTCCGACCGGCAACGGCGGCAGCATTGTGGCCTCCCCCACGGGCGACATCGCGGTGCAGGCGGGGCTCGAACCGGAACTGCTGGTCACGGACGTCGACCTGGCCGCGGTCGAGCGCGCCCGCGAGACCATCGCCGTGCTGCGCAACCGCACCACGATTCCGCGTAAGGCACAATCGCAAGGGTGACTGACCCCTGGGCCCGCCCCGCCAATGAGGACGCTGCACCATCTGCCGAGCCTGCGCAGCAGGCCCCGGAGGCCCCGGGTGCCCAGCCCACCGAGGTGCTGACGGCCACCGAACAACCGGCACCGGCCGCCGATGTGCCGCCCGCCTATGGCGCCGACGCGCCGGCCCCGCCGGCCTATGGCGGCGACGTCCCGCCGACGTCGTACCCGGCGCCGCAGCAGGTGCCCGCCACCGACCCGCCCAAGAAGCGCCGCGGTGTCATGGAGCTGCTGCGCGACCCGATGTCGCTGATCCTGATCATCGTCATCGCGCTCGCGCTGTCGGCGGCCGGCGTCGTCGGCGGCGAGTTCTACGCCCGCAGCCGCGGCAACAGCGTCGTCTCGCAGTCCGTCCAGTGCGTCGTCCAGGACAAGGTCGACGTGCAGTTCGGCGCGACCCCGTTCCTGTGGCAGGTCGCCAACAAGCACTATGACCACATCACGGTGACCACGGCCGGCAACCAACTGCGGTTCGCCAAGGGCATGAAGGCCCAGATCCAGATCGACGACGTCAAGCTCGACAAGACCGCGAAGTCGGCCGGCACCATCGGGGCCCTCGACGCGACCGTCACCTGGTCGGCCGACGGCATCAAGCAGACCATCGCCGACACCGTCCCGGTGCTCGGTGGCCTGGTCTCCGACGTCACCACCGACCCGTCGTCGGGCACCATCGTGCTGGACGCGCCGATGACGCAGATCGTGGCCAAGCCGACGCTGTCCGACGGCACCATCTCGCTCAAGGTGGAGCAGCTGACCGGGCTCGGCTTCCTGCTGCCGCGCGAGTCGATCCAGCCGGCGCTGGATTTGTTCGCGTCACAGCTGACGAAGGACTACCCGATGGGCATCAAGCCGGAAGCCCTGCAGGTGACCGGTACCGGTGTGACCGCGAAGTTCGGCACCAAGAACGCGACGATCCCGCTGGCCCAGCAGGACTCCTGCTTCTCCGGCCTCTGATCCCCCGCTGACCCCAGCGATTTATGCACGATTTTCCGCGGTGACCGCGGAAAATCGTGCACAAATCCCTAGTTGAGGCCGTCGAGGACGGCGCGGGTGCCGGACAGGCCGAGGCGCGTGGCGCCGGCGTCCAGCATGGCCACGGCCGCGGCGGCGTCTCGGATGCCGCCGCTGGCCTTGATCCCCAGCGCCGGGACGGTCTGCGCCATGATCTCCACGGCCTGCACGGACGCGCCGCCTGCCGGGTGGAATCCGGTGGAGGTCTTCACGAAATCGGCGCCGGCGTCGGCGGCCGCACGGCAGACCTCGGCCAGCGTCGGCGCGCCGGCCATGGTCAGCAGCGCCGCGGACTCGACGATCACCTTCAGCACCGCCGTCGGGGCGGCCCCGCGGACCGCGGCGATATCGGCGAACACCGCCGAGATGTCGCCGGCAATGGCGGCGCCGACGTCGATCACCATGTCGACCTCGTCGGCACCGCGCCGGCCGTCGGACCCGACGACCGACAACGCCGCCTCGCGGGCCTTGATCTGCGAATCATGCTTGCCCGACGGGAATCCCACGACGGTGGCGATCTTGACGCGTTCAGGCACCTCGACCGCGCCGAGCATCGACGGTGACACACACACCGCGCACACGCCCAGATCGGCGGCCTCCCAGCACAGGCTCGCCACGTCGGCGGCGGTCGCCTCGGGCTTGAGCAGCGTGTGGTCGACCAGTGCGGCCACCTGCTGGCGGGTCCAACTCATCAGAACGGCTCCTCTGTGCCACCGGGATTGCAACGTGCTCTCACCATCTGGTTGTCGTCGACCACCGGGCGCCACGGCTCGAGGTTCCAGCTGGTCTTGCCGGGCGCGCCCGCCTCGGCGAAATACCAGTGGCACATGAACTGGGCCCGCATCCCGGGGGTGTCGGCGTCAGGCGCCAGGTTCAGGACCTCGGACCAGGCCTCGTCGCCCGACTGCGTGGCGCCCAGGCCGGAGGCGCGCCGACCGGCCGGCGTCGGGTACACCCGCAGGCTCGTCGCACCGTCCCACTGCGTCCACCGGGTGTGGTCGACGTAGGGCGGCGCCGGAACGGGTTCGGTGGGATCAGCTGCGGACAGCGGGGTCGGAGCCAGCGTCAACGCCGCGGCAGCCAGGACCGCGAACCGGAGCGAGCGCACCGATTACCGGGATTTCCCTTGGACCTCAAGGAGTTTGGGCTTCACATCGACCAGGTAGACACCGGTGGCACAGGCGGCGATGGCCGCGCCCACCGGCGGGCCGATGATCCAGCCCAGGACGGCACCGCCCCCCAGGATCGCCAGCCACACCGGCTTGGTCAGTTTGTCGACCGCCGTGTAGGCGTCCGGCCGCTGCATGGCGGCATGCACGAACGCATAAACGGTCGTGGCCAGCACCGCGATCTGCAATGCGAAAAGGACGTAACCCACCAGGCTTCCGAGGTACACGCCCTCAGCCTATGTGGGTTACGTCCCTGACGTCGAACCTGATTACTTCTGGGTGACCTTCTTGGCCGGGGCGGCCTTCTTGGCCGGAGCCTTGGCAGCGGCCTTGGCCGGGGCGGCCTTGGTCGCAGCAGCCTTGGCCGGGGCCTTCTTGGCGGCCGGCGCCTTCTTGGCCGGGGCAGCCTTCTTGGCCGGGGCCTCTTCCTTCTCGGGCAGCTCGACGCCGACCAGCTTGGCGGCGCGCTCGCCGACCGCGCGGGTCTGGCTGGCGACGTTGCCCAGGGCGTCCTGGGTCAGCTCGGTGACCTGCTCGCGCACGTCCTCGACACGCTCACGGACGTCCTCGACGCGCTCGCGGACGCTCTCGATCGACGACTGGGTGCGCAGGCGCTCCAGGGCAGCCTCGCCACGCTCGACCAGCTTGTTGTAGGTGTTCTGGGCGTTCTCGGCGTAGGTCTCGGCGGCCTTGCGCAGCTCTTCGGTGCTGAACTTCTCGCGCAGCTCTTCAACCTGGCCCGGCAGTTCTTCCTGCAGCTTGGTCAGGCGGGCACGGCCCTCTTCGACACGCGCGTTGGCATCGGTGCGGGCCTCTTCGGCACGCTCACGCAGGCTCGCGACGATCTCGTTGACGGTGGCCAGGGCGAGGTCCGCGGCGCCGACGGCGGCGAACAGGGGGGCCTTCAGGTCTTCGATGGTGGGCTGGCTGGTCTCTTTGTTCTCTGCCATGTTCGTTGTTTCCTTTCTCGGGTACTGCGTTGGTCAGTTCGCTACTTGGTGAGTGTCAGTCGTCGTTGTCTGCTCCTCACTGGCGGCTTCCAATTCAGGCTGATCAGGAAGCGGTTTGGACTCGGCATCGTTCTGCTGCCGGAAGGACGTGTAGATGTCGAGCAGCACCTGCTTCTGCCGCTCGGTGATCGAGAGGTCCGCGATGATGGCGTCGCGCACCTCGCCGGCGGCGCTGGGCTCCAGAATTCCGGCCCGCACGTAGAGCACCTCGGCCGAAACCCTGAGCGCCTTGGCGATCTGGTTCAGCACATCGGCCGACGGCTTGCGCAGGCCACGCTCGATCTGGCTCAGGTAGGGGTTGCTGACACCCGCCTTCTCAGCGAGCTGGCGGACGGAGACCTGCGCAGCCTCCCGCTGGGTGCGGATGAAGCTGCCGATGTCCTGGGCTGCATTCGACATGACGGCGGCGATGTCTGCATCCTGCGCCATGTCGTTCCCCTGTCTTCGTCGACCGCTTTTGGTTGGCGGTCCGTACCAAAACAACGGTACGAGGGGGTGCTAACTATTGCAAGCGCTAGCAAGCGCCAGCTAGCACTGTCAGACGAAAAGCTCGGCGATCGTGTATATGACGAGGCCCGCCAACGATCCGACGACGGTGCCGTTGATACGGATGAACTGCAGGTCACGGCCCACATGGAGCTCGATCCGCCGGCTCGCCTCGTCGGCGTCCCAGCGCTCGATGGTCTCGGTGATGATCGCTGTGATCTCCGTCCCATACTGCGCTACAAGGTGTTTTGCGCCCCTGACGAGCCAGTTGTCGACCTTGTCGCGCAGCTCCGCGTCGTCCCGCAGAGACTCCCCGATTCGCACCACCGAATCTGCAATCCGGGTGCGCAAAACTGACGTCGGATCGTCCACCGATTCGAGGATGATGCGCTTGGCGGTACTCCACGCGGTCTCGGCCGCGCGGGCCACCTCGTCGCGCGCCAGGATCTGCTCCTTGATGCGCTCCGCCCGCGCGATGGTGTCCTCGTCGTTCTGCAGATCGTCGGCGAAGTCGAAGAGGAACTTCGTCGCCGACATCCGCAGCTCGTGCTCGGGATTGCGGCGCACCTTGTCGGTGAAGTCCATGAGCTCGCGGTGGATCCGGTCACCCACCAGGTGGTCGACCCAGCGCGGCGACCACGTCGGCGAATCCCGCTCGATGACGCGTTCGATGATCTCGCCGGCGTTGAGCGACCACTGGAACGCCCGGTCGGCCAGCAGCTGCAGCAGCGCCTCCTGCCGCCGCTCCGCCAGCAGGCTCTCCAGCACCCGGCCGATCGGCGGACCCCACTGCGGTTCGGCGATCCGCTTGACGATCATCCGGTCCAGGACGTGCTGGACGTCTTCGTCGCGCAGCAGCTCCACCAGGACGCGCAGCACCGTCGACGCCTCGGCGGCCACCCGCGCCGCATGCTCCGGTTCCGACAGCCACTTGCCCAGCCGGCTGGCGACCTGGGCGTCGCGCAGCTTGGTCTCCACGACCTCCTGCGACATGAAGTTCTCGCGGACGAAGGTTCCCAGGCCCTCGCCCAGCTGGTCCTTCTTGCGCGGGATGATCGCGGTGTGCGGGATCGGGATGCCCAGCGGATGCCGGAACAGCGCCGTGACGGCGAACCAGTCGGCGAGCGCGCCGACCATGCCGGCCTCCGCGGCGGCCCGCACGTAGCCCACCCACGGCCCGGTCCAGCTGTACGCGCCGCCGCGGGACTGCAGCCACGTACACACCGCAAACAACACCGTCGCACCGAGCAGGAAGCTCAGCGCGACCGCTTTCATCCGGCGGAGGTTGCGGCGTCGCTCTTCGTCGGCAGTCCGGTCGGCGCCGGCAAACGACTCCGCGAGGCTGACGTGCGGTTCGAGGGACGCCTGGTGCCTCGGATGAGGTCCAGGTCCCGGCCTGGGTCGGTGTGCCACGCTTCCATCATCCTGTATGCCAGGCATGGTCGCCCCGTATTATTAAGCGGACCTAGCGGAATGGACGTATTGCGACCGTGGCACAGCAAAACGCACCCTCGTCGGCAAAAGCCGACGGGCGTAAACGACGCTGGCACCAACACAAGGTCGATCGCCGCAACGAACTGGTCGACGGCACCCTCGAGGCCGTCCGGCGCCGCGGCAGCAACGTCAGCATGGACGAGATCGCGGCCGAGATCGGCGTGTCGAAGACCGTGCTCTACCGCTACTTCGTCGACAAGAACGATCTCACCACCGCGGTGATGATGCGGTTCGCGCAAACCACGCTGATCCCCAACATGGCGTCGGCGATGTCGTCCAACCTCGACGGTTTCGAACTCACACACGAGATCATCCGCGTGTACGTCGACACCGTCGCCGCCGAACCCGAGATCTATCCGTTCGTCTTCGCCAACAGTTCGGCGAGCAAGAGCAAGGCCATCGCCGACTCCGAACAGATCATCGCGCGGATGCTCGCCGTCGTCCTGCGCCGACGCATGGCACATGCCGGCATGGACACCGGCGGCGTCGAAGCCTTCGCGTTCCACACCGTCGGCGGCGTTCAACTGGCCACCCACTCGTGGATGTCCAATCGCCGGATGACCGCCGAACAACTCATCGACTACCTGACCCTGCTGTCCTGGAGCGCGCTGCGCGGCATCGTCGAGGTGGGCGGATCACTTGCGGAATTCAACGCACAACCGCATCCGTCACCGGCCATCCCGCCGCATCTGATTCACTGATCGCGTGACCTCCGATCTGCCGTCGCTGTGGACCCACGAACCGCACAAGCACCTGGAGTTCAAACCCGGCCTGCGCGTGAGCGACATCGACCCGGACGCAACCCCCGGATTCCGCGGCAAGAAGGCCGACGCCCCCGAGCTGCAGGCCGAACGCAACGCGCGGTTCGCCGAACTGCAAGAGATGCTGTACGCGAACAGCCGCTCCGGGGACACCCGCTCGATCCTGCTGGTGTTGCAGGGCATGGACACCGCCGGCAAGGGCGGCATCGTCAAACATGTTGTGGGAGCGGGTAATCCACAGGGAATTCGATACTCCAGCTTCGGCAAGCCCACCGAGGAAGAGCTGTCGCACCACTACCTGTGGCGGATCCGCAACGCGCTGCCCACCGCCGGGCACATCGGCGTCTTCGACCGGTCCCACTACGAGGACGTGCTGATCGTGCGGGTGCACAACCTCGCGCCGCCGCCGGTATGGGAAGCCCGGTACGACGAGATCAACGCCTTCGAGCGCGAACTCGTCGACGCCGGGACGACGATCATCAAGGTCGCGATGTTCGTTTCCCTCGACGAGCAGAAGAAGCGACTGGCGGAGCGACTCGAACGGCCCGACAAGTACTGGAAGTTCAACCCCGGCGACATCGACGAGCGGCTGTTGTGGCCCAAGTACCAGGAGGCGTACCAGGCGGTGCTGGACCGCACCTCCACCGACTACGCGCCGTGGCACGTCGTGCCCTGCAACCGGAAGTGGTACTCCCGGCTCGCCATCACCGAGCTGCTGATCGAAGCCCTCGAGAGCCTCAAATTGTCCTGGCCCCCAGCCGATTTCGACGTCGAGGCGGAGAAGAAACGGCTGGAGTCCGCCTAGCGCACAAAAAGAGGAGCCCCCCGACCTGGTCGGGGGGCTCCTCTTTTCCGGCTTACTTGACCAGCGTGAACTGGCCGATGTTGGTGATGCCGCGACGGAAGAAGTCGGCGCAACCGGTGAGGTACTTCATGTAGCGGTCGTAGACCTCCTGGCCCTGCAGGGCGATGGCCTCGTCCTTGGCCGCCTCCAGGTTGGCCGCCCACATGTCCAGCGTGCGCGCGTAGTGCGGACGCAGCAGGTGGGTGCGCTCCAGCGTGAAGCCCGAGCCCGCGGCGAGCTGCTCGATGTCCTCGACGGCCGGCAGCTGCCCGCCGGGGAAGATCTCGTCGCCGATGAACTTCATGAACTTCAGGTCGCTGATGGTCAGCTTGATGCCGTTCTCGCGGAAGAACTGCTGGGTGTGCGCGAGGATCGTGTGCAGCAGCATCCGGCCGCCGTTCTCCGGCAGGATGTTGTAGGCCCGCTCGAAGAAGATCGGGTAGCGCTCCTGCTTGAAGGCCTCGAAAGCGCCGATCGAGACGATGCGGTCGACGGGCTCGTCGAACTCCTCCCAACCCTGCATCCGGATCTCGATGCTGCGGTTGGTGTCGATCTTGGCGAGGCGCTCGCGGGCGTACTCCGACTGCGCCTTGCTCAGGGTGATGCCGATGACGTTCACGTCGAACTGGGTGATGGCCCGCTCCAGCGCGCCGCCCCAGCCACAGCCGATGTCGAGCAGGGTCATGCCCGGCTTCAGATCGAGCTTGCCGAGCGCCAGGTCGAACTTGGCGTTCTGCGACTCCTCGAGAGTCATGTCCTCGCGCTCGTAGTAACCGCACGTGTAACCCATGGTGGGGCCGAGCCACAGGGCGAAGAACTCATTCGAGATGTCGTAGATCGACTGCGACTCCTCGTAATGGGGGGTCAAATCGATGTCGGCTTGAGACATATCGGTATCTATCCTTTGCGTTTACGTTCGCCGGGTCGGGCGGCGCGACCGCATGCTGCGGCCAGCTGAAATACCCGTACGTGCGCGCCCTAACGGGCCCAGCGAAAAACAACCCGCACGCAAGGTTAACGAAAATTACTGTCAGGCTCCAACCCGGCGTCTGTCAGTAGGTGTAGAAGCCCTTACCGGACTTCTTGCCGAGCTGGCCTGCCTCGACCATGCGCAGCAGCAACGGCGGCGCCGCGTACAGCGGCTCCTTGTACTCGTCGTACATGGAGTCGGCGATCAGCTTCATGGTGTCCAGGCCCACCAGGTCAGCAAGCTTCAGCGGGCCCATCGGATGCGACAACCCGGCAACGACCGCGGTGTCGATGTCCTCGACAGTGGCGAAGCCCGACTCGGCCATCCGGATGGCAGCCAGCAGGTAGGGAACCAGCAGGAAGTTGACAACGAAGCCCGAGCGATCCGATGCCCGCACGACCTTCTTGCCCAGCACCTCACCGGCGAAAGTCTCGACGCGCGCGGCGGCTTCAGGGGCGGTCGTCACCGAGGAGATGAGCTCGACCAGGGGCAACACGGGCACCGGGTTGAAGAAGTGCAGACCGAGCACCCGGCTCGGGTTCTTGGTCGCGGCGGCGATGCGCATGATCGGGATGGACGACGTGTTCGACGCCAGCACCGCGTCGGGGTCGGTGATGATCTCGTCAAGCTGAGAAAAAACCTTCGCCTTGACGTTGACGTCTTCGACGATGGCCTCGATGACGAGCTGACGGTCGGCCATGTCGGCGAGGTCGTTGGTGAAGCTCAGGCGACCCAGCGCGGCGTCGCGGTCGGCCTCGGACAGCTTGCCCTTCTTGACGGCGTTGTCGAGCGACTTGGTGATCCGCTCCCGGCCGGCGGTGGTCAGCGCCTCGGTCGGCTCGAACGCCAGGACCTGCGCGCCTGCCTTGATACAGACCTCGGCGATGCCGCCGCCCATCTGCCCGGCCCCGATGACCCCGACTCGTTCGATTGCGTTGCTCACCGCTGTCCTCTCCTCGTGATTACTTCTGAAGATATGCGACAGGCCCCGCCCAGTTTCTGAGCGGGGCCTGCCGTATCTAGCTGTCGCGGCCGCGAGGGCTGTGCACGCAATTCACTGCTGATGCGTACCCGGCACTCGCACTCGTTGCCGACTTAGTGGAACTGACCCTCTTCGGTCGAGCCCTTCAGAGCCGCGGTCGAGGTGTTCGGGTCCACGGTGGTGGCGATCTTGTCGAAGTAGCCGGCGCCGACCTCACGCTGGTGCTTGGTGGCGGTGTAGCCACGGGCCTCGGCCGCGAACTCGCGCTCCTGCAGGTCGACGTAGGCGGTCATGCCCTCGCGGGCGTAGCCGTAGGCCAGGTCGAACATGGAGTAGTTGAGGGCGTGGAAGCCGGCCAGGGTGATGAACTGGAACGTGAAGCCCATGGCACCCAGTTCCTTCTGGAACTTGGCGATGGTCGAGTCGTCCAGCGCCTGCTTCCAGTTGAACGACGGGCTGCAGTTGTAGGACAGCAGCTGGTCCGGGAACTCAGCCTTCACGGCCTCGGCGAACTTGCGGGCGACCTCGAGGTCCGGCACACCGGTCTCCATCCAGATCATGTCGGCGTACGGGGCGTAGGCCTTGGCACGCGCGATGCAGGGCTCGATGCCCTTCTGGATGTTGTAGAAGCCCTCGGAGGTGCGCTCACCGGTGACGAACGGCTTGTCGCGGTCGTCCACGTCCGAGGTGATCAGGGTGGCGGCCTCGGCGTCGGTACGCGCGATGACGACGGTGGGGGTGTTGGCGACGTCGGCGGCCAGGCGAGCCGAGGTCAGGGTGCGGATGTGCTGCTGGGTCGGGATCAGCACCTTGCCACCGAGGTGGCCACACTTCTTCTCCGAGGCCAGCTGGTCCTCCCAGTGGGTACCGGCGGCACCCGCGGCGATCATGGCCTTCTGCAGCTCGTAGACGTTCAGCGCGCCACCGAAGCCGGCCTCACCGTCGGCGACGATCGGGACGAGCCAGTTGTCGACGCTCTTGTCACCCTCGACGCGGGCGATCTCGTCGGCGCGCAGCAGGGCGTTGTTGATGCGACGGACGACGGCCGGCACCGAGTTGGCCGGGTACAGGCTCTGGTCCGGGTAGGTGTGGCCCGAGAGGTTCGCGTCACCGGCGACCTGCCAACCGGACAGGTAGATGGCCTTGAGGCCGGCGCGGACCTGCTGCACGGCCATGTTGCCGGTCAGGGCGCCCAGCGCGTTGATGTAGGAGCCGTCGCCCTTGGTGACCGCGTCCCACAGGATCTCGGAGCCACGACGCGCGAGGGTGTGCTCCTCGACGACGCTGCCCTGCAGCTCCTCAACCTGGGCTGCGGTGTAGTCGCGGGTGATGCCCTTCCAGCGGGGGTTGGTGTCCCAGTCCTGCTGAATCTCAGCGGCGGTACGTGGCTTTCCGACGTTGGACATTGTGCTCCTTCGTGAGGCCGCGTCGCCGTGGGCGCCAAGATTCAAGCTGATTGTTAACGCTTCGGCGACTTCGCTTGTGTGCTGTTAACGACGATGACACAGCACATACCCGCAGGTCCAGCGGTTACAAGTGCCAACTTTCGCCAACACTTGTAGCGAAGTTGCGAAGATTGCGAAGTTGCTGGGGTGCTTGACCGGTTCAGAAGCTACCGGACGGTAACCGATATGTGCTGGTCAGTACGCTCGTACTGTTAAATCGGCGCACTCAGAGCGCGAACAGGCAGGCGACCGCTTTGACCTCGTCACCGACCACATATGTGAGCGTTGTAACACTGCGGTCACACAGCTCGGGACCGAATTTTTCGGTCGAACCGGCCGGGTACTCGTGCGTGATGATCTCCAACCGGTCCCCGAGTGCCACCGCGGCGTCGTGCTCGATGGTCACGCGCAGTGGCGCCTCGAGCAGCTCGGGACGGTAGGTCTGGAGGTAGTCCTCGACCACCGACCAGTAGACGGAGTTGTTCATGTGGTCGAACAGGTCGATGTCGGTGACCCGGACCGGGAAGTCGACGATCCGGAGCGCGTCGTCGCGAGCGCCGGCCTTGAGGTAGCCCTTCCAGCGCAGCCGGTCCGTGGTCGCGGTCCGCTTCAGACCGGCGAGGAAGTCGTCCGAGATGCGGGCCGGGCCCTGCGTCTCGAGGTTCATATTGATCCAGAACGCCTCGGACTCGATCAGTCCGCCCTTGCGGCCGTCGATGCGCACCCGCATCTCGCACCACCGGTTCGACGTGCCCGAACACCAGCGCCGCAGCCGCAGGATGTCGCCGCGCTCGAACGGACGGATCAGGTCCACCATGGTGCGCCGGACGACCCAGGCCGGGTGGACGTCTTCGTAGCCCATCTGGCGCAGCTGATCCTGGCCGACGTCCTGGATGTGCCGGCAGGCACCGTCGAACCGCAGCCGGCCGTCGCGATCGACGTCGGCCATCCGCAGCGGCCAGCTGGTGTCGAAGACGTCGGGATGCCCCTCCGGGACCGGCGCGAGGGTCTTGGCCAGGCCGGTTGCCGGTGCGGCAGTGGTCTTTTCGACGACCTTTTCGATGGTCTCCGCGGTGCTCATGGCGCCCCCTTCCCAGCGGGCCAACGCGGCTGGATCGCCCAACTCACCCGCGGGCCCGATCCTGCCACAGCCCATTTTTGCCAATTATGCGAAGACGGTATTCACATGATTGCTAGCCTGGTTTCATGGCGAAGACTTTCGTTGGCTCCCGGGTGCGTCAGCTCCGGGGCGAACGCGGCTTCAGCCAGGCCGCGCTGGCGCAGATGCTCGACATCTCCCCCAGTTATCTCAACCAGATCGAGCACGACGTCCGGCCGCTGAGCGTCGCCGTGCTGCTGCGCATCACCGAGGTGTTCGGGGTCGACGCCACGTTCTTCGCCTCCCAGGACGACACCCGACTGGTCGCCGAGTTGCGCGAAGCACTGATGGATCGCGACCTGGGTGTCGACGTCGACATCCCGGAGATCGCCGACCTGGTGAGCACGCATCCCACGATGGCCCGCGCGATGGTCGACCTGCACCGCCGCTACCGGTTGTCCACGGCTCAGTTGGCCGCCGCCACCGAGGACCGGTTCTCCGACGGCAGTGGCAGCGGGGCCATCACCATGCCGCACGAAGAGGTGCGCGACTACTTCTATACGCGCCAGAACTACCTCCACGAACTCGACACCGCGGCAGAGGAATTCATCCTGCGCATGCACATGCGCCGATCCGAGCTGTCCCGCGAGCTCGCCGAGCGGCTGAGCCGCGTGCATCACGTGCGCATCGTGCAGCGGCTCGAACTCGGCGACAACGTGCTGCACCGGTACGACCCCGAAACCCGGACGCTGGAGATCGGCGGCCACCTGTCGTCGGGACAGTACGTGTTCAAACTGGCCGCCGAGCTGGCCTACCTGGAATTCGGCGACCTACTGGAAAGCCTGGTGGCCGAAGGCAATTTCACCAGCGACGAGTCGGTGAAACTGGCGCGGATGGGGCTGGCCAACTACTTCGCCGCGGCCGCGGTGCTGCCCTATGGCCAGTTCCATGCTGTCGCCGAGGAATTCCGCTACGACGTCGAGCGGCTGTCGGCGTATCACTCGGTGAGTTACGAGACCATCGCGCACCGGCTGTCGACGCTGCAGCGGCCGTCGATGCGCGGCGTGCCGCTGTCGTTCGTCCGCGTCGACCGTGCCGGAAACATGTCGAAACGCCAGTCCGCCACCGGTTTTCACTTCTCGTCGTCGGGCGGCACCTGTCCCCTGTGGAACGTCTACGAGACGTTCGCGAACCCCGGCAAAATGCTGGTGCAGATCGCCCAGATGCCCGACGGCCGCAACTACATGTGGGTGGCGCGCACCGTGGAACGACGCGCCGCGCGGTATGGCCAGCCGGGTAAGACGTTCGCCATCGGGCTGGGTTGCGAACTGCGCCATGCCAATCGGCTGGTCTACTCCGAGGGGCTGGACCTGTCCGGCGGCGCCGCGACGCCCATCGGCTCCGGCTGCCGGGTATGCGAGCGCGACAACTGTCCGCAGCGGGCTTTCCCCGCATTGGGGCGCGAACTGGACCTCGACGAACACCGCAGCACCGTGACGCCGTACGTGGTGAAGCGGGCGAACTAAGACCCCGGTTGATCCTGCGCCGAGGGCGTAAAAGGTCGAGTGGCGTCGTGCGTAGACGCAGGGTCAACGAAGCCCGTCGACACCGCCTCGACGCGCGCGAAGAACGTGCCGTAGAAGCCGTAGACCAGCGTCGCAAGCGCCCCAATGATGAGCAGCCCGAACATGATCGGATACTGCGCCATCCACCCGGACAGGTAGCGAACGCACAGCATCAAACCGACGATGAGGGCCACGCCACCGGCAATCAGCCGCAGCCTCGCATGGGGCGCCGGCCGAACCGGTTCCCGCAGAGCCGATTCCACCGTCAGGCACAACGCCGCACCGACGACGAGGTCGACGCCGTAGTGGAAGCCGAAGCCCAACGTCGCGGCCAAAGTGCCCACGAGCCAACAAGTGCCACCGACGCGCAACCACCGCGGGCCGGACCGCGAATGGATGAACACGGCCAGTGCCCACGCCGTGTGCAGCGACGGCATGCAGTTGCGCGGGGTCGACGTGTCGAACGCGATGGGCACCGCCGTCCCGTCGACGGGTGGCAGCAGGGCCGGCCAGAAGTCTCCGACCTGGAATCCGCCACCGGCCGAGCCGAAGGCGTAGGTCGGCCCCACCAACGGGAACATCAGGTAGATCAGCGGGCCGACCAGGCCCAGCACCAGGAAGGTGCGCACGACGAAGTGCCGCGGCCACCGTCCACCCGTGGTCACGTTGCGCAGCTGATAGATGGCCACCACGGTCGCGGCAGCGGAAAGTTCGAGATAGACCCAGTGCAGTACGAAGTAGAGCACCGAGTGGTGCTGGACCAACTGGCCCATCACCCATGACGGCTGCCCGAGGGCGACGTCCGCACGCACCGCGAACTCGTCGAGAACGGTGGGACGGGTCAGAGACGTGATCGTCAGCCAGGCGTCTCCGGCCTTGGTGGCGAGCACGAGCAACAGACCGGTGGCGACGCCCTTCAGCGCGGTGTCGCGCTGCGGGCCCGTCCACCGCGTCAGCGCGAACACGCCGAGGCCGGTGAGCACGACCAGCGCGCCGCTACCCATCGCCGCCGGAAGACCGACGTACTCCCGGCCGACGACAAAGACCACATCGAGCCCCAGTGCGGCGCCCGCGATCGGCAAACGGTACTCGCGTGGCACCGCGACCAGCGCCACCACCAACGCCGCCCAGGGCACCGTGAACCCCGCCGGAGTTCCGACGTAATCGCTGATCAGGCGCTCGAGCGGGCCCCGGAATCCGCACAGCATGGCCGTAACCTGCAGCGCGCACATGAACGTCGCGACCAGCGCAATGCCGATCGCGACGTTCGTCCGGGGTGGTACACCCTCGTTAAGAAAGGGTGAATGCTCAGTGAACACGCATAGACGATAGGCCGTCGGCCGCCGCTACCAGCAATTTGCGACCAATTTGCGACTCAGCGAAACGTCAGTGCGCCCGCTGTACCCGGTAGATGACGTAGGCCAGGTCTTTGCGCTGATCATCGATCGCACGCTGGCGCGCTCGATGTTGGTCCTCGCCTTCGGCGCGTTGCACCACCAAGGGCGCCGCCCGCAACAAGACTCCGCGCACCCGGACCATCTGGGCCACCACAGAATCCGGCTGGCAGTACTTCGTGGTCTTCACATAGCTCTCCCCGAGCACGACCCCCTGGTAACCAGTGACCACCTCGCCCTCGATCCGTACCGGCGGTGTGGTTTCGAGCTGTGCTTCCTTCGCCTTGTCAGCGCAGACCTCGGGCACGAACGGCTGTGCGCTGCAACGCTTGACCCAGTCGTTCACCGCCGTGATGCCGTCGAACCCGTCGCGCTCCCGGAAGACTGCGGCGACTCCTAGCGCGTCGACCAATGGATCGGCACCCTGTCGGGGCGACGACAGCGGGTCGGCGGAGCAGTCCGCAGGCACGTCGCCCCGCGGGGGCGCTGACAACTGCACCACTCGGCTGCCGCTCTTGACCGGTGGCGTCATGACCAGTGCCGACAGCTGCGCCGCGGGCCGCGACGCGATGCTGGACGTCTGGACTGTGTCAGGGGCTTGCTCGGCAGCACGCTGGACGAAGCCGTCGACCAATTGGGCTACGTCGTGGACCGTCACTCCCAGAGGACCCCGGGAAATGAACCTCACCCGCAGCACGACTCCGTCTCGGGTCACGACGACAGTTCGGCCGTCCGGGCCGTCGTTGGATGGCCTCCAATACTTGTCACCCGTGGTCTGGGTGGTGTCGAATTGGATTGCATCGGTGGGCATTCCGGGGATATTGCGGAATGTCTGGACAGCCCAGGTGCCGTAGAAGTCGCGGTAGGTCGCGCAGCGGGTCCCCCAGTTCGCCATCTCGTCGACGACGTTCTCACCGGGGCGGGTTCGCCACAGGTCAACGTGGATCAAGCGGCCGTCGCGATCAAGCCTGTCCCCGTAGCGCGCGGTGAGTTGCGGCCCGTCTGGGTCACCCGGTTCTGGATACAGCGAGCACTCGACTCGCCGCTGTGCGGAAAATTCGTCATTGCGTGGCACCTCGTAGCCGACCTCGACCATTCCCGGCACGTCGGCCAACGTCGGCAAGTACCGCAGCAACGGATGGTCAGCGGCCCGCGATATCGCCACATCGGTAACCCGGTCACTACAACTGACCACCATCAACGCAACCGTGAAAATCACGGCCCCCACCCGTTTCCACCCCATGGCTCGACCCTACGACCGCCCCGCCTGTGCCAGACTCGGGAATTGTGAACAGCATCGAGCCGGCCCGCATCGAACCCGGCGGATTCCGTGAACTGGGCCCGCTCAACTGGGTTATCGCCAAGATCGGCGCCAAGACCATCCGGGCCCCGAGGTTCGCGCTCTTCAACGTCCTCGGCCAGCATCACCTGCTGTTCCTGACGTTCCTCCCCTACTCCGGCATGCTGCTGGGCCGCAGCAAGCTGGGGCTCAGGGACGCCGAGCTGGTGATCCTGCGCGTCGCTCATCTGCGCGGCAGCGAGTACGAGCTGCAGCAGCACCGTCGCCTCGCCCGCAGCCGCGGCGTCGACGCCGAGACGCAGGCCCGCATTTTCGAGGGGCCGGACGCCGAGGGCCTCACCGACCGGCAGCGTGTCCTGATCACCGCGACGGACGAGTTCGTCATCACCCGGTCGGTGTCCGACCAGACGTGGAAGTCGCTGGCGGCGTACCTCGATCGCAAGCAGCTCATCGACTTCTGCCTGCTGGCAGCGCAATACGACGGGCTGGCGGCGACCATCGCCACCCTGCGCGTGCCGCTGGACTTCCCGGACTAGCGCGCTACAGGTAGGTGACCCCGAGTACCGCCAGCGTCATCAACACCGGCGCGACGGGCAGGCACCAGAGGAACGCGGACTTCGCAAAAGCCTTGCGCTCCTGAAACTTTCGAGCGAAAAACACGGCGACGCCGGCCACCACGAAGACCACGGCGGACATCACCAGCACCCAGAAGCTGATGCTGGTGGTGTCCATCGCAAGCGAGATCGCCAGCAGCCACACCATGTGGCCGACGACCAAACCGCCTATCGCGGCAACGACATTCGCGCGCAAAACCGACTCAGAAGTTGATCATGTGGCCGGTCAGGCCGTGGAAGCATTCCTGCAGCGCCTCCGACAGCGTCGGGTGGGTGTGCACGTTGCGGGCCAGCTCGTTGGCGGTGAGGTCCCACTTCTGGGCCAGGGTCAGCTCGGGCAGCAGCTCGGAGACGTCCGGACCGATGAGGTGACCACCGAGCAGCTCGAGGTGCTTCTTGTCGGCGATCAGCTTTACGAAGCCCGTCGGGTCGGCCAAGCCGTGCGCCTTGCCGTTGGCGGTGAACGGGAACTTGGCGACGACGACGTCGTAGCCTTCGGCCTTGGCCTGCTCCTCGGTGAGCCCGAAGCTGGCGACCTGCGGCTGGCAGAACGTGGCGCGCGGCATCATCCGGTAGTCGCCGAGCGTCAGGGTCTCGGCACCGGCGATGGTCTCGGCGGCGACGACGCCCTGCGCCTCGGCGACGTGCGCGAGCTGCAGCTTGGCGGTGACGTCACCGATGGCGTAGATGTGCGGCACGTTGGTGCGCATGTTGTCGTCGATCGCGATGGCCCCGCGCTCGGTGAGCGCGACACCGGCGGTCTCCAGGCCGTAGCCGTCGACGTTGGGCCCGAAACCGATGGCCTGCAACACCTTGTCGGCCTTGAGCTCTTGCGTGGCGCCGTCCTTGCTGACCACGACGGTCACCTCGGAGCCGCCGTCGGTGATCGACTCCACCTTGGTGCCGGTGAGGATCTTGACGCCCAGTTTCTTGTACTGCTTCTCGATCTCCTTGGAGACCTCGGCGTCCTCGTTGGGCAGCGCGCGCGGCAGGAACTCGACGATGGTGACGTCGACGCCGTAGTTCTTCAGCACGTACGCGAATTCCATGCCGATGGCGCCCGCGCCGGCGATGATGATCGAGCCCGGCAGGTCCCGCGTCATGATCTGGGTCTCGTAGGTGACGACGTTCTCGCTCAGCGAGGTGCCGGGCACCAGCCGCACCGACGAACCGGTGGCGATGATCGCGTTGTCGAAGGTGACGTCCTCGGTTCCGCCGGCGTTGAGCGCGACGCGCATCGAGTTGGGGCCGGTGAAGGTGCCGTAGCCGTCCAGCTCGGTGATCTTGTTCTTCTTCATCAGGAAGTGCACGCCCGCGACGCGGCCCTCGGCGACCTTGCGGCTGCGGTCGAACGCCGCGCCGAAGTCGAAGCTGGCCTCGCCACTGATGCCGAAGGTCTTGGCTTCCTTGTTGAAGATGTGGGCCAGCTCCGCGTTGCGCAGCAGGGCCTTGGATGGGATGCATCCCACGTTGAGACAGACGCCGCCCCAGTACTTCGGTTCGACGATGGCGGTGGTCAGCCCCAGCTGGGCTGCGCGAATTGCGGCGACATATCCGCCGGGACCGGCTCCGAGAACGACGACGTCATAGTGAGTCACATGCACACCTTATAGGCGCGGCGACGTCGAGAGTCGGGAGACCGATTCAACTGCGGGAAACCGGGTATTCGGCGGGGACCTTCGCCAGAAAGGGTCGCCGCCCCATGTCCAATTCGCTGATGCCGCACTTCGATGATGTGCAGGCACACTACGACCTGTCCGACGAGTTCTTCCGGCTGTTCCTCGATCCGACGCAGACCTACAGCTGCGCCTACTTCGTGCGCGACGACATGACGCTGCAGGAAGCCCAGCTGGCGAAGATCGACCTGGCGCTGAGCAAGCTCGGACTGCTGCCGGGCATGAAGTTGCTGGACATCGGCTGCGGATGGGGCTCGACGATGCTGCGCGCCGTCGAACGGTACGACGTCGATGTGGTCGGCCTGACACTGTCGAGGAACCAGGCGGCCCATGTCCAGCGCACCTTCGACCGGATGAACACCCCACGCAGCCGCGAGGTCCGGCTGCAGGGCTGGGAACAGTTCGACGAACCCGTCGACCGGATCGTGTCGATCGGCGCCTTCGAGCATTTCGGACCCGACCGCTATCCGGAGTTCTTCCGGCGGACGTATGCGGCCATGCCACCCGACGGCGTGATGCTGCTGCACACCATCTGCGGTTTCGACTTCCGGGACGCCAAGGAACTCGGCATCCCACTGACCTTCGAATTCGCCCGCTTCATCAAGTTCCTGCTGACGGACATCTTCCCGGGCGGCCGGCTGCCGATCATCTCCGTGGTGGAGGAGCTCGCGACCGCGGCCGGATACACCGTCACCCGGAAGCACTCGCTGCAGCCGCACTACGCCACGACCCTCGACATCTGGGCGCAGAACTTGGCGGCGCATCGGGACGAGGCCATCAGAATCCAGTCCCGGGAGATCTACGACCGCTATCAGAGGTACCTGACCGGTTGTGCGGAGCTGTTTCGCAACAAGCAGGCCGACGTCGTCCAGTTCACCTTGCAGAAGTAGGTCACGATGAACGAAACCACGCCCTCCGCAACGCAATTGCAGCCGCACTTCGACGACATCCAGGCGCACTACGACATCTCCGACGACTTCTTCGGCCTGTTCCAGGACCCCAGCCGCACCTACAGCTGCGCGTATTTCGAGCCGCCGGGTCTGAGCCTCGAAGACGCGCAGATGGCGAAGATCGATCTGAATCTCGGCAAGCTCGACCTGCAACCGGGCATGACGCTGCTGGACATCGGCTGCGGCTGGGGCGCGACCGTGCGCCGCGCCGTCGAGAAGTACGACGTCAACGTCATCGGCCTGACGTTGTCCAAGAATCAGTTCGCGTACACCAAGCGCCTGCTCGACGGCATCGACTCGACGCGTACCCGGGAGCTGCAACTGCACGGCTGGGAGCAGTTCCACCGCCCGGTGGACCGGATCGTGTCCATCGAGGCCTTCGAGCACTTCGGGTTCGACCGCTACGACGACTTCTTCAAGAACTGCTTCGACATCCTGCCCTCAGGCGGCCGGATGGTGATCCAGAGCAGCACCGGATACCACCCCTACGATCTGAATCGCCGGGGCAAGGCGCTGACGTTCGAAACCGCGCGCTTCATCAAATTCATGGTCACCGAGATCTTTCCGGGTGGACGGATCCCGACCGCCGACATGATGGTCGAGCACGGCAGGAAAGCCGGATTCGAGGTGACCGAATGCCTGTCGCTGCGCCCGCATTACATCCAGACGCTCGGCATCTGGGCCGACACGTTGCAGGCGCACCGCGAGCAGGCCCTGGCCATCACCTCAGAGGAGGTGTACCAGCGCTACATGCGATACCTGCGCGGTTGCCTGCACTACTTCAGCGACGAGATGCTCGACGTCAATCTGGTGACCTACGTCAAACCCTGACGCGCAGCGGGCACCGGGCACGCCTCCTCGGCGTGCTCGACGATCAACGTCCCGTCCCGTACCGGCCGGACGCCCTGCGCGAACTGTGCGCCGGTGACGGGCGGTTGCGCATTGAGCTCGGTGTTCTCCGCGTCGGTGAACACCCGGCCGCGCGACAGGAAGCGCTTGCCTTCGGGCGCCTCCAGGCTGAACCCGCTGCCCCGGCCCGCGACCACATCGATGATGAGCTGGGTGTGCTGCCAGGCCTCGAACTGCGGCCCGGAGATCCACACCGGGACGCCGTCGGGGCCGACGTCGAGCACCGCCAGCAGCACGTCCCGGTCCCCGACGATGAAGTCGCCGTCGGGGTAACACATCGGCGACGAGCCGTCGCAGCATCCGCCCGACTGGTGAAACATCAAGGGGCCGTGCTGGTTCTGCAGCTTGCGCAGCAGTTCGGCGGCTTCGGCGGTGATCAGTGCCCGAGATGGCATACGGCCACCCTACGCCGGGGAGTAAAAATGACCAGGTGAGTTCTGAATCCGTCGCCCCGGAAGATCCCGTCGCTCCGCTCGCCCCAGGAGAAGATCCCTACCTCTGGCTCGAGGACGTCACCGGTGACGACGCCCTCGCCTGGGTGCGCGCGCACAACGAGCCGACGATCGCCGAATTCGGCGGCGAGCGCTTCGAGCAGATGCGCGCCGACGCCCTCGATGTGATGGACACCGACGCCCGCATCCCGTACGTCCGCCGGCGCGGCGAGTTCCTCTACAACTACTGGCGCGACGCGGAGAACCCGCGCGGGCTGTGGCGGCGCACCACGCTGGACAGCTACCGCACCGACGCCCCCGAGTGGGACGTGCTGATCGACCTGGACAAGCTCGCGGCCGACGAGGACGAGAACTGGGTCTGGGCCGGCGCCGACGTCATCGAGCCGGGCCTGAACCTCGCGCTGATCGCGTTGTCGCGTGGCGGGGCCGACGCCACCGTCGTGCGCGAGTTCGACATGGAGACAAGGCAGTTCGTCGAGGACGGGTTCAACCTGCCGGAAGCCAAGTCCAGCGTCTCCTGGGAGACCCCCGACACGGTGTTGGTGGGCACCGATTTCGGGCCGGGCGCCATGACCGAGTCGGGGTACCCCCGCATCGTCAAGCGGTGGCACCGCGGGCAGCCGGTGTCGGAGGCCGTGACGATCTTCGAGGGCGCGGCGTCCGATGTCAGCGTCGGCGCCGGCTACGACAGCACACCGGGTTTCGAGCGGTTGCTGGTGTCGCAGTCCACCGACTTCTTCAACCGCGAACGCTACGAGGTCCGCGGCGACGAGTTGGTCCGCATCGACGTCCCCACCGACGCCGCGATCTCCATTCACCGCGAATGGCTCCTGATCCGGCCGCGCGCCGAATGGACCGTCGGCGAGACGACGTACGCGGCGGGAACGCTATTGGCCACGCGCTACGACGACTACCTCGCCGGAAACCGGGATCTGAGCGTGGTTTTCGAGCCCGACGACCACAGCAGCATGCAGAACTTCGCGTGGACCCGCGACCGGCTGCTGCTGCAGACGCTGGTGGACGTCATCGGCCACATCGAGCTCGTCACCCCCGGCACGTGGGAGCGCGAGGACATCCCCGGCGTGCCGAAGCACGCCACCACGGTCATCGTCGACGTCGACGAGTACGGCGACGAAATCTTCCTGGACTCAAGCGGATTCGACAGCCCGTCGCGTCTGCTCTGGGGTCACGCCGGTGGTGAGGTCACCGAGATCAAGCGCGCACCGGGATTCTTCGACGCCTCCGAGGTCGAGGTGTCGCAGCATTTCGCGACATCCGCCGACGGTACGCGCATCCCGTATTTCGTTGTGGGACAACGCGGTGTGACCGAGCCGCGCAAGACGCTGCTGAGCGGGTACGGCGGCTTCGAGTCGTCGCTGCTGCCCGGCTACGCCGGGGTGCTCGGCCGGTTGTGGCTGACCAAGGGCGGCACCTACGTCGAGGCCAACGTCCGCGGCGGCGGCGAGTACGGGCCGCGCTGGCACACCCAGGCCATGCGCGAGGGCCGTCACCTCGTCTATGAGGACTTCGCCGCCGTCGCAGCCGATCTGGTGCGCCGCGGCATCACCACCGTCGAACAACTCGCCGCCGAGGGCGGCAGCAACGGCGGTCTGCTCATGGGCGTCATGCTCACGCGGTATCCGGAGTTGTTCGGCGCGTTGGTGTGCAGCGTGCCGTTGCTCGACATGAAGCGGTATCACCTGCTGCTCGCCGGCGCGTCGTGGGTGGCCGAGTACGGCGACCCCGACAACCCCGATGACTGGGAGTTCATCTCGAAGTACTCGCCGTACCAGAACATCTCGGCCGACCGGAAGTACCCGGCGCTGCTGATGACCACGTCGACGCGCGACGACCGGGTACACCCCGGCCATGCGCGGAAGATGACGGCGGCCCTCGAAGCCGTCGGCCACCGCGTCCACTACTACGAGAACATCGAGGGCGGACACGGCGGGGCCGCGGACAATTCGCAGGCCGCGTTCAAGGCCGCGCTGGTCTACTCGTTCCTGGAGCGCACCGTCGGCTCGTGATTTGTGCACGATTTTCCGCGCCGGCCGCGGATTTTCGTGCACAAATCCCGGTCAGGAGGCGGCCGGAGCGGCCACCGGCCTGGGCTTGCGGACCACCCGTCGACCCAGGTTGCCCAGCAGCGTGAAGAGCACGCCCAGCACCACGAGTCCGCCGCCGATAGCGAGCGTGATGTTGAGCCACTGGTGGGCGTTGGCGATCGCCGTGTCGACCATGACGTCGGCCACCTGGCGGACGTTGCCGGTGGTGCGGTTCAGCCCGTCGTTGATGTAGCGCCGACCCGCCTCGATGCCGGCCCAGCCGGCGGCGCCGACGATCATGGTCGAGATACCGAGGGCGGCAACGGTTTTCCCGCGGGACCGGGTCACCGCCAGAGTGAGCAGGGCGAACACGCCCGTCAGTACGCAGATGCCGATGCGCGCCCACGGTCCCCACGTCGTCGCCGCGCGGAACTGGCCGGGCCGCAACGACTGGGCCGAGTCGGTGATCGGTACTTCGATCTTCGACGGGACACGGATGCCGAACGCCGACAGCGTCGCCTTGAACGATCGGTCCGACAACATCGGCGACAGGTCGATGGTCCAGCGGCCAGATGAGTCCGAGTGGGCCATGGTGTCGGTGAACAGCCAATCGTGCGCGTAGCCGTTCGCGGCGCCGAACTGCCCCGGGAACGCCGAGCTGGACGTGTAGATACCGGCGGCACTCGACACGGTGCTGGTACTCAGGTCGTAGCCCGCGCTGGTGGCCAGCCGGTTGACCTGGATGCCCAGCTCGCTGGCCGTGGCCTTCTGCAGCTCATGGTTCTTGGCTGCCGTGGTGGCCAGCGCGACGTAGCCGCCCCGGTCGACAAGTGTGTGCTGCGCCCAGCAGACCGGCACAGCCACCGCCACAGCGACGGTGGTGACCAGCCACAACAGCAGTGTCGCGACGAATCGCAAGCGCCCTCCTACGTTGGTGGGCGCTGCTCAGTCGGACAGCGCCCGTCCCACGATCAGCGGATCGGCGTGTCCGACCACCTCATGGTCCTTGTTGTCGTAATCGAACTTACCGAGAACATGCCGCATGGCGTTGATCCGGGCGCGCTTCTTGTCGTTGCTCTTCACCACGGTCCACGGCGCAACCTCGGTGTCCGTCCACGCGAACATCTCTTCCTTAGCCGCGGTGTAGGCATCCCACTTGTCCAGCGAGGCCAGATCCGTCGGCGAGAGTTTCCACTGCCGCACCGGGTCGACCTGACGGATCGTGAAGCGGGTGCGCTGCTCGGCCTGCGTCACCGAGAACCACAGCTTGGTGAGGCTGATGCCGTCGTTGGCCAGCATCTGTTCGAAAAGCGGTGCCTGACGGACGAATTCGGCGTGCTGCTTGGGCGTACAGTAGCCCATCACGCGCTCGACGCCGGCCCGGTTGTACCAGGAGCGGTCGAACAGCACGATCTCGCCGGCGGCCGGCAGGTGCGTGACGTACCGCTGGAAGTACCACTGGGTGCGTTCCCGCTCGGTCGGCTTCTCCAGCGCGACGACGCGGGCCCCGCGCGGGTTGAGGTGCTCCATGAACCGCTTGATGGTGCCGCCCTTACCGGCGGCGTCACGGCCCTCGAAGACGATGACGTGCCGCAGCCCGTTGGTCTGGCTCCACTTCTGCAGCTTCAGCAGCTCGATCTGCAGCAGACGCTTCTGCTCTTCGTACTCGTCACGCTTCATGCGCTCGTCGTACGGGTACCCCTCGCGCCAGGTGTCGACGACTTCCCCGCTGGGCAGCAGCACCAGTTCGGGGTCGTCGTCGTCATCATCGCGGACGGTGTAGGTCTCAGCAGCAGAAGCGTCGAGGGTCACCGGCCGAAACTAGCTGGCAGGCCGAACCTGCCGGTGACGCCTTGGTGAACAACTGGTGGTGCTACTTGGCGGTGCGCTTGGGCCGGATCAACGACACCTTGGTGAGGACGTTGTTCATGCGGGCCAGGGCCTTCATCGAGTTGTGGTAGTAGTTGCCGCCCGTGCCCTTGCTCGTGCGCGGCTCGACGACCGTCTCCTGGCGGCAGAACTTGCGGATGCCGTCGGCGCCGCCGAACCGCGCGCCGATGCCCGACGTCTTCCAGCCGCCCATCGGCGCGGTGGTGCACATCAGGTTGGCCAGCACGTCGTTGATGTTCACCGCGCCGCAGTCGAGCTGCAGAGCCACATCCTTGGCCCGCTGCACGTCGCCCGAGAACACGGTCGCGCTCAGGCCATAGGGGCTGTCGTTGGCCAGACGGACCGCCTCGCCGACGGTCGCGACCTTCATGATCGGGAGGGTCGGGCCGAACGTCTCCTCCGTCATGCACGCCATCGAGTGGTCGACGTCGACCAGCACCGTCGGCGGGTAGAAGCTGCCCGGGCCGTCGGGGCGCTTGCCGCCGGTCAGCGCGCGGGCGCCGGCCGCCACGGCCTCGTTGACGTGCCGCTCGGTGATGTCCACCTGACTGGCGTCGATCTGCGCGCCGAGGTGGTAGCCCTCACCGGCGCCCACCTTGAGGTTCTGCACCGCCTTGACGACGGCTTCGACGAACGCGTCGTAGGCCGGTTCCAGCACGTAGACACGCTCGACGGACACACACGTCTGCCCCGCGTTGAACATCGCGCCCCAGACCGCGGCGTTGGCGGCCAGCTCCACGTCGGCATCCTCGAGGACGATCATCGGGTCCTTGCCGCCGAGTTCGAGACTGACCGGGGTGAGGCGGCGCGCCGCGCGCTCCATGACCTTGCTGCCCGTGGCCGTCGAGCCGGTGAACTGGATGAAGTCGGAGTTGTCGATGACGGCCTCGGACACCTCGCGGGCGCCCTGCGCCAGGGCCAGCACCTCGGGGGCGCCGGAGTCGGTCCAGCCGCGCAGCAGCAGCTCGGCGGTCAGCGGGGTCCGCTCGGACGGCTTGAGCAGGACCGCACAACCGGCCGCGAGTGCCCCGATGGCGTCCATCAACGCGTTGGCCACCGGGTAGTTCCAGGGCGCGATGATGCCGACGACCGCACGCGGGCGGTAGTGCACGGTGATCTTCTTGACCGACAGCATGGGCAAGGGCGCGGGGCGGGTGTCGGGCGCCAGCGCCTTCTCCATGGTCTTCACCACGTACGAGATGATCAGGATCGCCAGCGGGATCTCGGCCTTGGCGTCGACCATCGACTTGCCGGTCTCGCGGATCAGCAGGGCCTCGACCTCGTCGCGGTGGTCGTTCAACCACACCGCGAAACGAGCCAGCACCTTCGCCCGGCCCTGCGGCCCGCGGGCTTCCCATTCGCGCTGCGCGGCGCGCAGGCCGGCGGCGATGCGAGGGACGTCGGCCGGGTCCGTCCAGCTCACGGTTCCTGCGATGGCACCTGTGGCGGGGTCGTAAATGGTGCCGGAGCCGGGCGAACGGACGTCAGACGTAGCGGTCATACCGCCATCGTAACGACCGGGTGTGACGCGGGTCGCACCCGGCTTGACGCGTGTCAAAACTGAGGCGTACCGCGCCTGGCGCTAGAGGATGACGCCAGGGCTTTCCGCCGGGCCGTCGGTGACCAATCGGGTCGCCAGGCAGACCAGACTGGACCCGAACAGCAAGGCACCGACGGTGTCCGTGAAGTAGTGGTACGTGAAGGCCTGCCCGAGCATGCCCAACGGAACGAAGACGCCGGCCAGCACGCGTGACCACAGCACCGCCCCGGCTGCCACGACGATCACGCCCAGCACCGTCACCGCCAGCACGGTGTGCCCACTCGGATACGCCAGCGCCCCGCCCTTGTGACGGCCGAACAGCTCTTTCAGTCCGCGCTCGATGAACACCGCCAGCTGGGGCGTCAACGCGATGACCGCCGCGAGGCGCCAGCGCTTGTGCCACAACGCGATTCCCACCGCGATCACCAGCATCACCATGAGCACGCGTGGATCGGTGAAGAAAAGCAGCCAACCCGAGTACGGCTGACCGGCCCGGCCCGCGCGCTGGAAAACGTCGTCGACCGGCGTCGAGGTCTTACCGACAACCCACCCCAGCAGGGCCATCATCACCAGTCCGACCGGCGGCCACCAGCGGACGAACTTCTCAGCCGTCATCTGTGCGCGGCGATGCCCCGCACGTACGCGGCCTGCCCGAGGTGCTGCGCGCAGTCGTCGACGATGCTGACGAGTCGCACGCTCGCGGTGACCGGCGGATTCCAGCGTCGGTCGACGATCCGCTCGAGTTCCTCGGGCGTCACGGTCGCGACGTACTCGAGCGTGACCTTGTGCACGGCGCGGTAGTAGCCGACCAGAAGCTCGACCGGCGGCCGCACCTTGCCGACGTCCTCGGCGGTGTGGCCGTACCCGATGTCGTAGCCGGGCGCGTCGCTCTTCGGCAGGTCGAGCGCGAACCGCTGCTCCCAGCCTTCACTGGTCCAGACCTGCTCGATGCCCGCGACATCGCACAGTTGCATGTCCTGACACCGCGCGCTGTGCCACAGCAGCCACGCGATGCTGTTGGCCTCCGGCGTCGGCCGCCAGAGCGACACCTCTTCGGTCAGGCCGTCGGTGACCTCGTCGACGTGCTCGATGAGCCGAGTGAACGAGTCGCGCAACAGTTCCCGCGCCGCAGCGGTGTCAGACATGTCGCCGACGCTACCGGAGCTCACCGCTACCCGGCCGCGCCATGGAAGACCGCCTCGACGTTGTTGCCGTCGGGGTCGCGGACGAAGGCTCCGAAGTAGCCGGGGTGGTATTCGGGCCACAGCCGGGGCGCGTGCAGGGACTCGGCACCGACCTTTACCGCGGCGTCGTGGAACGCGGTGACCGCATCGGTGTCCGCGGCCTGGAATGCGAAGTGCACCTCGCGGTTCGGGCCCGAGGCCTCGCCAGCGCTGGCATCGGCGATCCAGAAGTCCGGCTTGCCGTCGCGGCCGTAACCGATGGCGATGCCGAAATCCAGCTGCCGGCTGAACCCGAGGACACCGAGAACGGTGTCGTAGAACTGCTGGGACTTGGCCCAGTCACTGCAGTTGATACCGAAGTGGTCGATCATGCCCCGATCGTGCCACGGGGCACCGACAACATCGGAGCGACGAACCCGGGATGTATCCGCCGCTCCGATAGTTGCTATCCGTCAGTTGTCGGCCAGGGTCCGGTACAGCGTCTTCTTGGCCTCGGCGACCGCGGCGGACAGTGTGGTGACCGCCGTCTTCAGGTCAGCCTTCTGCGCGTCATTGCCGGTGAACTTGATCGTGCGCGCCAGGCCGGCGAGCTCGAACAAATCCTTGCGCAGCTTGATGACATCGCCGAACTTCCCCGCCTGCCCGAGGAACGCCTGCACCGTCTCGCTGTTGACACCGCGCCAGGCGAGCAGCTGCTCACCGAACTCGGTCAGCGTCGCGACGCCGTCCTCGACCGTGGCCACGCCGCGGGCCGCGAGCAGCGAGATGACGAACTCCACCTTGTCGACCGGCGGCGTGAACGCACCGTCGGTGATCTCCGAAACCCGCTGCGAGAGCTGCTCGGCGGTGGCCGGGCCTTCCTGTAGTAGCGCGGCCGCGGCAATCGCGGCACGCTTGAGACGACCCTTGAAGAAGTGGTGCCCGGCAGCCGGACCGAAGCCGCCGCCGAATCCGCCACCGAAGCCCGGGCCGCCGGGACCACCCGCGCCCGGACCGAAGCCCCCGAATCCGGGGCCGAAGCCCCCACCGAAACCGGGGCCGAAACCAGCTGAGAACATCGCAATTCCTTTCGTTGATTCGATGCATCTTGTACCTATCACGATACATCGGTTTTGCAATGCCTAGCCGTTCTAACTTCAACTCAAAGCCAACTCACAGATCTGATGACGGCCTGAGTCGTACGTTGTTCACATGAACGCAGCGGGCGTCGCCTACGACATCGTCATTCGCAACGGACTCATCGCCGACGGGTTGGGCGGCACCCCCTTTCGGGGCGATGTCGCAGTTCAGGACGGTTTCATCGCGGCGGTCGGCACCATCGACGGGAACGGCGCCCGCGAGATCGACGCCACCGGCCTGCTCGTCACCCCGGGCTTCGTGGACCTGCACACCCACTACGACGGACAGGCCATCTGGTCCGACCGAATGACCCCGTCTTCCGCTCACGGCGTAACGACCGCCGTCATGGGCAACTGCGGTGTCGGCTTCGCGCCCTGTCGCCCGGACGACCACGACGTACTCGTCGACGTGATGGCCGGCGTCGAGGACATCCCCGGTGTCGTCATGGTCGACGGACTGCCCTGGACCTGGGAGACCTTCCCCGAATTCCTGGACGCCGTGGCGGCGCGACAACGGGATATCGATGTGGCCGCGTTCCTCCCCCATTCGCCGCTGCGGGTGTACGTCATGGGCCGGCGCGGCGTCGACCGTGAACCGGCCACGCCCGAGGACCTGGCGCTGATGCGCAAGCTCGCGGCCGAAGCCGTGGAGTGCGGCGCGCTGGGCTTCGCGTCGTCGCGGCTGACGCTGCACAAGACCTCTGGCGGGCAGCCCATTCCGAGCCACGACGCCGCACAGGTCGAGATCGAGGCCATCGCCCGCGGCGTCGAGGACGGTGGCGGCGGACTGATCCAGTTCGTGCCCGACCTGCTGGCCGGCGACTACGAGGTCGCGCTGAAGACCGTGTTCGACGTCGCGGCCGACGTCGGCCTGCCCGTCACGTTCACCCTGGCCGTCGGCAATGCCGGACCGGCCACATTCGAGGACGCGTTACGGATGGTCGAGAAGGCCAACAGCGATGGCGGTTCGATCTCGGCGCAGATTTTCCCGCGGCCCATCGGCCTCGTCATCGGCCTGGAGCTGTCCGGCAATCCGTTCGTGCTGTATCCGTCGTACCGCGAGATCGCCGACCTACCGCTGCCCGAGCGCGTCGCCGAGATGCGCAAAACCGAAGTCCGCCAACGCATCCTGAACGACACGGCAGCCGCCGACGGCCACCCACTCATGTTCGCGGTGCAGGCATGGGACTACATGTTCCCCCTCGGCACTCCCCCGAATTACGAACCCGCACCGTCGGATTCGATCGCCGCCCGGGCCGCCGCCCGCGGCATCAGTCCGCTCGAGGAGGCCTACGACCGCGTCCTCGACGACGACGGTCACGCCATGCTGCTGGTCACCCTCGCCAACTTCCGTGACGGTTCCCTCGACACCGTCGCCGAACTGATCCAGCGCGACGACGTCATCCTCGGCCTCGGCGACGGTGGCGCGCACTACGGAATGATCTGCGACGCATCATTTCCCACGTACCTGCTGACGCACTGGGTGCGCGACCGCGCCGCCGGCCGGCTGGACCTGGCGCACGCAGTGAAGGAGCTGACGTCGGTACCGGCGCGCGTTGCCGGCCTGAACGACCGCGGCCGAATCGCGGTGGGCTACAAGGCCGATCTCAACGTGATCGACCAGGACGCGCTGACACTGCACAAGCCGACCATCGAACACGACCTGCCCGCCGGCGGGCGCCGCCTGGACCAGACGGCCGACGGCTACGTCGCGACGATCGTGTCCGGCGAGATCATCGCGGAGAACGGGGTACCCACGGCGGCCCGGCCGGGACGGCTGGTGCGCGGCCGGCAACCCGCACCGGCGTGAGCGGCGCCGACCTATCCTGACCTCATGAGCGTGAAGGTGGATCTGGAAAAACTCGGCGACACCCTGGCCGACTTCCCAGTGGGCTTTCTGATCACCGTCGGTGACGATTTCCGTCCGCACACGGTGGCCGTCGTCCCGGCGTTCGACGGCGGCGCGGTGACGATCGAGCCCGTCGGAAACACCACCCAGCGCAATATCGGCGCCCACCCGGCCGTGACGGTGCTGTGGCCGCCGAAAGAACCCACCGGCTACTCGCTGATCGTCGACGGGACCGCCGAAGCCACCGACACCGGCCTGCGCGTGGTGCCCACCCGCGCGGTGCTGCATCGCAGCCCCGAAGGCGTTCACGACTGCGTGTCACTCAAGGAGACCTGAGTTATCCACAGGCTGGCGCCGGTGGGCTATCGCTGCATGCCGCTTTCGGCTGCTATTGAGCGATGGGGGAAATCGAACAACTGCTTGCTGCCAACGGCGGGGTGGCGTCCGCAGTGCAACTGCGCGCGGCGGGCTGGTCGTATCAGCAGATCAAGAAACAAGGGTGGCTGTCGTTGCGGCGCGGTTGGTACGCCAGCCCGTCGGCCGATCCGCACGTAGTGCGCGCCGTCACGGCCGGTGGTGTCCTGGGTTGCGTCTCAGTGCTCCGCCGCTTCCGGGTGTGGGTTCCCGATTCCGATTTGCACATCCGGTATGCGACGCGGGCGCGCCGGTCGCTCCCGGGCGGCCGGTCCTGCCACCCATACCGCCTTGATCCACCTGTTGCCGGCGCCATCGATCCGGTTGAGGTTGCCGTCGCATCAGCAGCGAATTGCCTGGATGCCGAAGGGCTGGTCGTCGTCCTGGACTCGATGCTGAACAAGCGCATGATCCAGATGGCCGATGCGCGAGACATTGTCGCTGCGTCGCCTTTCGCCCGGCGGCACCTGGCCGAGCGGTGTGACCCGGAGAGCGAGTCCGGCACGGAGACCATGATCCGGTTGCGACTGCGGGCACTACGAATTCACCTGCGCACTCAAGTGGACATCCCTGGAGTCGGACGAGTCGACATTCTCGTCGGCGACAGACTGATCATCGAAGCCGACAGCCGCGAACATCACCTACCCAGGTATCAGGCCGACCGGACGCGGGACAGAGTAGCGACGAGCATGGGATATCTGGTGATTCGGCTGACCTATGAGGATGTCGTTTACCGCTGGGACAGGGTGGAATCGGACATTCTGGAGATCATCCGGCGGAATGGACACCTCGGCGCGATCACAACGTGCGCCTGAGCGTGTCGATAACCGTATATAGCCTCAACAACCGCCTCAGCCGAACGTTGTGTCAGCCATTGCGATCAGGCAGCTGCGTCCGAGCCGGTCGAACCCTCGTGGGCGCCGCCGGCAGGCGTGTCGGATCCGCCGGTAGCCGTTGACTTGTCGACGTTGCCTGTGGCCGCGCCGGTCGGGGCGGACTTGGTGCCCGGCCGAACCTTGTTGCCCGACTTGACCTTTCCGGCCTTCTTGTCCGGCTTGCCGGTGACGCTGGCCTGCGCGTCCGGCTTGGTCTCCGGAGCCTTCGAGGCATCGGGAGCCGTCGGAGTGTCCTGAGCCTTGGGGGCCTCCTGGTCGGTCGAGGCCGTCGGCGATTCCGGCGTCTTCGAGATATCCGGGGTCTCTGAGGCTTTCGAGGTGTCCAGCGCCTTGGGGGTGTCCAGGGTCTTCGGCGTGTCCGGAACCTTCGGGGTGTCAGCAGGCTTCGGGGTGTCCGCCACCGTAAGCGTCACCGTGTTCGCGCTCAGCCCGTCGACCGCCGGGATGTCACCGGCCGCCACACCCTGAACCGCGGCAGTCGGCGCCAACCCGGTCACTGCCGTTTTCGCGGCTGCGGTGCTCGCCAGCGCCGGCGGTATCGGCGCCGGGAGGTTCGCCAGCAGATTGTCGAGCCCCTGCTGGAGGTTCGCGACCACGCCCGTCGCGAACTGGCCGACAGGTCCCGGGAGCGTGGTCAGCGGGTAGGTGAGATCGTGGATCAGGTAGCCGGCCAGTCCACCCTCGGTGTCGGAACCGAGCAGTCCGTAGACCAGATTGCTCACCAGGCCGGGGATGTCCTGCGGGGACTTGATGGCCGACTCGATGGTCGCCGCCACGTTGTACGGCAGGAAGCCGACGTAGTCGACCACGTCCCAGGCCGCCCACACCGGAGCCAGCGGAACGTTGTTCAACGAACTCACGATGCGCCCGGGTGTGGTGGTCCAGAAGGCGTCGGACGCGGCGACGCCGGTCGACGGATCGGGCAGCCCGCCGAGAGCGGCGCCGATGACGTTGGCGATGCCGTCGGCAATGCTGTTGATCAGGCCCAGCTGGGTGGTGCTCGGGCCGATCGGGTACGGCAGCCCGAGTGCGATGTTGCCGATCGCGTTGGCCTTGAAGTCCCACGGGAACGTGTAATGCGGGTAAGACTCGGCCGGGTTCGCATACCGGTTGACCAGCCAGCTCAACACCGACGGGGCGTAGGCGGGGTGCTGTACCGAGATGGCGATGGCGGTGAGCGCGTCGAACGGCAGCGAGACCACCGCTTCGATCGGAATGGCAACGCTTGCCGCGAGTCCGTCGACGATCCAGCCTGCCCCGGCCAGCGCGTCGGTAATCAGCGACGTGGGCACGACGTTGGCCTCGATGGTCGGTACCGCGCGCTCCGCCGCGCCGATCGATGCGCCGGCCGCGACCACGCCGGCCGCCAGGGCGGCAGCTGCCAACTTCGTCGGCATGAGTCGAACAGAAGCATTCATGAAACCGCCCCCTCGGTGACGTGGCGGGCAACGAGACAATGCAGCGCCACGAAGGACTGATATTGACTTCAATGTCAATTTTTAGCAGATTCCCAGCATCCACGTGGCCTGTTCAGCGGGCACGAGCCTGACCGCAGGGTGATTTTCCGACCGGCTTTTCGCCGCCAGGTCAGGCTCGAGGCAGATCACTCACGATCGATGCCGGTGGCGCCGGAATCCTCCAGCAGCCTCTTGAGCACGTCACCCGGATCTCCCTGATTCGGATGTAGCTCATGCGTCGCCACGCCACCGGATTCGGTCGCCACCCGGTCTGCGCCGACGGTGTCCGGCGTCTGCGTCGTGGGTCCGCCGGCAGGCGCCTGTCCGTCGGCACCGCCCTGAGCCGGGCTCTGACCGCCCGCGCCACCCGACTGCCCCTGCTCCCCTGGGCTCGGCGGCGGACTGCCCGGACTCGGCGGCTGATTCTCGGGACTCTGCGGTTGACCGCCCTGATTCGGCGGCTGCTCACCCTGGCCGGACGGGCCACCGCCCTGACCCGAGCCGTCCTGACCGCCTCTGCCACCCTGGCCACCCTGGCCGCCGCCCTGGCCGTCCGACGACTTCGGCTCCGGATCTTTCAGCTTGTCCTGCAACCGCTTCGCCGTCTCGTTGCGGTGCTTGCGCTGCTCCTCATCGGGCTCGGTCGAGTTGTCGAAACAGCCGGCGGGCGCCTGCTGCACGATCGTCAGCGCCTCTTGCCACAGCGGCTTCGCCTGGTCGCGGTGCTTCTCCGCGTTCTTCACGTCGCCCCGGGCCTCCAGCACCACCTCGAGGTTGATGCGCACCGGGCACGAATCTTCCTGGTCGACCAGTTCCAGCGACTTCTTGAACTCGGCCTCCGCGTCTGTCAGTTTGCCTTCCAGCAGGTAGCGGTCGCCCTCGGCGAAATAGGCCTTGTAGGAGTCGATGACGTTGAAGGACTTGAGCTTCCGCACGTCGCCGGCCATGCCGTAGGAGTTGTACGCGACGTAGTCCGACCGCGCGGACTGCCCGTAGACCACCATCGTGACCAACTTGGCGGCGATCCCCAACACCAGCAGGGCCGGTAGCACCGAGATCACCAGTAGCCTGCGCCGCAACACCTTCCGATGCGGGCCGGACGAAAAGAACCGGGCGACCGCCGCGACCACCGTCCGCCATACCGCCGATATCCGCGTCATTCGCCCCGCACCTTCGTCATGCGCGAGACCCGGTACTCACGCGCCATCGCGAAGAGTTCATAGCCCATCAACAGCATCGCGATGGCCGTGAAAATCCAATAGAACTCGGTGCGCTCGCCCGGCAGCGAAACCTGTTGCCGCTCCGCGGACGCCTTCGCATCGAGCGCGGGGATGATGGTCGCCGTCGAATCACCCGGCGCACGGTGGTAGTACGGCAGCTTGAGCTGGCCGGCGACGGTCTTCAAGGACGCCTCGTCCAACACCGAGAGGAACTGTCCGCCACCGGCGTCCGGGAAGTAGGACATCTCACCGTTCGGCGCCATTCTGCTGGCGACCCGGCCACCGCCGGTCGTGCCGTAGCCGAGCACCGCGCCGCCGGAGATCAGCCCCGCGGGGATGTCGAACTTCGTCGCCGATCGCTTCGAAACACCTGCGCCCTCACCGAGATAGAAGACCACGTTGCTCGAACCCGGGTACTGCCGCTGCGCGAGTTCCAGCTGGCGCTTGAGCTGCTCGTCGGCCGCGCCGACATCAACCTGGTACACCGAATCGAAGTCCGACTGGTACGCCGAATAACCCTTGAGCAGTGCCCGCAGACTCCAGACGTCGTCCGACAACGGCCAGTCGACGCGGGCTTTCGTCGCGAACGAGGTGATGGAGAACCGCCCCGACGGGTACTGGTCGACTATCGACTGCATGTCGGCCCGAATCCCGGCCATCCGGAACTGGTTGTTCCCGTAGTCCTCGGCCTTGGAGTTGAGCGAGCGATCGACGACGAAGAACACGTTGACGTTGCGGCCTGATGCAGCCGCCGCGACGGACTGGTCCGAAACATGCTTGTCCCCTTCGATTCCCGGCCGCGCGGCCGCCGCGAACAGGCAGACGATCACCAGGGTCAACAAGCTCCAGCGCAGCACCACCTTGCGCTGGCTACCTTTCCCGACGACCACCAGCACCCGGTAGAGGGTGAACATGCGCAGGATCAGGGTGAGGCCGGCCAGCAACAGGAAGACCCACCACGCCACCACGGGTTCGAACGTCATCGACGCACCCCCGCCAGGCTGATCGAGAAGACGATCACCAGAACCAGCGCCACGGCCAGCACCGTGTTCGGCCGGTCGCGCACCTGCTCGACGAGAATCGTTCCGTCGGAACGGGTGAGCCCGGGCGGGTGGGCGCGGATGTCGTCCAGATGGCTGCGCAGTGCCGCGTCCATCGCGTCCTGTTGCGTTCCGCTGTTGCCACCCTTGGGATCTGCCGCGACATAGCTGATGAACCGACCGCCGGTGGTCTCGGCGATGCCACTGAGGGTGCCGGCGGCATCACGCGTCGTCGGGGTCAGCACGTTCAGCTGAATACCCGAGGACCTGGCCAGCGCCCGCAGCGCGGCGTCGGAGTAGATGGGCGCCGTGGAACCACCGGCGGGGCCCAGGTAGATGACCGAACGACGGGCATCCGAGGTCTTGCCCACGCCGGGAAAACCCTTCATGCACAAGGCAAGAGCGTCGTTGACCGTCAGCTTGTAATCGGAATAGTCGACGGCCCGGCCGAACTCGTGTTGCGCACGCTGCAGCGTGGCGACGTCCTCCGGCGAGGGTGTCTTTTCGGACTTCAGCCGCTCCAGGTTCGCATAGCGACCCAGTTGCTCCTGGAGATATGAATAGTCCCGGGTCAGCGGGATCACCCGCAGGGTGCGGGACGTCAGTCCGAGACGCTGCGTCTCGAACTTGGCTGCCTGGTCACGGAAATACGACAGGACGACGGAGGCGTCATGGGCGGCCGGATCGTCCTCCGTGCACAGCATGATGTCCTCCGGGTGAGCCCGGTTGATCTCCGCGGCGGTCGCTTGCGCGCTCACGGGCCGTGCGGTGGCGATGATCGCGCACAGCGACACCGCGACCGTCGTTGCGGCGATGGCCGCCAACATGATTCGGTACCGGCGATAGGCGCGCGCGTATTCGGGCAACTGAGTCAACCGACCGACCCACGCCAGCGGACGCAACCGTCGCTGCTGCTGCCGCAGGGGCCAGAGGAATGCGACGGCCACAATGACACCCAAGGCCGTCAGTCCCACGACGACGACCCACCACCATCTCAGCTCCATGACCGGATCGCACTCCGCACCTGCGCTGCCGCGGCAGCGACATCGGGATTCTCGGCAACGTCGAATTGCCGGGTGTACAGGGCCTTCACGATGGGCGCGGCCGCAGCCGCGGGCCCGCGCTCCACCTCACCCAACGTCATGTACTGCGCCCGCACGCCCGTGCGGTAAAACACGAAATTCCGCAGTATCCGGCTCATTTCGGCGTACGCCTGGCGGCTGCTCAGCTCACCGGTCCGGTGCCGTTCGGCCACCTTCCCGACCGCGGCACCGAACTTGCGCTGCAGTACGCGGGCGCTGATGTCGCGGATCACCGGGATGGTGCGCAGACGTTCGACGGGAAGCGTCCACACCACGACACCGGCGAACCAGCCGATCACCCCGAGGACCAGCAGGACGCCGAACACCAGCCAGAACACCGAGTACGGCAGCGGCGCCACAATCCATTTCAGAAAGTCATTTGCCACGGCCGGCCTTCTTCAACATCAGGGTGACGGCGTTGAACAACTCACCGCTGCCGGAGACCCGGGCACACGGAATCGCGGAGCTGTTGACGTACTGCTCGAACGCCGCCTCACGCTGGGCCTCGGCCCGCCGGTACGCCTCCAGCACCCGATGCCCCAGAATCTCTTCACGCAGCAGGGTTCTGCCGCTGTCGACGTCGTAGCCCTCGCCGCCCAGTCCCGGCACTCCGATCAACGGGGCGTCGCGCACCGTCACCCAGTAGACGTCGTGACGCGCGGACACCTTGCGGAACTGCTCGTCCAACGCGGCGCTGACATCGGGTTCGTCGGAAATCACGAAAACGATGTGCCTGCGCCGGAAGTGGTGCAGCACGTACTCCAGTTGCGTGCAGAGGTCGCTGCGGCCGCTGCCGGCGACGTCATGGCGGTTGACGCGTTCCAAGATGTGCTCGAGGTGCGCCTCGCCGCGCCGGTTGGGCATGTGCGCCGAGCCCGTCGCATCGCCGTAGACCAGACCCATCTCGTCGCCCTTGCTGATGGCGATGAGCCCAACCAGGCCAACGGCATTGAGCACCACCCGCTGTTTGACCTCACCACCGGCCGCCAGCGCCAACATGTTCCGGCCCAGATCGGTGACCATCAGGATGCGCTGTTGCCGGTACGAGACGAAGCGCTTGACCAGCACCTCGGGCGAGCGCGCCGACGCCTTCCAGTCGATGTCGCGGACATCGTCGCCCGGGACATACGGGCGCAGATCGTCGAACTCGAGACTGCGTCCCTGGAACATCGAGCGGTGCTCGCCTTCGAGCAGCCCACGGGACACCCCGTTCGGACCCGAGAGCCGATTGCCGGCCAGGGTCTGCGCCTTGACCTCCTGCAGTAGAACGCCCATCGTGGCTAGGGAGTTCGCACTGCCTGAATGACGTTGTCTATCAACACTTCCGGAGTGACGTTCTGGGCCACCGCCTCGAACCCGAGGATCAGGCGGTGCCGCAGCACCCGGTGCGCCAGCGCTTTCACGTCGTCGGGTAGCACGTGGTTGCGGCCTGACAACAACGCCAACGCCCGCGCGGCCTTGCAGAAGGCGATCGTGGCGCGCGGGCTGGCGCCGTACTCGATGAGCCGGGCCAGATTCGCCGGAAGGTACTGCTGCGGCGTGCGGGTCACCGCGACGATCTGGGTGATGTAGTTGACGATCGCCGGATCGAGGTAGACGCGCCTGACCACGTCCCGGATGTAGAGGATGTCATCGAGCGAAGCCACCGGAGCCGTCCGGTGATTGGTGTAGACGCCGGCATCGATCCGGAAGACCATCTCCGCCTCTTCGCGCGGATTCGGGTAGGTCAGGATCTCCTTGAACATGAACCGGTCCATCTGCGCCTCGGGCAGCGGATAAGTGCCCTCCTGGTCGACCGGGTTCTGCGTGGCGAGCACCAGGAACGGTTCGGGAATCTTGTAGACCTCGCCCGCGATACTGGTCTGGCGCTCCTCCATCGCTTCCAGCATGGCGCTCTGGGTTTTCGCGCTCGAGCGATTGATCTCGTCCAGCAGCACGATGTTGGCGTGCACCGGACCCAGCTGCGTGTGGAACACGCCTTTGGACGCGTCGAAGATCTGGGTTCCGATGATGTCGCTCGGCAACAGGTCCGGCGTGCACTGGATGCGCCGGAATTTGGCCTGCACCGCGTCGGCGACCGCCCGGGCCGCCGTCGTCTTGGCAAGTCCCGGAACACTTTCCAGCAACACGTGACCACCGGTGAACAGCCCGATCAGCAGGCTCTGCTGCAGCCCGACCTGACCGACCACCTTGGCCGCGAACGCTCCGGACACCGCGTGCACCACCGCGCGGGCGCGGTCGAGTTCTTCCCGCGTCGGCTGCTGCTGCATCGTCGGGGCGCTCATCGACCGAACCACTTCACGGTCAACGGATCCTTCGACATGTCGATCTGGCCCATCAGCGGGACGAAACTCTTCCCCTGCACCGTCGCACCGCTGGTGCTCGTCGCGGTGATCGTCCACTGCGACGTCCCCATGGTGCGCACCGTCAGATCGAACGCGGTGAAGGTGTACTTGACCTGGTTCAGATCGGCCGGCGGCTCCCAGTGCACGGTGCCGTCGACCAGCGTCGGATTCGGCATGGCGTTCGGGCAGCCCGGCGGCGCCAGCGCGGTGGACTTGGCGCATTCGGCGATGGCGGCCGCCACCGCCTGCTTGGCCGCCTCCGAGCCGGCATCGCTGAGCTGCATCTGCGCGCCGACAGTGAGGCCGACACCTGATGCGACCAAACCGTCGAGCAATACCGGCCGCGCCGTCGACACCGTCAGATACTTGCTCGCCGAGCCGAGGTCGAGCCAGCCCGGAAACACATAGACGGGCGCGTTGCTCGGCGCCGGCTTACCGAACAACGTGAGCGGCGCGGTCGGCAGCGGCTGACCGGTGGCCGGGTTGTTGAGCTGAATACCGCCCGCGGCACCGAGATTCACCTTGACGCTGGCCGTGGGGAGCTTCCAGCCGCTGTCGTCCTTCTTCACCATCAAGGTCTGGTCGGCGGTCTGGTCACCGAAGTTGACGGACACGTGCACCTGGCCCATGGGGCCGGTCTCGTTGGCGCTCAGAATCCGGATGTTGGTGATGGGCCACTTCGCTGTCTGCTGCTTGAGCACATCGTCGGTGAGGAAGTCCTTGGATGCCGGCTGGTCGGTGCCGAATGCCAACGCGGCGTTCGCATCTCCCTTCGACAGCGCCTCCAGGTACCCCTTGACCGCGGCCTCCGCGGAACTCGCGCCGCCACCGCCGGCGCCGCCCGATCCGCCGCCGGAGAACGACACGATCGCCACGACGACGCCCACCACCAGGAGCACCGCGAGGGTGGCGCCGCCGGTGATGAACAAGGCCTTTTTGTTCTTGGCCGGTTGCTGCGGCGCCGGAGCGTATCCGGGCTGCGGGAAGGTCTGGAATTGCTGCTGCGGCGCGGCCTGCCAACCCGCGTGCGGCGGCGCGGCCTGCGGTGCTCCTACCGGAGCCGGGCCACCCCACTGCGGCGGCGCGGGCGGCGGTTGTCGGTAACCGTGGTGCTGCGGTGTCGGTCCGTCAACCGGATTGGGACCCCCGAACTGCGACTGCGGTGGTTGCGTCACGCGACGAAGCCACCTTCACGAAGCGTCACCAATTGAACCTCCCCCTCTCCCCGTGCCGACTTGCGTCGGCGACCCGACGGTATCACCTCTCCGGGTGGGCTTCCGTCGGCAATAACCAGCACCGACGCCGGCTGAAGGCACGAAAAAGCCCCGGTGTGCAGAGCACACCGGGGCCTTTCGTTGAAGAGCTGGACTTAGAAGTCCATACCGCCCATGCCACCGGTCGGGTCGCCGGCGGGAGCCGCGGCCTTCTCCGGCTTGTCGGCGACGACGGCCTCGGTGGTGAGGAACAGCGCCGCGATGGACGCCGCGTTCTGCAGCGCCGAGCGGGTGACCTTGACCGGGTCGGCAACGCCGGCGGCCAGCAGGTCCTCGTACACGTTGGTCGCGGCGTTCAGGCCGTGACCCGAGGGCAGGTTCGACACCTTCTCGGCGACGACGCCCGGCTCCAGACCACCGTTGAAGGCGATCTGCTTCAGCGGAGCCGACAGGGCGACACGCACGATGTTGGCACCGGTGGCCTCGTCACCCTCGAGCTTCAGCTCGTCGAGAGCCGGAGCCGACTGCAGCAGGGCCACGCCACCACCGGCGACGATGCCCTCTTCGACGGCGGCCTTCGCGTTGCGAACGGCGTCCTCGATGCGGTGCTTGCGCTCCTTGAGCTCCACCTCGGTGGCAGCGCCGGCCTTGATGACTGCAACGCCACCGGCCAGCTTGGCCAGGCGCTCCTGCAGCTTCTCGCGGTCGTAGTCGGAGTCGCTGTTCTCGATCTCGCTGCGGATCTGGGCCACGCGGCCGGCGATGGCCTCGGCGTCGCCGGCACCCTCGACGATGGTGGTCTCATCCTTGGTCACGACGACCTTGCGGGCCTTGCCCAGCAGGGTGATGTCGGCGGTCTCGAGGGACAGGCCGACCTCTTCGCTGATGACCTGGCCACCGGTGAGGATCGCCATGTCCTGCAGCATCGCCTTGCGGCGGTCACCGAAGCCCGGGGCCTTGACGGCGATGGACTTGAAGGTGCCGCGGATCTTGTTGACGACCAGGGTCGACAGGGCTTCGCCCTCGACGTCCTCGGCGATGATCAGCAGCGGCTTGCCCGACTGGATGACCTTCTCCAGCAGCGGCAGCAGGTCCTTGACGGTCGAGATCTTCGAGCTGACCAGCAGGATGAACGGGTCCTCGAGGACCGCTTCCTGACGCTCGGCGTCGGTCACGAAGTAACCCGAGATGTAGCCCTTGTCGAAGCGCATACCCTCGGTGAGCTCCAGCTGCAGGCCGAAGGTGTTGCTCTCCTCGACGGTGATGACACCCTCGTTGCCGACCTTGTCCATGGCCTCGGCGATCAGGTCACCGATGGACTGGTCACCGGCCGAGATACCGGCGGTGGCAGCGATCTGCTCCTTGGTCTCGACCTCCTTGGCGGAAGCCAGCAGGCCCTTGGTGACAGCCTCGACGGCCTTCTCGATGCCGCGCTTCAGGCCGAGCGGGTTGGCGCCGGCGGCGACGTTGCGCAGGCCTTCGCGAACCAGGGCCTGAGCCAGAACGGTGGCGGTGGTGGTGCCGTCGCCAGCGACGTCGTCCGTCTTCTTGGCAACTTCCTTGACCAGCTCAGCGCCGATCTTCTCGTACGGGTCCTCCAGCTCGATCTCCTTGGCGATGGACACACCATCGTTGGTGATCGTGGGGGCGCCCCACTTCTTCTCCAGGACGACGTTGCGACCCTTGGGGCCCAGCGTCACCTTTACGGCGTCGGCGAGGCTGTTCAGGCCCCGCTCGAGGCCACGGCGGGCCTCTTCGTCATACGCAATTGTCTTGGCCATTGCGAAGTAATTCCTCCGGTTGGGAATTGCACGTCTTTGGTCAGGCGCAGCGCCCGCGACGGACGGCCTGGGCTGTGCTCGCAGATGCGGCCCCGACCTCACTGTCCCGACCTAGCACTCACCTATCGAGAGTGCCAACGTCTTTTTAGCACTCTGACAGGGCGAGTGCAAGGTCGTTCGCCATCCGCGCAAGCACCGCTTCGCGGCCGGAAATCAGGACGCCGACCGGTACTGCGCCACCTGCGCCGCGTAATCGTCGAGCAGGCGCAGCGATTCGTCCTTGCCGACCGAGGGCAGGAACAATCCGAGTTGGCCGAAGCCGAGGTCTTCGGCAGTACGCCAGTAGTCCGGTTTCATAGGTGCACCGAACATCGCGAGTGGCACGTCGTAGTCCGCGCCCGAGCGCAACTGCGCTGTTCGTTCCGCCAACACGTCCCTGGGGAAGGGGTTCGAAATCCAGCCCGCACGGTGACGCAGCACCCGCTTGACGGTGGCATCGGAGTTGCCGCCGACATAGATGGGCGGGTGCGGTTTCCGGACCGGCTTGGGGCGGCAGTAGGACGGATCGAAGTTGACGTACTTGCCGTGATATTCGGCGGGTTCGGTGGTCCACAGCGCCTTGATGGCTTCGATGCTCTCGTCCAGCCGGGCCCCGCGGGTTTTCGGATCAGTGCCGTGGTCCCGCATCTCCTCGAGATTCCAGCCGGCACCGACGCCGAAGACGAATCGGCCACCGGAGATGAGATCGATGCTGGCGGCTTCCTTGGCCGTGTGGATCGGATCGCGCTGGATGAGCAGGGCGATGCCGGTGAACAGCTCGATGGTCGATGTCACGGCCGCGGCGGCCGCAAGCGTCACGAACGGGTCGAGCGTGTTGTAGTACCAGGGCGGCAGTTCTCCGCCGTTCGGATACGGCGACTCGCGGCTCGCCGGGATGTGACTGTGCTCGGCGATGATCAACGACGCGAACCCGCGCTCCTCGATCGCGCGGGCCAGCGAAACCGGATCGATACTGTCGTCATCGACGAAGGTCGAGATCCCGAACTTCATACGGCCGACGCTACTGACGTGGCCGCAGCCCGTCCATCATCAATTCGATGACGCGATCCGCAGCGTCGGTGTTGTAACGCTGCGCGGCGTTCGCCGCCACGAGCAGCGTCTTCACATCCGATGCCGTGACGTCCGCCCGGACGGCGCCGGCCCCTTGGGCGACGGCCAGCAGTTCCCCCAACAGCGCCAGGAATTCCTCTTCGACATCGGGCACCAGAGCGTTGACGTCGATGCCGAGGCCGGCGAGCGCGTCGACCAGGCCCTGATCGGTTTCGCCCCACCGAACCATCGCACGCAGGAAGTCGAACAGCGCGTCGCCCGGCGCGTCCGACGCCAGGCACGCCCGGCCGGCGCCCATGACGTATTCCAGCCGATCCTCGATCACCGCGCGGTAGAGATCGTCCTTGGTCGGGAAGTGCCGGTAGACGGTGCCGGCGCCGACGCCGGCCCGCCGGGCGATCTCGTCGATGGGCACCGAAAGCCCCTCGTCGGCGAAGGTTTGGTAGGCGACTTCCAGCACGCGAGCGCGGTTCCGGGCCGCGTCGGCCCGCAATGGCCTCTTCGGTTTGCAGATCATCATGCTCCCGGGAACAAATAAAACGGGGCGACCGTTCCGGATATGTGAAGCATCCGGGGCGCTCGCCCCGGATAACCCCCAGGCTACCGAGGAACCGTCATGCCCAAGTGGACTACCGCCAACATCCCCGACCAGACCGGGCGCACCGCCGTCATCACCGGCGCGAACACCGGCCTCGGCTTCGAGACCGCCGCCGCGCTCGCCGCCAAGAACGCACACGTCGTGCTCGCCGTCCGAAATCTCGACAAGGGCAAGGAAGCCGTCGACCGCATCCGGCAGGCCACCCCCGACGCCGACGTCGCCCTCCAGGAACTCGACCTCAGCTCGTTGCAGTCGGTCCGGGAAACCGCCGAACAGCTGAAATCCGAATACCCGGCTATCGACCTGCTGATCAACAACGCCGGCGTGATGTGGACGCCGAAGCAGACCACCGCCGACGGCTTCGAGATGCAGTTCGGCACCAACCACCTCGGACACTTCGCACTGACCGGACTCCTGCTCGACCAGCTCCTCACGGTGCCCGGCTCGCGCGTCGTGACGGTCAGCAGCCTGGGCCACCGGATTCGCGCCGCCATCCACTTCGACGACCTGCAGTGGGAGCGCCGCTACAACCGGGTGGAGGCCTACGGCCAGTCCAAGCTCGCCAATCTGCTCTTCACGTATGAACTGCAGCGCCGGCTGACGGGCGCCGAGACCGTCGCCCTCGCCGCACACCCCGGCGGGTCGAACACCGAATTGACGCGGCATGTACCACTGCCTGCCGCGATCTTGCCCGTCGCGGAACGGCTGTTCCAAAGCGCCGCCATGGGCGCCCTGCCCACCCTGCGCGCGGCGACCGACCCGGCCGCCTTCGGCGGCCAGTACTACGGACCGGACGGACGGTTCCAGCAGACCGGTTACCCGAAGGTCGTCGGCTCGAGCGACCAGTCACATGACACCGAGCTGCAGCAGCGGCTGTGGACGGTCTCCGAGGAACTGACCGGCGTCACGTTCCCGGTCTGAGCAAAAAGAAGTCCTGTGGGTTGTGCGACAGGAGGTTTCGCATAACCCACAGGACTGTCTCGGCTTCGAAGCGCCTCAGTAGCCGATGTTCAGCAGCCCGTTGCGCCCGTCGCCGACGGTGACGACGCCGCCGCTCCCGTTACCGATGTTGACGATGCCGGTGTTCAGGTTGCCCATGTTGGCGACGCCGGTGTTGCCATTGCCGAGGTTCAGGATGCCCTTGTTTCCGAAACCGAAGTTGAGGACGCCGGTGTTGCCGGCACCGCCGTTGAGCACGCCGTCGTTGCTGCCGGGCCCGAGGTTGATGCCGGAGTCGGCGGACGCCGCGCCGGCGCCGAGCAGTGCGATTGCGCCAGCACCGGCCACTGCCGCTCCCAAGAGGACGGTTGAACGGATCATCGACATGACTTCTCCTTCGCTAGCCCGAATATGGATAGCTAGAGAGTAGACAGCATCCGGGCGAATGCGAAGCAATTCGGCAAATATCGCTACTCGATTACGCGTATGCGAGAGCGCGACCTGCCGCAGGTTCACAAGATGTCTCGCAATGCAGCGTCCGACCGTCGAAAATTTGCCAAAGTGATTAATTGCCAGCAGTATTCACACACATCGCAGGTCGTCGATATTTACCGGGTGAATTGATTTTCAACGGAATCGTCGCCGGCCCCAGCCCAAGATCGCCGCAAATACAACCGGTGTGGCAAATTTCCGCATCGCCAACGTATTTACGGCATTGAGTAATTGCGTAATGTCGCCGGCGTGCATCTTTCATTTGCTGACAGCGTCGCGGCCGAGCGTTCGTCGATGCCGGCCCGATGGACCCTTCTCGAATCCTGAAACACGGGACCGCAGCACCCCGGATACACCCAAACCAGCGCCGCCACACAGGCCCCGTACCTGCCTGAAGATGCCAAATCGGTTGTGCACTACAGAAATGAACGTGTTCTAAAAATATTCGAGACCCTTACACCGCCAGCCCCTCGGCCGCCGCAGCGCGGACCCGCGACCCGGGCACCCGAATATTTTCAAAATATGCACGACAGCCGACTTTCCCCAGGTGAGAATGCCTTTTCCGGAACAATGTCGGTACCGGCGGTCCGCGATATGAACGGCCGCACACTTTCCTCAAGATGTTCACAGCTTGCGATTACGGGTGTTAGTCTCCCCACGTTTATTGACGGGGGTGTTGCATCTCACACCCGACGCGCGAGGAGGATCGTGGGCAAGCACAGGGCAGTGGGGACGAACAGCTGGTGGAGTGCGGCCGGGCCGCTCGCGGCTGCGGGCTTGACCAGTGCGGCATTCGCCAGCGCCGGTGTGATGCTGCTGCTGGGGCCCGATTCTCCGACTATGCAGTCGGTGACCGCGGACATCCGGCTCGTCAACACCGAGAGCTCCACCGGCGACAGCGGCTCCAAGTCGGGCAACTCCGGTGCCACCAAGACCACGGACAGCAAGACCAAGAACCCGAGCAAGCCCAAGCCGACGAAGCCGTCCACGAAGCCGTCGACCGAGACCGGTGAGACACCGTCGTCCGGCACCCCGTCCGATACGCCGCGCACCCCGCGCCAACAGGCGCAGGACCGGATGCGCCAGTACGCCGAAGAAGCCAGGAAAGCACTCAACGACCTGGCGAAGGGCCCCAAGGTGAAGCCCACTCCGGGCACCAAGCCGCCCAAGCACGCCAGCACCTCTGACGGCACCCCGAGCGCCTCCACCGGCGGCTCCAACACGGGCACCCCAGGTACCCGCCCCGCACGCGGTCCGCGGTCGACTGCCGGTGTGGTCACCGGCGGAACCAAAGCCACCGAACCTGGCACCAAGCCGACGGCGCCGCACACCACGACCACCCCGGCCGGCGCCACGACCCCGTCGGCTCCGAGTGACCCGTCCACCTCGTCCGGCGCGGCAACCCCGGGAACCGGGGCTGTCGTCACCGCCCCCACCAGCAGGCCGTTCAACCCGATCACCGGCCTCCTGTCCGCCGTCGGCCTGGGCACCATGCTGACCCCCGACGCACCGACCCACCCCGACCAGATGCCCGGCGTCTGGGCCGTGATGGCCTGGGTGCGACGCCAGGTCGAGTACGGCGTCGTCGCCAACAAGCGGTTGCACCCGAGCGCCGCGCACTCCGTGGCTGCGACCGCCCCGCCGGCCGCGGCCCACCCCCTGGGCGCGGTCAACCCGCAGGCGGCGGCCAACCCGCAGGCAGCGCCCGCACCGGAGGCCGCGGTCAACCCGCTCGCCGCGGTCAACCCGCTGGCCGCAGTCGGCCCGCTGGCGCTGCCCACGTTCGTCGACCCGACGGTGATCGTCGCCAACTGGATTTACCAGAACGTGCACTTCGGCGTGCAGGCCTGGATCAACAGCCCCATCGGCTTCGTGGTCGACACCGGCATCAATCTGTTGGCCGGCCAGTACCTGATCGGCAACGGCGCCAACGGCAACCTGATCAACCCCAACGGCGGCAACGGCGGTCTGTGGTTCGGCGACGGCGGTAAGGGCTACTCGAGCGGCCTTCCCGGTGTGGATGGCGGCAACGGCGGCAACGCCCGCGGCTTCGGCAACGGCGGCGCGGGCGGCGCCGGCTACTCGGGCTTCGGCATCTTCACGCCGACGAACGGCGGCAACGGCGGCAACGCCGGCGGGATCGGTCACGGCGGCGCCGGCGGCAAGGGCGGCGACGGTGCCAGCGGCGCCGATGGCCTTGCCGCGCTGGGCCAGAACGGCGGCAACGGCCAGACCGGCGCCAATGGCGGCATCGGCGGCAATGGCGGCCACATCTTCGGCATCGGCGGACGCGGTGGCGCCGGCGGCAAGGCCGGCAACGGCGGCAACGGCGGCTCGGGCGTCCTCGGCGGCGGAGCCCTCGGCGGCGGTGGAAACGGCGGCAACGGCGGTAACGGCGGCGTCGGCGGCAAGGGTGGCAAGAAGGTCGGGTTCATCGGCACGGTCGGCGCCGGCGGCACCGGTGGCGCTGCCGGATACGCCGGCAACGGCGGCAACGGCTCCGACGGCAGTTCCTCGTTGATCCCGGACGGCGGCAAGGGCGGTGACGGCGGCAACGCCGGTACCGCGGGTGCCGGCGGCTTCAACGGCAGCGGCAAGAAGCAGGCCGCGACGGGCAACGCCAGTGCCACCGGCGGCAACGGCGGTAAGGGCGGCAACGGATTCGACACCATCACCGCGATCGGCGTCGCGGGCAACGGCGGCGCCGGCGGCAACGGCGGCTCCGGTGGAACTGCAGGCAACGGCGGTTCCGGCGGCGCGGGCGGCACCGGTGGTAACGGTGCCAATGGCCTTGCCGCACTTGGGGAGAACGGCCCCAACGGCGGCCACGGCGGCGCCGGCGGCAACGGCGGTGCGGGCGGCACCCAGTCCGGCAACGGCGGCAGGGGTGGCGCCGGTGGCGCCGCCGGCAACGGCGGCAGCGGCGGTTCGGGTGTCCTCGGTGGCGGAGCCCTCGGCGGCGGCGGCAACGGCGGCAGCGGCGGTAACGGCGGCGGCGGCGGCAAGGGCGGCGCGGCCGCCCACGGCACCGTCGGTGCCGGTGGCACCGGTGGCGCAGCCGGTAACGGCGGCAACGGTGGCAATGGCTCCGACGGCAGCTCGTCGCTGATCCCCGATGGCGGCAAGGGCGGCAACGGTGGCAATGCCGGCACCTCGGGCGTCGGCGGCTTCAACGGCGCCGGAGTAAGCCAGGCCGCGAATGGCGCGGGTGGCAACGGCGGCAACGGCGGCAAGGGCGGCAACGGGTTCAACACCATCACCGCGATCGGCGTGGCAGGCAACGGTGGCGCCGGCGGTAACGGCGGTTCCGGCGGATCCAACGGCAACGGTGGTAGTGGTGGCGCGGGCGGCATCGGCGGTAGCGGTGCCGATGGCCTTGCGGCGCTTGGCGAGAACGGCCCCAACGGCGGCCACGGCGGTGCCGGTGGCATCGGTGGTGCCGGTGGCACGAACGCCGGTAACGGCGGCAGTGGCGGAACCGGCGGCGCGGGTGGTGACGGCGGCAGCGGCGGCTCGGGCGTGCTCGGTGGCGGAGCCCTCGGCGGCGGCGGCAAGGGCGGCAACGGCGGTAACGGCGGCGTCGGCGGCAAGGGCGGCGCGGCCGCTCACGGCACCGTCGGTAGCGGGGGCAAGGGCGGTGCGGCCGGTAACGGCAGCAACGGCGGCGACGGCTCCGACGGCAGCTCGTCACTGATCCCCGACGGCGGCAAGGGCGGTGACGGCGGCAACGCCGGCACCTCGGGTGCCGGTGGCTTCAACGGCGCGGGCGTCAACCAGGCCGCCAGTGGTGCGGGTGGCAACGGCGGCAACGGCGGTAAGGGCGGTAACGGGTTCAACACCATCACCGCAGTCGGCGTCGCGGGTAACGGCGGTGCCGGCGGTAACGGTGGTTCCGGCGGATCCGACGGCAACGGCGGCAACGGCGGTGCCGGCGGCAAGGGCGGTAATGGCGCCGATGGTCTTGCCGCACTTGGTGAGAACGGACCCAATGGCGGCCACGGCGGTGCCGGCGGCATCGGTGGTGCCGGTGGCACGAACGCCGGTAACGGCGGCAACGGCGGTGTCGGCGGCAACGCCGGTAACGGCGGCAGCGGCGGCTCGGGTGTCCTCGGCGGCAACACCGGTGGTTCCGGCGGTGCGGGTGGTAACGGCGGCGCTGGCGGCAAGGGCGGCGCGGCAGCCCACGGCACCGTCGGAAACGGCGGCAAGGGTGGCTGGGCCGGAAACGGCGGCACCGGTGGTGCCGGGTCGGACGGCATTTCGTCGATCCAGCGCAACGGCGGCACGGGCGGTACCGGCGGCGCCGCAGGCAGCGCTGGGGCCGGCGGCTTCAACGGCGCCGGCGCCAACCAGGCAGCCAACGGCTTCGGCGGCAATGGCGGCGACGGCGGCAAGGGCGGCAACGGCTTTGATGCCCTCACCATCCTGGGTACCGCCGGCCGCGGTGGCGACGGCGGTGCCGGCGGTGCGGGTGGCCTGACCGGCAACGGCGGCGCGGGTGGCGCCGGCGGTACCGGTGGCAACGGCGCCGACGGGACCATCGGGGCGACGTTGGGGGGCACCGGCCTGTCCGGCACCAGCGGCGGTGCCGGCGGTAACGGTGGCGCCGGTGGAGCCGGCGGCACGATCTCGGGCGTCGGCGGCGCAGGCGGCACCGGCGGCACCGGCGGCACCGGCGGGTCCGGCGGCGTCGGCGGGCTTCCGGCCTTCGGGTCCAACAACGCGGCCGGTATCAGCGGCGGCGGCGGCTTCGGTGGCACGGGCGGCGCAGGCGGCGCGGGCGGTAACGGTGGCGCCGGCGGATTCTCCGCCAACGGCATCGACGGTGCCGGCGGTAACGGTGGCGTCGGCGGCAATGGTGGCCTCGGCGGCGACGGCCAGACCGGCGCGAACGGCACCCCGTTCATCAACGGCAACGCCGGTGCGACCGGCGGTGTGGGTGGCCACGGCGGCGCCGCGGGCGCCGGCGGTAATGGCGGCTCCACTGGCGACAACGTCGGTGGTGTCGGCGGTAACGGTGGCATCGGTGGTGCCGGCGGCACTGGTGGCGACGGCGGCAAGGGCTACAACGACAACGTGACCCAGTGGGGCAACGGCGGCAACGGTGGGGCCGGCGGCACCGGCGGTACCAGTGGCAATGGCGGTAACGGCGGCACCGGTTCGATCACCGGCGCCGGCGGCAACGGTCCCGCCGGTGGTGCGGGCGGCGCGGGCGGTTCGGGCGGCGCCAACGGCGGGCACGGCACGCACGACGGCACCGACGGCGCTACGGGCAGCAGCGGCGCCAGCGGTTCCGGAGGCACCGGCAACCCGGCCGGCGGCTCCGGAGTCCTGATCTAGCCACAGACAGCGAATGCGGTGTGGTGCCAATCGGCGCCACACCGCATTCGGCTATTCAGGACGGCCGGATGCCGTCACCTCCGTAGATCCAACAACTCCTCCTGGAACCCGCCGAACTGCCGGCCCGGTTCGACGAGGTGCACTTCGAGAATCCAATGGCATTGCCGCCCTTGGGAATCCAGGCGCCGCATCGGCAGGTCCGAGCCGGGCGCCACATAGGAGTCGATCTCGTGGCCACGAATCTTCTCATGCGGGAACTCCCCCACGAGGTGTCCGGCGATCGCACCGCCGAATTCCCAGCCGGCGGCGCGACTCAGCTCGACGACGTGGTCGAACAGCTGCGCGCCGGTGATATCCGGGGTCGACTCGAAGTGTGCCCGCGCCGCTTCCCACACTTTGGGTAAGTCGTTGCGCAAGGCCAGCTTTCGCGGATCGTCACCGAGCACGAAGGTGCGGCCGAAGTCGGCTTCCCACTCCTCGAAGAGCGGGCCGAGGTCGACGAACACGATGTCGTCGTCGGCGATCACCCGGTCGGGCGGGTTCTCCCGCGCGGTCGCGAGCGTGTTCTCGCCGCCGTGCACGATCCGCTTGTGCCAGTGCCGCGTGACGCCGAGGATTTCGGCCGCCAGATCACGGATCTCGTCGGTCACCTGACGCTCGCCGACGCCGGGCCGGATCAGCCCGCGTTCCTCGATGGCGACGAACAGTTCCGCTGCTTTGTCCTGAGCATCCAGAAGCCGCGCGGCCCGCATGCCCTCGTCAAACTTCTCCACCGCACCGATGCTAGGCGGGCCGCACGAACTCCCACCCGGCCGCCCGCATATCGGCGATGGCCCCGGCGTAGCCGGCTGCGGTACCCGAGCCCGGATGGTTCATGTGGGAGATGACGACAGAACCGGGCTGCGCACCAACGACATTCGCGCGCACCCGGGCGGCCGGCAAGGTGGCGCCGCAGTCGCCGTTGACGCTGAAGCCGAGCGGCTGCAACCCGAGGTCGCGCACGATCTGCACGGCCACGTCGTCGTAGTGGGCGGTGCCCGGCCGGAACCAGGTGGGCGCCCGGCCGGTCAACGCGGTGAGCTTCAGCTGGTTGCCCCACACCTCGTCGACGACCTCGGCGGCCGACCGTGTGCCGGCGATGCCATAAGCGGCACGACCGGTCACCGACAGCGGCACATGACGGGTGCCGTGGTTGCCGATCTCGAACAGCGGGTTGGCGGCCAGCTGCGCGGCCCGGTCCGGGTGCTGGTCGATCCACCGGGAGTTGAAGAAGAGCACCGCGGGCACGTTGTTGCGCTGCAACGTGTCGAGCAGCGCCTCGTCGACACCGCCGCGGCAGGCGTCGAACGTCAGGGCGATCTGGCGCCCGCCCGCGGGGACCGAGGTGACGATCCCGGGCAGCGCCATCCCCCACTGGGTCGGTACCCGGCGCGCGTACTGGCCGGCGACGGCGCTCGGATCCTGCGCTGCGGCGCTCGGCGCGGCCAATGCCAGCGAACCGGCGGCCGCCGCCCCAGCAGCCAGGAAGGCGCGTCTGGTTATCACCGGACGGACGCTAGGCCGGAACTCTGAACACCGAGTGTCCGGAGCCTGTGAGTTCGCCGCGAACCACGTGAACGGCGGGCCACCCTATGGTTGAGAGTCGAGGAGCCGATGCTCGATGGCCACCAGGAGTCGATCATGTCGTTGGTAGTACCGCCTTATCCCCCGGCCCGGTACACATCCGATCAGCCGGAAGTCAGCGCCACGCTGCGACGCGGTGACGAGCCGCCCGATTACGACGCGCACGGCGTGATCCAGTACCACTACCTGGCGAACCACAAGAAGACCGCGGGCGACTACGGCCTGTACCGCGTCGACATCGCGCCGCACGGCGGCGGCCCGGGCCCGCATTTCCACCGCGCCATGTCCGAGGCGTTCTTCGTGCTGTCCGGCACCATGACGCTCTACGACGGCACCGACTGGGTCGAGGCCGGCCCCAACGACTTCCTCTACGTCCCGCCGGGCGGCATCCACGGTTTCCGCAACGAGGCCGACGAGTCCGCGTCGGTTCTGATGTTGTTCGCCCCGGGCGCTCCCCGGGAGGCCTATTTCGAAGGGTTCGGCCAACTCGCCGACATGACCGACGACGAACGTCGTGAGTGGTTCATCAAGCACGACAACTTCTTCGTGGAATAGCGCCCGGCGATCGGGCTGGGACCGGCGTTCCTCTCGAGCCGTGCACATTGAGTCATTTGTCTCTACCGGCCAGTAACACAAACATCCCATGATGTGCGTTGCCGTCAATATTTGTTCGATCCGTGATCGAACCGACGGAAAAGTCAGGTAGACGCTGCCGCCACCGTCCGGCCGCAGCGAATGAGAGGAAACCCATCTTGCACGCCGCCGTTCGATCGTCCGTCCTTTCCGGAGCCACACTGCTGACGGCAGGAGCCATCGCAGTCACTCCCGTCCAACCACTGGCGCACATGCCGTCGCTCCCGTCCATCAGTCACGCGATGTCGACCGCCGCCGTCAACCTGACCAGCAGTCCGTTCGACCTGTACGGCCAGGTGTTGGGGACGGCCACCGCAAACCTGCAGGCCGACCTCAAGTCCTATATGGAGCTGGGCCTGTTCCCGATCCTGCGCCAGGTGCTGACCAACCAGGTCGGCACCATCGGCGGTCTGGTCAACGCCCTCGGCGAGAGCGGCAAGGCCGTGGTCACGGCGCTGACCAAAGAGGTGCCCGGCTACCTCGGGGCCGCCTTCAACGACCTCGGCAAGGCCAACGTCGAGGGCGCGCTCAACAACCTCCAGCTGGCGATCGTGCTGCCCATCTTCGCCGCGATCAACCCGATCGGGCCCCTGCCGAAGGCCCTGGGCAACCTGATTTCGCAGCCGCTGAAGAGCGTCATCAACATCGCCAACGATCTGCCGAACATCCTGCTCGAGCTCGGCGTCGGCCTCATCGGACCGGTCGCCAGCACCCTGGGCGCGATGGGCACCGCCACCCAGAACGTCATCAACGCGGTGAAGGCCGGCGACCTCGGCAAGCTGGCGACCGCCGTCATCCAGGCGCCGGCCACCGTCATCGACGGCCTGCTCAACGGTGGCTACGGACCCAACCTCGGTGCGCTGCTGGGAATCAACATCCCCGGCTTCAACATCTATGGCGGCGGCCTGTTCGGCGGCGGGGCAACCGTCCCCGGCGGCACCACGATCGCCGGCACGGTGCAGGCGATCGTCGCCGTCGTGAAGTCGATCCTCAACGACATCACCCCGGCCAAGCCGGCTGCGACGGCCGCGACGACCACCACCAAGGCCGCCTCCGACATCACCGCCCTGCCCTCCACCACGGCCGCGACGGTGACGCTGAGCACCGCCGCGACGACCAAGGCCGTGACGACCGACACCGCGAGCACCGACAAGACCAAGACGGCCGGGTCGACGAGCGAGTCGACCGGTTCGGCAACCGAGGGCACCACCAAGGCCGGCAGCCCGACGGGCGATACCACCGGAACATCGAGCGACGGCACGGCCGGCAGCTCGAACACCGAGGGCACCACCAAGACCGGCACGTCGACGGGCTCGAGCACCGACGGCACGACGGGCTCGACCTCGGCCGGTGACGGCAAGTCCGGCGACAGCAAGTCGGGTGACACCAAGGCCGGTGACACCAAGACGGGTTCCAGCTCCAGCTCCAGCTCCAACAGCTCGGGCTCCGGTTCGTCCTCGTCGTCGTCCTCGTCCTCGTCCTCGGGCAGCGATGGCACCAAGACGACCACCCCCGGTCGCAAGGGCAATCAGGGCAAGGCGGGCTCCGACTCGGGTTCGAGTGCAGGTGCGGGTTCGACCTCGGGCTCGGGTTCAACCTCGGGTTCGGCCTCCGGATCGGACTCGGGCGCCAAGGGTGGCAGCACCAAGGGCGGCAGTGACAAGGGCTCTCACACCGGCTCGAAGACCAAGTCGAAGTCGCACAGCGCGGCCTGACGAGTAACACCGGTCGGCGGCGGCGGATTTTCCGTCGCCGCCGACTTTTCATTTGCGGCCGTCAGGGACGATCGCTCGTCCAGGTCGCGGGGCGCGCCACATCATGGATCTGATGACGGCTCGTGACACCGAGCTTGGGAAACGATCGATACAGGTGGTTGGACACCGTTCGCACCGACAGGTTCAAGATCGTCGCGATCTGCGGATTGGTGTACCCCTCGCTCACGAGGTAGACCACGTTGTGTTCCTGCGAGCTCAATGCGCCGGTCTGCACCGATGACGACTGCGGACGCACCCCGGCCGCCCGCAGTTCCCGGGTACACAGGTCGACCCACGGCGCCGCGCCGAGGTCCTGCATGACGGTCAGGGCCGCGGCCAACTGATGCTGGCAGTCCCGGCGGCGTCGGTGCCGGCGCAGCCAGCCGGCGTAGCTGATCCGCAGCCGCGCCCGCTCGAACGGCCAGCGGTTGCCGGCCGGATCGGCGAGGGCCTCGAAATAGCGCGCCCCGGCGGTGTCCGGATTGAGGACGGCGTCCGCGTGCGCGACCAGCTGGGTCAACCGCGGTGACACGGACCTGGGCAGATGACTCAGGATTCGGGCCAGTTGATCGCGGGCTTGGCCGATCCGGCCCGTCGACACCGCGGCCTCGGCGTAGTCCGGCAGCGCCAGATACGACGCATACGCGTGCACCGGCAATCCGGATTCGTCGAACAGTTCCGCCAATTCGGCGTACGCGGTCGTGTCCTGGTTCTCGGCCAGCGCGATCGACCCCGCGACGTGGTGTATCCACGCCGCCAGCGCGGGCCGGTCCCGGAAGTCGGCCAACGCGGCGGCCGACTTGAGTCGCTCGCGGCTGGTGGCGATCTGACCGCGTCGGGCCGCGACCGTGGCGATCACCAGATCCGCGATGCGGGCGACGACGGGAACGCCGGCGACGACCGCCGACGAGCTCATGGTGGCCGCCGCGTCGACGGCCTCGTCCCAGCGGCCCGACTCCACGAAAGCCCAGCACAGGGCGGTCGACGCCAAGCCGCCGAAGCGCGGTGCCAGCGCTCCGGTGTGTGCGCCGCGCAGGCAGCGCACCGCGAGGTCGGGTTCCCCGGCGAGCCAGGCCGACGCACCGACGGCGGTGAGCCCGACGGCGTCGCCGACCCGACCGGACAGCGCGATGATCTCCGGCAACTGCAGATGGGCCAGGTGCGGATCGGTGGCGGTGCGGATCCACAGCCGGTCGGCGAGCGCAGACACATTCCCCGGTGGCGCGCCGTCCTCCAACTGCCGTAGCAGACGGGTGACGCCGCATCGCCCCGCGGCGTCGTCGGCGATGAAACTCACTGTCGCGGCCACCCGGAGCGACTCCCAGGCGATCGCGGGGGCGATATCGATCGCCAGTCCGGCCGACTCGAGCAGCATGTCCAGAACCCGCTGATTGTCGGCATGCCAGCACCGCGCCGACCCCAACTCGGTGTGGGCACGCACCCGGGAGATGACGTCATCGACGCCGTCGAGCGCACACCGGCTGAGCGCCGCGGCCCAGTGCGGGTCACCGGCGTTGCGGGCCAGCGGCGCCGCCCGGACCAGATGCCGGGCGTGCTCACCGGCATCGGTGGTCAGCATCGCGGCGCGCTGCATGGTCACCGCGGCGGCCAGATAGCCGTCCCGGCGCAGCACCTCGTCGCAGGTGTCGGCCAGCTGCGCCGCCAGCGCATCGTCGGGTTTGAGCGCCGCGTGCGCGCGATGCCAGACCTGCCGGTGCGGCAGCGCCGTCAGGGCGTCGGCCAGTCGGAGATGCGCCGCCGAGCGGGCCGTCGCCGGCGCCCGGTGATACGCCGCCGACCGGATCAGCGGGTCCAGAAACCGCACCCCGCTCGACGTCACGCGGACGATCCCGGCGACCTCGGCCGGCGCGAGAATCTCGGGGTCCGCCAGCGCCGCGGGCATCAGCTGCCGCAGATCCTGGTCGGATGCCGCCGCGAGCACCAGCAGCGCGGCCCGCGTCGTCCCGGGCAGCAGCGCCAGGCGGCGGCTGTAGATACCGAGGCTGGCGGCGGGCAGCGCCAAGGGTTCGGCGGCGGGACCCACCGTGACGTCGTCGGCCGCGGCGGTCTCGGCGAAGGCGATGACGGCCGCCGGGTTACCCGCGGCCGCGGTCAGCACCTGCTCGCGCCGCAACCCGCGCGGTACGACCGGCTGCCGGTCGAGCAGCACCGCGGCATCGGCGCGCTCGAGCGGCGACAGTTCGATCTCGACAGCGCGGCCGCCACCGCTGAGGATCTTTCCGGCCGTGGCCGGGATCGCCAGCACGACGGTCAGGGACCGCCCTGCGCTGCGGCGGGCCGCGAACATCATCGCGGTGCGCGACGGTGCGTCGAGCCACTGCCCGTCATCGATGCAGACCAGGACCGATTGCTGCCGCTCGACGGCGCCGAGAAGTTCGAGCAGGGCCATGGCGACCCGGACGGTGTCGAGTTGCTCCCCGCTCGGCGATCGCAGCGCCTCGTCGATGATGCGGTGGTACTGCTCGGCCTCGCCGCCCCAACACCCGAGCGCGTGGATGAGCTGGTGCACACCGGCGAACGGGGTGTCGGATTCACCCGGCGTCCCGGCGATCGACAGCACCCGGAAACCGACCTCGCAGGCGTGGCGGCAGGCGGCGTCGAGCAGCGCGGTCTTGCCGGACCCGGCGGCACCGGAGACCACTACGGTGCGCCCGCGCGGGGTATCGCTGATCGCGGCCATCAACCTCGAAAGCTGTTCGCCGCGACCGACGAGCTCCGGTGGCGGCACGGCCAACCGCTGCTGACAGGGCTCAGCGACCACACCACCTCCTGTGATCCACATCCCACCCGATGCCGAACGTTAGGCAGGCCTCACTCCACTGTCAACTAATTAGTTAGTTAGCAAACGCCGACCAAGAAGCTAAAATCCCCGAAATGGGCCACCCGCGGGATTCCGACGCCACTCGCGCGCGGCTGCTCTGCGCGGCGACCACCGAATTCGCCCAGTACGGCATCGCCGGGGCCCGGGTTGATCGCATCGCCGCCAACGCCGGCGCCAACAAGGCGCAGATCTATCACTACTTCGGCAGCAAAGATCAGCTGTTCGACGCCGTCTGGGCTTCGATGACACAGCGGTTCTTCGCCGACAGCCCGGTGGTCGCCGACGACCTGCCCGGCTATGCCGCGCACCTGATCGACGTCTACGCCGGCCAGCCCGAAGTCGGCCGGCTGATCGCCTGGCACCGACTCGAACGGGCCGACGACTCCGCCGCGGGCTTTCCCGGCGAGACGATGCACGAGCAGATCGCGTCCATCGCCGCCGCCCAGGCCGAGGGCAAGCTCACCGGTGAACTTCCCGCGCCGGTGCTGTTCACCCTGGTCCTCACCATCGCGTCGATGTGGCACAACCTCAGCCCCACACTGCTCGCCGTGATCGGCATCGACGACCACGCCCAGCGCAAGGCGATCGTCTGCGACGCGGTGACGCGCCTGATCACCACGTCGGCCGGCGACACCGACGAGCCGAGCGCCAGGACACGCCGGGCAAATGTGCATCCGCCAAACCCGTTGCCCTAGACTGCCCTTCGACCAAGGAGGAGTCTTCGGGTGCGGGCTTATGCAGCGCCCAGCACCCAGGCTTTGCGGGGCTGGCAGCGTCGGGCTTTGGTGCGGTATCTGACCGCCAAGCCACGTGATTTTCTGGCGGTCGCAACGCCGGGCGCAGGCAAAACGACCTTCGCCCTGCGGATCGCCGGCGAGTTGCTGACGGAGCGCACCGTCGACCAGGTTGTGGTCGTCGTCCCGACCGAGCACCTCAAGACGCAGTGGGCGGAAGCCGCCGCGCGCGTCGGCATGGCGCTGGACCCCAAGTTCAGCAACTCGACGGGCCAGACGTCCTCGGACTACCACGGCATCGTCGTCACCTACGCCCAGGTCGCGAGCCACCCGACCAAGCACCGGGTGCGCACCGAGAACCACAAGACGCTGGTGATCTTCGACGAGGTCCACCACGGCGGCGACGCGAAGAGCTGGGGCGAGGCCATCCGCGAGGCCTACGACGACGCGACGCGGCGCCTCTGCCTGACCGGGACCCCGTTCCGGTCGGACGACAGCCCCATCCCGTTCGTGCAGTACGAGCCCGACGGCAGCGGCCATCAGCAGTCGGTGGCCGACCACACCTACGGCTACTCCGACGCGCTCGCCGACGGCGTGGTGCGCCCGGTGGTGTTCATGGCCTACTCCGGTGAGGCCCGCTGGCGCGACAGTGCCGGCGAGGAGCACGCGGCTCGACTCGGCGAACCGCTCACCGCCGAGCAGACCGCCCGGGCCTGGCGCACCGCACTGAACCCCGAGGGTGAATGGATGCCCGCGGTGATCGCGGCGGCCAACAAGCGGCTGGGCCAGTTGCGGCAGAGCATCCCGGACGCCGGCGGCATGATCATCGCCACCGACCAGACGACGGCCCGCGCCTACGCCAAGTTGCTGCACACCATCACCGGTGAGGAGGCGACGGTCATCCTGTCGGATGACCCGACGGCGTCGGCCCGCATCTCACAGTTCTCCGAGGGCACCAGCCGCTGGCTCGTCGCGGTCCGCATGGTGTCCGAGGGTGTCGACGTGCCACGGCTCGCGGTCGGCGTGTACGCCACGAGTGCGTCGACTCCCCTGTTCTTCGCGCAGGCCATCGGCCGGTTCGTGCGCCTGCGCCGCAAGGGTGAGACGGCCAGCATCTTCCTGCCGTCGGTGCCGAATCTGCTGGAGCTGGCCAGCGAGCTCGAGCGTGAGCGCAACCACGTGCTCGGTAAGCCGCACCGCGTGTCCGACGGGCTCGACGACGAACTGCTCGAGCAGGCGCAGAAGAAGGAAGACGAGAAGTCGGAGCTGGAGAACGGCTTCGAGATGCTCGGGTCGGACGCCGAGCTGGATCAGGTGATCTTCGACGGCTCGTCGTTCGGTACCGCGACGGAGACCGGCAGTGACGAGGAAGCCGACTACCTGGGCATCCCGGGTCTGCTCGACCCCAGTCAGATGCGGGATCTGCTGAGCAAGCGCCAGGACGAGCAGCTCCAGAAGCGCAGCGCCAAGGCCGCCGCCACGGGCGCACCGCCTCCCCCCATGACCACGCACGGCCAGCTCCGCGAGCTCCGCAAGGAGCTGAACCTGCTGGTTGCTGCGTTCCATCACCGCACGGGCCGGCCGCACGGCTGGATTCACAACGAGCTGCGGCGCCGGCACCCCGGTCCCCCGGTGGCGGCCGCGACCCGCGAACAGCTGCAGGACCGCATCGCCGCGATCCGCAACATGCAGCGCGAGCTGACGGCCTGACCCCTAAAGCCCGAGCAGCTCCGGCAGATCAGCGACGGAGTCCACCACGTAGTTCGGCTGCATCGCGAATTCGTCTGCGGCCCAACGGTCCAGCGTGTCCTGGCGGAACTTGCCGGTGCGCACCAGCACGCCCGTCATGCCGACGACCTGGGCTGCGAGCACGTCGTTGTTGAGGTCGTCGCCGACCATGTACATCTCTTCGGGTTCGACGCCGAGCCGCGCGGCCGCGGTGAAGAACCCAGCGGGTGCGGGCTTGCCGACGGCGGTGCCCTGATAGCCGGTGGTCTGTTCCAGCCCGGCCAGATAGAGCCCGGTGTCCACCCGCAGGCCGTCGGCGGTGTTCCACGCGTTGCTGCGGTGCATGGCGACCACGGGGACGCCGCGGGCCATCCAGTCATAGACCCAGCTGAGGGTCAGATGCGTGTATTCGGGTCCCGCGCCACCGAGCAGCACCACATCGGGCGTGTCGGGCTGCTGCGATCCAGCGAAGTCGGAGGCGTACACCAGATCGACACCGGGCATGTCGGCACCGATCTGGCCGCTGTTCACCAGGAAACATCGGGCGCCGGGATAGCGGTCGCGCACGTAGTCGGCCGTCAGCACCGCGGCGGTGACGACCTCGTCGGCGGCGACGTCAATGCCTGCCGCACAAAGCAATTCGGCAATCTGCTCCCGGGTCCGCGTGGTGGTGTTGGTCAGGAACGAGCGGGCGATCTGGTGCTCCTCCAGCGCCCGCAAGGTCTCGGCCGCACCGTCGATCGGACGCCACGAGGTCACCAGGACACCATCGATGTCGAAGAGGACCCCGCCGATTGCCATGGTGCCGACAGTAAACGCCCGCCGCTCCCGCGCAACTCAGGCGGTCCGCTCGGTAGTGTCTTCGGCCATGACCACCAAATGGACCGCCAACGATGTGCCGGACCAGACAGGGCGGGTGGCGATCGTCACCGGCTCCAACACCGGGCTGGGTTACGAGACGGCACGGGTATTGGCGGGCAAGGGCGCTCGCGTGGTGATGGCGGTGCGCGACACCGCCAAGGGTGACGACGCCGCCGTGCGGCTGCGGGCGAGCACCCCGAACGCGGACGTCGTCGTGCAGAAGCTGGACCTGGGTTCCCTGGCCTCGGTCCGCGCGGCGGCCGACGACCTGCGCGCGGCCTATCCGCGGATCGACCTGCTGATCAACAACGCCGGCGTGATGTATCCGCCCAAGCAGACCACGGCCGACGGCTTCGAATTGCAGTTCGGCACCAACCATCTCGGCGCCTTCGCGCTCACGGGCCTGCTGATCGAGAACCTGCTGTCCGTCCCGGGCTCGCGGGTGGTGACGCTCGGCAGCATCGCGCACCGCATCCTCGGGAAGATCGACTTCACCGACCTGCAGTGGGAGAAGCGCCGCTACAACCGGGTCGCCGCCTACGGTCAGTCGAAGCTGGCCAACCTGATGTTCGCCTATGAGCTGCAACGCCGGCTCGTGGCCACGAACGCCGAAACCATCTCGGTCGCGGCCCATCCGGGCATCTCCAACACCGAGCTGATGCGCCACATCCCCGGCTCCGGCCTGCCCGGCTTCAACCAGATCAGCGGACTGGTCGCCAACAGCCCCGAGGTCGGCGCGCTGGCCACGCTGCGGGCTGCCGTCGACCCCGACGCGCGGGGCGGCGAGTATTACGGCCCGTCCGGTATCCGGCAGCTGGTCGGCCACCCGGTGCTGGTGCAGTCGAGTGCCCAGTCGCACGACGCCGGCATCCAGCGGCGGTTGTGGACGGTGTCCGAAGAGCTCACCGGCGTCACCTTCACCATCTAGCGCTATGCGGACCGTCGAGGAACATCAGCAGGTCGTCGCCGGGTTGATCAGCACCCGGCCGGCCGTCGCCGTACCGCTGGCCGACGCCCTCGGGCTCGCCCTTGCCGAGGACGTGGTGGCGCCGCTGTCGCTGCCCGGTTTCGACAACTCGGCGATGGACGGTTACGCCGTCCTGGCCGCCGACGTGGCCACCGCCTCCGCCGACAACCCGGTGAAACTGCCTGTCGCCGAAGATATTCCGGCCGGCCGCACCGACCTGCTGACCTTGGCGCCCGGCACCGCGCACCGCATCATGACCGGCGCCATGCTGCCGGCCGGGGCCACCGCGGTGGTCCAGGTCGAGGCCACCGACGGGGCGACCGACGTCGTGTCGATCTACTCGGCGGTCCCCGAAGGCCGGAGCATCCGCCGCGCCGGCGAGGACGTCACCGCCGGGATGACGGTGTTGCCCGCCGGCGAGGTGCTGTCGCCCGCGGCCCTGGGCCTGGCCGCCGCCCTGGGCCTGGCCGAGCTGAAAGTGATTCCGCGGCAACGGGTCCTGGTGCTGTCCACCGGAACGGAGCTGGTCAAACCGGGCACACCGCTGCAGCCGGGCCAGATCTACGAGTCCAACGCCGTGATGCTGGCCGCCGCGCTGCGTGACGCCGGAGCCGACGTCACGACCGCCCCGGCGACCTCCGATGACGTCGCGCTGTTCCGGGAGACCCTGGCCGGTCACGCCAGAGACGTCGACCTGATCGTCACCACCGGCGGCGTCAGCGCCGGCGCCTACGAGGTGGTGAAAGAGGCGCTCTCCGACGTCGACCCGATTGCCGGCACCGCCGGCGGTGTCGAGTTCGTCAAGGTCGCCATGCAGCCCGGCATGCCGCAAGGAGCCGGCCGCTTGGGAGGCACTGCGAACGGCACCGCAATCGTGACGCTGCCGGGCAACCCGGTCTCGGCGCTGGTGTCGTTCGAGGTGTTCATCCGGCCGCCACTGCGCGCCGCGATGGGGCTGCCATCCGAGAGGCCGCGCCGCTCGGCGACCCTCACCGAGAAGCTGACCTCCCCCGCCGGGAAACGCCAGTTCCGCCGCGGCGTGCTCGGCACCGATGAGCAGGTGAGCAGCTACGGCCCGCCGGCGTCGCACCACCTGCGGTGGCTGGCGACGGCAAACTGCCTGCTGGACATCGGCGAGGACGTGGTCGAATTACCGGCTGGATCGCCCGTGCCCGTCTGGGATCTCAGTTAGAGCCCCGCAAACCGTAGAATCGAGTCCCCATGGCCAGACCTGCGCGTCCCCCAGCTGACACTCCAGAGTCCGAACTGTCACGTTTCGTCGACCTGGTCCGTTCCACCGTTCCCCCGATCCACCCGGCCGGGCTGCCGTTCGTCGGCGGTGCCCTCGGTGTCGCCGCCATCGGCCACCGCAAGCGCTGGGTCCGGGCGGCCGGTCTCACCGCGGCCGCCGCGTGCGCCGGGTTCTTCCGGCATCCGCCGCGGACACCACCGAGCCGGCCCGGCGTCGTCGTCGCGCCGGCCGACGGCCAGGTGACGCTGATCGACGAGGCCGTCCCGCCCGCCGAGCTGAACCTGTCCGACGAGCCGCTGCCGCGGATCAGCATCTTCCTGTCCCTGTTCGACGCGCATGTGCAGCGCGCGCCGGTGGCCGGTGAGGTGATCACCGTCAAGCACAAGCCGGGCCAGTTCCTGTCCGCCGACAAGGCCGAGGCCAGCGAGGACAACGAGCGCAACAGCATCTGGCTGCGCACCGCCGACGGCCATGACGTCGTCGCGGTGCAGCTCGCCGGTCTGCTGGCCCGCCGCATCGTGTGCAACACGCACCCGGGTGCGCACCTGGCGCTCGGCGAGACGTACGGCCTGATCCGGTTCGGCTCCCGCCTGGACACCTACCTGCCCAAGGGCTCGGTGATCGGCGTCGAGATCGGGCAGCGCGCCATCGGCGGCGAGACCGTGCTGGCAGAACTCCCGACCACCGGATCGCCGGCATGAAACCCCGGATCAAGACTCCGCAGGTGAGCCTGCGGAAGCTGGTCCCCAGCGCCCTGACGGTCGCGGCCATCTGCCTGGGTCTGACGGCGGTCAAGTACGCGCTCGACCACCGGCCCACCGAGGCCATGGCGCTGCTGGCCGGTGCCGCGATCCTCGACGCGCTCGACGGCCGCGCGGCCCGGATGCTCAACGCCACGTCCAAGATGGGCGCCGAGATCGACTCGCTGGCCGACGCCGTGAACTTCGGTGTGGCACCGGCGTTCATCGTGTACGCGACGCTGCTGGAGCACAACACCTCGCCGCTGGCCTGGATCGTGGTGCTGCTGTACGCGGTGTGCATCGTGCTGCGCCTGGCCCGCTTCAACGCCATGCTCGACGTGGAGGGCCCGGCGTTCGAGAAGGAGTTCTTCACCGGTATGCCGGCCCCGGCCGGCGCGATCGGCGCCATCGGCCCACTGGCGGCCAAGATGCAGTTCCCCGGCCCGTGGTGGGATTCGCACTGGGGTCAGGTGTTCATCTGCATCTGGCTGATCGGTGTCTCGCTGCTGGTGGTCAGCACCGTGCCGATGCGCAAGGTGCACACCTTCGCCATCCCGCCGAACATGGCGTTGCCGCTGTTGGCGCTGCTGGCCATCCTGGTGGCCGCGTCGGTGATGTACGGCTACATCGTGATCCTGGTGATCATCGTCGCCTACGTGCTGCACATCCCGTTCGCCATCCGGACCAAGGCCTGGCTGCGTGCGCACCCCGAAGTCTGGGATGACAAACCCAAGGAACAGCGACAGGCACGCCGCGCCATCCGTCGTGCGCAGCCGCGTCGCACCGACCGCGGACAGCGCCGGTCCACGGCCCGACTGCGGTTGCGTAGGCCGGGTCCGCGTCGATGACGCAGGGCGTGCGGGACGCGGCGTCACCTGAACCCCCACCGGGCCAATTGCGGCTCACCGCACGGCTCAACACTTCCGCACTCGACGCCCGTCGCGGCGTGGTGATGCTGCACCCGGAAGCGATTGCCGCCCTGGGCATCCGCGAGTGGGATGCGGTGTCGCTGACCGGCACGCGCACCACCTGCGCGGTGGTCGGCGTGGCCGCCGCCGGGACGCCCCCGGGCACCGCACTGCTCGACGACGTGACGCTGTCCAATGCCGGCATCCGGGCCGACGCGCCGGTGCTGGTGTGTCCCGCGAGGGTGTACGGCGCCCGCTCCGTGACCGTCAGCGGTTCGCGGCTGGCCAGCAGCTCGATATCGCCGGCGACGTTGCGAATGGCATTGCTGGGCAAGGTGATGACGGTCGGCGACACGGTGTCGCTGCTGCCGCGCGATCTCGGGCCGGGCACCTCGACGTCCGCGGCGACCGCGGCGCTGGCCACCCAGGTCGGCATCACCTGGACCTCGGAACTGCTCACCGTGACGGGCGTCGACCCCGCCGGCCCGGTCAGTGTGCAACCGAATTCGGTGGTCAGCTGGAGCGACGCGACCGTCGTCGCGGCCACCGCAGCCGCACAGCCGGTGATCTCCCCCGCTGAAACCGTTGATGCCCAAGCTTTTTCGATCGACGATCTCAAGGGCATGACCGCCCAGGTGACCCGCCTGACCGAGTGGCTCAAGCTGGCCCTGGACGAGCCCAAGTTGCTCGAAACGTTGGGCGCCACCGCCAATCTGGGCGTCCTGGTGACCGGGCCCGCGGGCGTCGGGAAGGCCGCCATGGTGCGCACGGTGTGCGCATCGCGTCGACTTGTCGAGCTCGACGGGCCGGAGGTCGGGGCACTGCGTGCGGAGGACCGGCTGGCCGGTGTCGCGGCTGCGGTGAGTTCAGTGCGCGACGGCGGTGGCGTCCTGCTCATCACCGACATCGACGCACTGCTGCCCGCCGTCGCCGAGCCCGTGGCCACGCTGATCCTCACCGAGCTCCGCAAGGCCGTCGCCAGCCGCGGTGTGGCATTCATCGCGACATCGGCTGTGCCCGACGGTGTGGACGCGCGCCTGCGCGCGCCCGATCTCTGCGACCGCGAGCTGGGACTCACCCTGCCCGACGCGGCCACCCGCAAGGCGCTGCTGGAGGTCCTGCTGCGGTCGGTTCCCGCCAAGGAGCTCAATCTCGATGAGATCGCCCAGCGCACACCGGGATTCGTCGTCGCCGATCTGGCGGCCCTGGTGCGTGAGGCCGCGCTGCGGGCGGCCGCCCGAGCCAGCGCCGACGGTGCCGAACCGGCGCTGACCCAGGATGATCTGACCGGCGCGCTGTCGGTGATCCGGCCGCTGTCGCGGTCGGCGACCGAGGAGGTCGCGGTCGGGTCGGTGACCCTCGACGACGTCGGCGACATGGTGGCGACGAAACAGGCGCTGACCGAAGCGGTCCTGTGGCCGCTGCAGCACCCGGACACCTTCGAGCGGTTGGGCGTGGAACCGCCGCGCGGGGTGCTGCTCTACGGGCCGCCCGGGTGCGGCAAGACGTTCCTGGTGCGGGCATTGGCCAGCTCGGGCCGGTTGTCGGTGCATGCCGTCAAGGGCGCCGAGTTGATGGACAAATGGGTCGGCTCGTCGGAGCGTGCGGTGCGCGAATTGTTCCAGCGCGCACGCGATTCCGCGCCGTCACTGGTGTTCCTTGACGAGATGGACGCGCTGGCGCCGCGCCGCGGGCAGAGCTTCGATTCCGGCGTCACCGACCGCGTGGTGGCCGCATTGCTCACCGAGCTGGACGGCATCAACCCGCTGCGCGACGTCGTGGTGGTGGGTGCCACCAACCGGCCGGATCTGATCGATCCCGCGCTGCTGAGACCGGGCCGACTGGAGAAGCTGGTGTTCGTCGAGCCGCCCGACGCCGACGCCCGTCGCGACATCCTGCGTACCGCAAGCAAATCCATCCCCCTGACGCCCGAGGTCGACCTCGGCGAGCTGGCGGGTGAGCTCGACGGCTACAGCGCCGCCGATTGCGTCGCCCTGCTGCGCGAGGCGGCGCTGACCGCGATGCGCCGGTCCATCGACGCCGCCGATGTCACCGCGGCCGACGTGGCCAAGGCCCGTGAGACGGTGCGGCCGTCACTGGATCCCGTTCAGGTGCAATCACTTCGGGAGTTCGCCGAGGGCCGCTAGGACCCTGCCAGACCCACGACGGCGCGCATCGCGGCCCGGACGCGGCGTTCCAGCTCACCGGAGTCGGTGCTGTCGAACTTGCCGTCCAGGAACAGGAACGCCAGGCCGTGCACCAGCGCCCAGACGGCGTCGCTCAACGCGTCGGCGTCGGCATCCGGGAACACGCGGGCGACGTTCGCGTGCAGGTAGGCCGAGATCGCCGCGACGGCGTCGGTCCGCTCGGAGCTGCCGGCATCGCCCTGCTCGCTGAACATCGTCCGGAAGAGGGCGGGACGCCGCAGCGCGAACTGGACGTAGGCGATGGCGACGTCGGCGATCTCGTCGGCCGTCGACGGTGACGGGCTGACGGCCACGAGGTCCTGAGCCAGTTCGCGATAACCGACGGCCGCGACGGCGGACATCAGCGCGTCACGGTCCTGGTAATGCCGGTAGGGGGCGGCCGCGGTGACCCCGGCGTGCCGGGCGACGGCGCGCATCGACAACGCCGCGGCGCCCTCCTCTTCCAGCAGCGCCAGCGCCGACTGCACCAGCGCGGTCCGCAGATCGCCGTGGTGGTACGTCACTTTCGACGTCATCATGCGTCCCGTCTCACAAATGTTGACACTGTTTACATTGCCCCATATAAATGTGAGCAGCGTTTACATCATATCGACCGAAGGCAGCCGACCACCGATGAACCAGCCTCTACCCCACCACCACGTCGCGATCGTGGGCACCGGCCCAGGAGCCCTCGCGGCGGTGGTTCGGCTGCACCAGGCCGCGGTCGACGACGTCGTTCTGGTCGAACACGACATCGACGACGCGATGGCATTGCACTGGCAGACGGACCGGCAACGCTGGCACATCACGACCGCGAGCGGCGAACAGACGGCAACCCACGTCGTCGTCGACACCGACGCCCTGGCGGACCGAGTGTTCGGCACCGAGGGCGTTTCCATGGCCGAGAGCTGGGACGGCGAGCCCGGCGCCTATCTGGGGACATCCGTCCACGGCTTCCCGAACTGCTACCTGGTGCACGGCCCTGACATCGGCCTGCGCCACAACTCGGTCGAACAGATGCGGGAGTCGCAGGCGGACTACGTCGCCGCGGCAGTGTCCTACGCCCGCGACTTCGGCTTCGCCGCGGTCGAACCGACCCCCGCGGCCCAACAGAACTATGCCGGCTTCCGGCCGCGCGGCACTGCCGATTTCCGCCGTCGAACCAACCGCTTCACTCCGAGGGATCATCTGGTCCAGCGGCCGGCGCGCGAGCCGGTCGCCGTCAGCGCGGCGGTTCGCCCCGCCACCGAAAACTGTTGACGTACTTGCCCATATCCGCGGCCAGCTCCAGGCTGGCCCCGGTCGGCGGGCCGGACCCGGGACCGAATTCGCTGAACGGTCCGGCCGCGGCGGCGACCAATGCGAGGTCGTCCTTCACGGCCACCATGACCAGGATGCGGGTCCGTGACGCGACGACGTTCTGTCCGTCCGGCCAGTCGTCGGCCGCGACGCCGTAACCCGGGTGGTATCCCACCAACGTGTTGGGTATCTCGTAGGCCACCCGGGAGTCCGGGAACTTGTCCAACAGCAACGTCATGGTGATGTCCTTGGCGTCACGGCCGCGCGCCGGTTCCCCCCACAGCCGCATGATCCCGCCGGTGCCACCGGTGTATTGGGCCGTCACGCCGACATCGTCCATCGTCACCGAGTAGGCGGTACCCGGCGCCGGATAGGAGACGCTGAATGCGCCGTCTGGAGCGGTGAATCGCGGGTTGATCACCACGGGCTTCCCCATCAGCGGGTGACCGCAATTGGGCGGGCACTGATACCGCGCCACCGGTTGGGTCGTCGCGGCGGCGACGCCGACCAGCCCGAGGGCGAGCACGACGACGACCGCGGTCCAGATCCCGACCAGCCGCGGCGCGGACAGCGCTCGCTCGGTGTGGACCGCGTCGTCGCCGGATTCTTCGTGCCGCAATGTCATCCGCAGGACCAGCCGGAGCAGCAGCACCCCCAGCACCGCGAACGCGACGTGCCAGGCCAGCTTCGCCCACTGCGAGATGTCGGCCGAATCCTCGTCGCCGAGCCACACGTGCGCCAGTACCGGCACGACCGCGATCAGCAGTACCCGCCACCAGATCCGGTTGCCGCGGGGCCGGAACCACAGTGCGGCACCGAGCATGCCGGCAGCGGCGGCCGCGGTGGCGGGCATGGCGATGCCACGGATCACGGCCTCGATGAGGAAATCCGCCAACGGCTGGTCATGGTCGACGAGCCCCGAATCCAGCTGGGCGAACATCCGGACCATGGTCGTCGCGGCCGTCACGCCGAGCGCGCCGGCCGCGCCGATGACGTAGCCGTACAACGCCTTTCGGTCACCGGGACTGAATACCCGGAGGAGCAGGGTGGGCGCGATGACGACCAGGGCCTCCACCGCCGAGAGCCCGGCCTCCAACGTCCGCAGATGCACTGCGGCAACGCCACTTTCGAGCGGGACGCCGTAGGCGCGTGCGACGACAGCCCCGGACCCGAAGGCGAACGCCACGCCGAACGCCATGCCCAGGCCCGCGCTCACGAGCAACCGGACCTTCGCCGGACCCCGGTAGTCCAGCTGTCGGACGTACAGCGCGAACAGCAGCGGAATCCCGACGGCCACAGTCGAGATGAACAAACCCGGAAGTCGCAGCGCCGCGGCGCCCGCGAGCCAGGCGACGAAGGCGACCACCCCGATCTGGAACGACCGGTGGGTACGTGCCGGCAGCTGTGGGAACAGTGTGCTCACCAGTCCGATGCCGCTCATCCGGTCGTCCCCTGCGCCACGAGCAGGCTGCGCGCCAGCTTGTCGACATCGGGCGTGCCCAGGCCGGTGACGGAGTCGAAGCCGGGGCCGGCCATCGCTATCGCGTTACCCCCGACGGTGACATCGTGGAACGCCGGGAGTCGGCCGGCCCGCTCGAGGCGGTACAACAACGGGTTCAGGTCGCCGAGCAGTCGTCCGCCATGATCCAGCAGGTACTGGTCGATCACCGCGGCCATCCCGGCCCAGATCGGCGCGGACATGGACGTGCCACCGGCCAGCACCGTCTCGCCGCCGAACACCATGCGGGCTCCGGTGAAGAAATCCGCGACCGCCGAGACGTCGGGGACGAGCCGCTTGTTGCGGCCGCGGTCCGATGGCACACCCCGTTGCCATGCCGGCCGGTCGAACAGCGCGGACACCCCGCCCCCACTGCCGTGCGTCAGCGGCACGTCGAACCAGGCCAGTTCACCCAGCCACTGGCCGTGTTCATCGGTGGACAGCGTGGTGCCGCCGACGGCCGTCATCTCGGGTACCGACGCCACCGAGTCCAGTCCGATGTCGTCGATGCTCGGCGGTGCCGACCAGTCCTGCCCGCCTTTGCATTCCAGGCCCGCCAGGTCGCCACTGGCGTCGAAGGCGGTGGTGCCGCTGCGGTGCGCCCGCGCCAGCGCCGAGCGCACCGGCGCCAGATCGGCAGCCGTGAGCATCTTGTCGCAGCCCCAGCCGATCGACAGGCTCCACTCGGCGCCGGGGAAGCGCCGGTCGGCGTCGGCCATCATCTCGCCGATCTTGCGGTAGGCGCCGTCGCCGGACACCGTCGGCCGGGCATTGACGTAGACGGTTTGGGCATCGGGCGCGATGGCGTGGGCCATCTGCAGATCCATCGTGGTTTCGCCGGTGCGTTCGGATGGCATGTCACCCACCACGATGGGGGTGAAGCGCGGCAACTGGCTCAGGTCGGCAAACATGTCGAGATCGGATTGATCGAAACCGTCGAAACCGAAGATGACGATGGTGCGGCCCTTGCCCGTATATCCCTGATCGGACAGCGGAAAGACGTTGTAGGCGCGGCGCAGATCCTGGGCCGTGAGACCACCGGCGGGGACGTCGCGCGGCATGATCAGCGGCCGCGACTCCCGAAATGGCGTGAAGCCGAGGAGCCTGCCGAATCCGCTCAACTCGGGCACCAGCGACGGCGGCAGCTCAGGCTGACTGGTCGCGGCGTAGAAGGTCTGCCCGCGGCGCCCGCGGTAGTCGCGGACATCGACGCGCAACGCCCGCGCCATGGCACGGGCGTCGCCTTCGACCGTGGCCCAGTCGTCGCCGGGCCGCCATTGCACCGAAAGCCCTGCGGCACTTGCCCATTGGATCAGCCCATCGGGCCGCGTGGCACGTGTCAGCGCAGCGGTGAGTTCGACGTGGGATGCTGCCGACGGGCCGAGGTCGACCGACGCCGAGAGCAGATGGGCCAGCGGACCGGACAGGGCCAGTCGGCCACCCCGTTCAGCAGGCGGGCCGGCCGACGCCAGCGCCGTCAGCCCGGCTGCCACCAGTACTGCGCCGATGCGCCGTACGGCGCATCGGCGACTTACTGGGATGGAACTCCCGTTCTAGTGGGGAGCTGTGATGACGTTGCCCGGCAACGCGGTCTGCGGTCCCGGGGCCTTGACCGACGGGGAGAACGAGTTGCCACCCTTGGTGGGCCCGCCCTTCTCGCTCGGCGTCACCGGCGACGACGAGGCGGGTGCCGACGTCGTGGTGGTGGTGCTCGTGGTGGTGGTCGGCTCTTCCTTGGCCTTCTCGCCACAGGAAGACAGCAGGCCCATCGCGAGTCCGGCGGTCACGGCGAGGCCGGCCACCATCTTCTTGCGGGTCGAGTTCCGAACGGTGGTCATACCGATTCTCCTTTTGTCCATTCCGTTCGCCCCGACAGCCGTAGCTACGAAGAAACGGGCATCGCGATCGTAATGCCGATTCGCTATTCACAGCATACCGATCGGGCCATTTCATTGCTGGGACATCTGGCCCAACGCTGGGATTCCGTTACCGCTGGCAAATAATCGTTTTCGCAAGCCGTTACACGGGGAACGAGGTCCTCGTGAACACCGAACAACTCTTACGCCGTACCGCCGCCACCATCGGCATCGCTGCCGTCAGCAGCGCTGCCCTGATTGCCTGCTCACAGGCCAAGGAGATCGGATCCAACGCTACGTCGGCCGCCAGCTCCGGAGCCAGCGCGGGATCGTCCGCAGCCAGTTCTGCGGCCAGTTCCGCCTCGAGCGCCGTGTCGTCGGCGATCGCCGGCTCGCCGACGACCACGAACGTGCCGGGCGTGGGCGAAGTCACCCTCGACGGCCCCATCGCCGAGGCCTATCAGAAAGCCGGCGGCGAAGCTGCCCTCGGCCAGCCGACCGCCCAGCCGCAGAAGGTCGGTGACGGGACGGTGCAGGCGTTCGCGAAGGGCACCATCTTCTCCTCGCCGACGACCGGGACCCACCTGGTGCAGGGCGAGATCCTCCGCGAGTACACCGAGAAGGGGGGCGCCGCCGGCGAGCTGGGGTTCCCCACGACAGACGAGAGCCAGACCGCGGGCGGCCCGGACGCGCCCAAGGGTGGCTGGATCAGCGAGTTCCAGAAGGGCACCATCACTTGGCTGAACCAGGGTGACGGCACCTTCAAGGCCACCATCACGCCCAAGCAGTAGTCACTGCTCCTCGGCCAGCGCGGCGAGCCGCGCCAATGACGCCTGCAGCCAGTCGGGCGACGTCTGCCGGGCGCGGTTGAGCCGCTTCTCGTCGGTCAGTGCGGTCCAGTCGTAGGTGTGGGTGACGCGGGTGTGCCCGTCGTCGATGGGCTCGAGCTCCCAGCGCCACAGGTGCCCCGGCTGCGGCAGTCCCGGTTCGGACGGCTTCCACGCGATGCGCCGGCCCTCGTCGAATTCGACGACGTGGTTCTCCCGGATGGCGCCGACCGTCAGGCCCATGACGAAAACGTCCCCCACGGCGCGGACGCGTTGGCCGGCGGCCGCCTCCGCCAGGTTGTCGTTGCCGTCCCAGCGCGGCTGCTGTGCGGGGTCGGCGATCAGCTCGAAGATCCGCGCCGCCGGGGCGGCGATGTCACGGCTGGCGCTGACGATCCGAATTTCGTTGTCCACGAGTCGTATTCAACCGGACGGACCCGCTACGCGCGAGCGGTTACGTCGGCAGCCGCCGGTTGATCACCAGCGCGGAGATCACCGCACACGTCAGGGCGAACACGCCGAGGCGCAACCATGCGGTCCCACCGGGTCCGCGGATGATCTCGTAGCCGATCTGCTGCTGAATGGCGTCGTAGCTCTTGTTCAGGTCCTCGATCTTGGCGGCCGTGTACATCTGCCCGCCGGACAGCTCGGCGACCCGCTTCATCGTGGTGTCGTTGACCGGGACGTTGACGCTCTGGTTGTCGACCTTGATCTTGCCGCCCTTGGTCCCGAACGCGATGGTCGAGATCGGGGTGTCCGACTCCTTGGCGGTCCGCGCCGCGGTGTAGGCGCCGTGCGGGCTGTCCGGGTTGCCCGGCCGGTTCTCCGCGCCGTCGGACAGCAACACGATGCGTTTCGGCGGCTTGTCGGTGTTGCCACTGCCACCGAGCACGTCCGCCAGGGTCGAGATCGCGCGCAGGGCCGCGAAGATGCCGTCGCCCGTCGCGGTGCCGTCGTCGACGGTGAGGTGGTCCAGCGCGGTGATGGTCGCGTTGTGGTCGGGGGTCGGCGACACCAGCAGGTTGGTGTTGCCGGAGAACGTGACCAGACCCAGGTTCACCCCGGGGGTCAGCTTCTTCGCGAACTGCTTGGCGGCATCTTTCGCCGCGGCCAGCCGGCTCGGCGAGACATCGTCGGCCTCCATGGACCGCGACACGTCCATCACCAGCATGATCACCGCGCGGTTGCGCGGGGTCTTGATCTCGTGGGTGGGCGCGGCCAGCGCGACGGTCAGGGACAGCAGCGCGGCCACCGAGAACACCATCGGCAGGTGCCGCCAGCGGGTCGGCTGCAGCGGTACGACGTCGGTGCGCGGCTGGTCGCCGGCATAGCTGCGAAGGCGGGCGCTGCGGTTGCGCTGCGCCGCGAGATACGCGGCCACCAGCGCGATGGGCAGCAGTGCGGTCAGGAGCAACCAGGGGTGGGCGAAGCCCGACAATGACACCGATCCGATTCCCGGAAGACTCATCGGCGCCCCGTCGCGTTCGTCACCATAAGTGAAAAGTGTAGGAGTCGGTGCATTGCGCACCCGGTGGCGGGGCTGTGGCCTGCGAGAACCGTCGGACCACCGCAGTCACAGCCGCCCCGTAAGCTGGCCGGACCCTCTCCCGTCGCTACGCTCGCCCCCAACGGACCGCCCCCCGACGCCTGCCGGAGGCCCATGCTCACCGTTCTGTACGTACACGCGATCGCCACCGTGCTCGCTCCACTGTTGGTACGACGCTGGGGACGGCGGGCGTTTTATCCGCTGGCACTGGCGCCCGCGGGCTCACTGATCTGGCTGGCGTCGAACTGGCCCGGGACCGGCGAGCAGACGCTGCACATCGACTGGGTACCGCAGCTGTCCATGGACATCACGCTGCGGCTGGATTCCCTGGCGGCGATCATGTCGGTGCTGGTGCTGGGGGTCGGCACGCTGGTGCTCCTGTACTGCGCCGAGTACTTCCACCACGCCGACGGGCACACCGAGAAGCGGCTGCCCAGCTTCGCCGCCGAGCTGGTGGCGTTCTCGGGTGCCATGTTCGGGCTGGTCTGCAGCGACAACACACTGCTGCTGTATCTGTTCTGGGAGCTGACGACCGTCCTGTCGTTCCTGCTCGTCGGCCACTACGCCGAACGCGCCGCCAGCCGGCGCGCCGCCACCCAGGCCCTGCTGGTCACGACCTTCGGCGGCCTGGCGATGCTGACCGGCATCATCATGCTGGGCACCCTCGCCGGCACCTACCGGTTGTCGGACCTCGTCGCCAACGCGCCGACGGGCACCACCTCGTCCGTCGCCGTCGTGCTGGTGCTGATCGGCGCACTGTCCAAGTCGGCCATCGTGCCCATGCATTTCTGGCTGCCGGGCGCCATGGCGGCGCCGACGCCCGTCAGCGCCTATCTGCACGCCGCGGCCATGGTGAAGGCCGGCGTCTACCTCATCGCCCGCATGACACCCGGTTTCGCCGACCACCAGCCCTGGCGGCCGACGGTCGTCGCGCTGGGCCTGGCGACGCTGCTGCTGGCCGGTTGGCGCGCCGTGCGCGAGTACGACCTCAAGCTGATCCTGGCCTTCGGCACGGTGAGCCAGCTGGGGTTGATCACGGTGATGGTCGGGGCCGGCGGTGGCGATCTGATGCTGGCCGGCCTCGCCATGCTGTGCGCGCACGCCATGTTCAAGGCCGCGCTGTTCATGGTGGTCGGCATCATCGACCACGCCACCGGCACCCGCGATATCCGGAAGCTGGCCTGGCTCGGCCGACGCAGCCCCGTGTTGCTGGGCATCGCCGTCGCCGCGGCCGCCAGCATGGCCGGGCTGCCGCCGTTCCTCGGCTTCGTCGCGAAGGAAGCCGATTTCGAAACCCTCTGGCACAGCCCGACGTTGGGGGCCTCGGCGCCGTTCGTGCTGGCGACCGTGGCGTTCGGGTCGGTGTTCACCATGATCTACAGCCTGCGGTTCCTGTACGGGGCGTTCGCCCGCAAGGGCAGGGACGAGCCGACGGTTCGTGTCGCCGAGATGCACCGGCCCAGCGTCGGTTTCCTGGTGCCGCCGGGCATCCTGGCCGTCGTCGGCCTCGGGTTCGGGCTGCTGCCGAACGCACTGGACCACGCCATCGCCGACTACACCGCGACCATGCCGGGCAGCACCGGGTACCACCTGGCGCTGTGGCACGGCGTCAACATGCCGCTGCTGCTGTCAGCCGTGATCGTCGCGGCCGGCTCGGCGGCGTTCGTCCTGCGGCACCGCCTCGAGCGAATCCGGGTGCCCTATCTACCGCTCGGCAACGCCGACCGGATCTACGACGCGGCCATCCGCGGCGCGGACCGCTTCGCCGTGCGGCTGACGGCGTTCACCCAGCGCGGCTCGATCCCCACGACCCAGGCGATGATCCTGTCCACCCTCGCCCTGCTGCCCATCGCGGTGCTGCTCCTGGGCCCGCGGGACCAGCCCGATCTGAAGTTGTGGAACTCGCCGCTGCAGGTGGTCGTCGGCCTCATCGTGCTGGCGGCGGCGATCAGCGCGACGGTGATGCGAAACCGGTTGGCGGCCGTGCTGGTCGTCGGTGTCACCGGCTACGGCTGCGGCACGCTCTACATCTTCTACGGGGCTCCGGACCTGGCGTTGACCCAATTCCTGGTCGAGACACTGACTTTGGTGGTCTTCCTGCTGGTGCTGCGTACCCTGCCCGCCGAATCCGACGCCATCCACATGAAGCGGCACCGGCTCCCCCGCGCCCTGCTGGCCACCGCGGTCGGGACATCGGTGACGGCGCTGGCGGTCTACGCCATGGCAGCCCGGCACACCCGGCCGCTGGCCGAGCTGCTGCCCGACGCGGCGTACTACCGCGGACACGGCGCCAACACCGTCAACGTGCTGCTCGTGGACATCCGGGCCTGGGACACCCTCGGCGAAATCTCGGTGCTGCTGGTCGCCGCGACGGGTGTGGCGTCAATGGTGTTCCGGCACAGGCGTTTCGGATCGGCGCCGCGCGTGCCCAAGGATTTCCGGCCGACACCCGACATCACGTGGCTACGGGGCAGCGACCTACGCGATCCTCGGCACCGGTCCCTGGTGCTCGAAGTCGCGACCCGCATGATCTTCCCGCTCATCATGGTGCTGTCGGTGTACTTCTTCTTCGCCGGACACAACACGCCCGGCGGTGGTTTCGCCGGCGGGCTGACGGCCGGTCTGGCGCTGGTGCTGCGGTACCTGGCCGGCGGCCGTTACGAATTGGGCGAGACGCTGCCGCTGGACGCCGGGAAGATTCTGGGCGCCGGCCTGACCCTGTCCGCCGGGACGGCGACGGCCTCGCTGCTGCTGGGTGCGCCCGTGCTATCCAGCGCGGTGGTGAAATTCACGCTGCCCCTGCTGGGTTCGGTGAAGGTGGTGACGGCGCTGTTCTTCGACCTCGGCGTGTACCTCATCGTCGTGGGCCTGGTGCTGGACATCCTGCGCAGTCTCGGCGCGAAAGTCGACGAAGAGTTGTACGCACCACGTGAGGCGGCCGCCCGATGACGACCTATCTCGTACCGCTCGTGCTCATCGGCGGTCTCACCGGCACCGGGGTGTACCTGCTGCTGGAGCGCAACCTGACCCGAATGCTGTTGGGCCTGTTGCTGATCGGCAACGCGGTGAACCTGCTGATCCTGGTGATGGGTGGCGACTCCGGTAATCCGCCGGTGCGCGGCCGCACCAGCCACGGCCAGACGGGGATCGCCGATCCGCTGGCGCAGGGCATGGTCCTGACCTCCATCGTCATCACGATGGGTGTCGCCGCGTTCGTGCTGGCGCTGATCTACCGGGCCTACCGCCTGACCACGGTCGAAGAGGTGGGCAACGACCCCGAGGACAGCCGCCTGGTGCAGCTGTCGTCCACCGACGCCCCGGCGGTCGAAGAGGACCGGAGCGAGCCGGCCGTCGTCACCGACGCCGACGCCCCCGCCGAACTCGACGCACTGCCCGCCGACCCGGTGGAGCAGGCGTGACGACGGGTGCGGTGCTGGCGCCGCTGCCCGCCCTGATCCCGATCCTCGGTGCCGCCGCGACGTTGTTCGCGGGTCGCCGGCCCCGGCTGCAGCAGATCATCGCGCTCGTGGCGCTCGCCGCGATGACGGCGGTCTGCGCGGCGCTGGTCTACGTCGTCGACCACAGCGGTACCGTCGCCGTCCACGTCGGCGGCTGGGGCCAGACCGAACCCGGGATGGGACCGCTCGGCATCGTCCTTGTGGTCGATCGGCTCTCGGCCCTCATGCTCGTGGTGTCCGCGATCGTGCTGCTGGCGGTCGTCTGGTACGCCATCGGGCAGGGGATCCGCGACGGCGGTGACGAACAGCCGGTGTCGATCTTCCTGCCGACCTACCTGGTGCTGTCGGCGGGCGTGTGCATCGCGTTCCTCGCGGGCGATCTGTTCAACCTGTTCGTCGGCTTCGAGGTGCTGCTGGCCGCGAGCTTCGTGCTGCTGACCGTCGGCGCCAGCGAGGAGCGGGTCCGCGCCGGCATCGGCTACGTCATGGTGTCGATGGTGTCGTCGGTGATCTTCCTGATCGGCATCGCCCTGATCTACGCGGCCACCGGCACCCTGAACCTGGCCGAGCTGGCGAACCGGCTCGACGGCATCACGCCGGGCACCCGCGCCGCGCTGTTCGCGGTGCTGCTGGTGGCGTTCGGCATCAAGGCGGCGGTGTTCCCGCTGTCGGCGTGGCTGCCCGACTCCTACCCCACCGCACCGGCACCGGTCACCGCCGTGTTCGCCGGCCTGCTCACCAAAGTCGGTGTGTACGCGATCATCCGGGCCCACACCCTGCTGTTCCCGGGCGGCGCACTGGACGGCGTGCTGATGGTCGCGGCACTGCTGACCATGCTGATCGGCATCTTCGGCGCCATGGCCCAGAGCGACATCAAGCGGCTGCTGTCCTTCACCCTCGTCAGCCATATCGGTTACCTGGTGTTCGGCATCGCGGTGTCCAACCGGATCGGCATGGCCGGCGCCATCTACTACGTGGCCCACCACATCGTCGTGCAGACCACGCTCTTCCTCGTGGTGGGTCTGATCGAGCGGCAGGCCGGCGCCTCGACGCTGCAGCGCCTCGGCGGACTCGCGGCGGCCAGCCCGCTGCTGGCGTTCGTGTTCATCATCCCGGCCCTGAATCTCGGTGGCATTCCGCCGTTCTCGGGGTTCATCGGCAAGGTGGCGTTGCTGCAGGCGGGAGCGACGAGCGCGTCGGTCCTCGCGTGGGCACTGGTCGCCGGTTCGGTCGTCACCAGCCTGCTGACGCTGTACGTGATGGCGCGGGTGTGGACGCTCGCGTTCTGGCGCGCCCGCGCCGACGCACCGGAGGGCATGCTGTCCACGGCAGCCCCGGCCGGCCTGTTGGAACCGGTGGCGAACGTGGCGGTCGACGACCGGCCGGACGTCGGCCGGATGCCTGTCAGCATGCTGGCGCCGACCGCGGTGCTCATCGCGGTGGGGCTCGCCCTGACGGTGTTCGCGGGGCCCATCTTCGGGTTCGCGGAGCGCGCCGCCGACCAGGTCACCGACCGTGGCCAGTACATCTCGGTGGTGTTGACGCCATGAGGCAGTGGTTACCGCGCGTGGGCATCCTGGTCTGGCTGATGGCCGTGTGGATTCTGTTGTGGGGCAACATCTCCGCCGCCAACATCCTCGGCGGGCTCGCCGTCGGCCTGCTGATCACGGTGCTGCTGCCGTTGCCGCAGGTGCCGGTGGCGGGCCGGCTGCATCCGCTGTCGCTGGCGTGGCTGGTGCTCAAGGTCGCCTACTACCTGGTGCTGTCCTCGGTACAGGTCGCGTGGCTGGCGATCAGGCCCGGTCCCCCGCCACTGACCGCGGTGCTGCGGGCCCGGCTCGCCCTCAAGTCGGATCTCGTGCTCGCGATGGCGGTCAACGTCATCAATCTCATCCCCGGGTCGATCGTGCTGGAGATCGATCAGGCCCGCCGGATGATCTACGTCCACGTGCTCGACGTGGGGTCCGAACGTGCGGTGCAGCAGTTCTACCGCCAGATCGCGGAGGTGGAGCGGCTGATGATCGCCTCGTTCGAACGTGAATCCCATTGGCAGCCGGTGGAAGTGGACCCCGCATGAACGCCATCTGGATCATCGCCGCCGTGATGCTGGTCGCGGCCGCGGCCATCACGGTGTTCCGGCTGCTGGCCGGTCCCGGCACCCTGGACCGGCTGGTCGCGCTGGACACGTTCGTCGCCGTCACCATGTGCGGCATCGGCACCTGGGCGGCGTACAGCCTCGACACCACGGCGACCTACAGCTTGACGGCGCTGGCGCTGATCACGTTCGTGGGCTCGGTCAGCGTGGCCCGGTTCCGCGTCCGCGATACCGATACCGAAGCCGAGCCGCCACGATGAACATCTTCGATGCTGTCGCAGGTGCTTTGGTGCTCTTCGGTTCGGCACTGGCGCTGACCGCCGCCATCGGTGTCGTTCGCTTCCCCGACACCTTGACGCGGATGCACTCCGCCTCCAAACCCCAGGTGCTCGGACTGCTGCTGGTGCTGATCGGCGCCGCGCTGCGGCTGCGCGGGCAGGCCGACGTCGGCATGCTGATCCTGGCCGGCTTGTTCACCCTGATCACCGCGCCGGTGGTCGCCAACCGCGTGGGCCAGCTGGCTTATCGTGAGCAGAGTTTCCGCGACGACCTGCTGATCCGCGACGAATTGGACGACTATGGCGCGAACTGACGACGACTCCTGGGACATCACCGAGAGCGTGGGTGCCACCGCGCTGGGTGTGGCCGCCGCCCGGGCCGCCGAATCCCGTTCGGACAAGCCGTTGTTCGACGATCCGTGCGCGCAGATCTTCGTGGATGCGGCGGTCGCGCGCGGCTGGTCGTCGCCGTTCACCGCCGCCGATCCCGGCCCCGCGCAGGCTACGCGCATTCGCATGGTGTCGGCGTACGCCGCGGCCCGCACCAAGTGGTTCGACGAGTTCTTCGCTTCGGCCGGCGCCGACGGCATCCGCCAGGTGGTGATCCTGGCCGCGGGACTGGACGCACGGGCCTGGCGACTGTCCTGGCCCGACGGCACCGTGGTTTTCGAGATCGACCAGCCGAAAGTGTTGGCGTTCAAGGAGGAAACCCTGGCGGCCCACGGCATTCAACCGGTCGCCCGGCACGTCGCGGTCCCGGTCGATCTCCGGCAGGATTGGCCAGAAGCCTTGCGGCAGAACGGCTTCAACCCCAGCGAGCCGACGGCCTGGCTCGCCGAGGGGCTGCTGCCGTACCTGCCCGCCGAGGCCCAGGATCTGTTGTTCGCGAGACTGCACGAGCTCAGCGCGCCGGGCAGTCGGGCCGCGGTGGAAGGCTTCGGCACGGACTATTTCAGCGACGAGAACCAGCGCATCCGCAAAGCCCGGATGGATGCGATCCGCGAGGAGGCCGCCAAGGCCGGTCAGCAGGTCACCGATGTCTCCGAGCTGTTCTACATCGAGCCGCGCGAAGACGTCGCCGATTGGCTGACGCGCCACGGCTGGCAGACCACGGTCGAGACCTCCGCCGAGGTCACCGCCCGCTACAAGCCCGAACTCGCGAGCGAGATGCCGGACATCGGTAGCGAGTTCGTCGACGCCAAGCTCAGTTGAACTTGATCTTCACCTGCTCGCCGCTGACGTCCGCGGTGGTGCCGGTGACGTACGAGGTCACCGTGCCACGCGTGGTCCCGCCGCGGCGGCCCTGGCCGCTGACCTCGTAGTGCACCTCGCCGGAAATCCGTACTTCCATGCGGTATTCGTCCAGATCGCCGATCTTGACGGCGCTCATGTCGGGCTGGCTCCAGGTCACGGTGCCGTCGACCAGTTCCCGGTCGCTGATCTTCACCGGGCAGGGTGCCGGTGGGACGAGTGAACGCGACGACGAGCAGCTGCCGTACGCCGCGTCCAGCAGCTTGGCGATGGTCTTGGTGCCGGAATCGTTGAGCGCGAACTTCGGCTGCAGGTAGGCGCTCGCCGAATATCCCTCAATGGCGTCGAGCAGCAACGGCTTGCTGTTGGTGACCGTCACGTACGGACTGGTGCTGCCGAGTTCCAGGAAGCCGGGAAACACGTAGATCGCCGATTCCTCGCCGATCTCCTTGCCGAACACCGTCATCGTCTTGTCTGCGGCATTGTTGGAGCTGCTCAACGACGACAGGTCGACCTTGACGGCGGCGTGGGCCAGCTGCCACTTGCCGCCTTCCTTCTTGACGTGGATCGTGGCGTCGGAGTTCTTGTCGCCGAACTTGGCTGCCACGTGGACGTCGGCGCGGCCGATCGACTCCATGGTCTTGTCTTCGTTCAGGATGCGGATGTCACTGATCGGCCATTCGGCAGTCTGTTTCTTCAGCACGTCGCTCGAGAGGAACTCCTTCGACGCCGGTTGGTCGTTGCTGAAGGACAGTGCCATGTCGGCGTTACCGTTCGACAGCGCTTCCAGGTAGCCCTTGACGACCTCGCTGGCGGAACTCGAGCCACCGCTGTCGCCCGAGCCGAATGAGTCGTAGACGTAGTAGATGCCACCACCGAGCACGACGAGCACCACGACGATGGCGGCGATGATCAGCGGCACCTTGTTCTTCTTCGGCGGGGTGACGAACGGCTGCGCGCCGTAGCCACCGGCCGGCGCTCCCGGCCACCCCTGGCCGGCACCTGGTGCTGTCTGCGGGGTCCCCCACCCCTGCGGCGCCCCGGTTGGTGCGCTCGGCGCCTGGCCCCAGCCGCCGGTCTGCGGCGCGGCGGGCTGGCCCCATGCTGGTGTCTGCGCCTGGCCTGCGGGCGGCTGACTCAACGGCGGCGGCGTCTGCGGGGGCCATCCGGGCGCGGCCGGTGGGGTGGTCTGGTGAATCGCCGTCTCTTCTTCGTCGGACGACCTGCCCGCGCCCCCACCTGGGTTGGGACCGTTGTAACCGCTCCCCTGCCAACCCGTCATCGTGAACCCTCCCCGTAGCACAACATGCTGTGTCCAGGATAAGCGGTGCCGCACCACCCTGCCTGCACGGAACTGCCCGTACTAGTCCTCGGACAGCTGGAATTCCACCATCGCCTTGAGGCTCTCGACCGCTTCCTCGAGCGCGTCCAGCCGGGCCGCGGCATTCGGCGCAGCCAGCACCGAATACTTGTCGGCCTGGCCGATCGGCAGTAACGCGGCCAGCGCGTACAGCCGTTGTCCCACGTCGGGTTTGACGGTTCGCGCCAGGATCGAGTCCCGGTCCCGCAGGCGCGCGCCCTGAGCCGACGCGATGCGTTCGAACACTGCGATGATCCGGTCCTCGACCGCCACGATGGACGCCTCCGTGACCACGGGCCCCGGCTCGTCGGGCCACCGCTCGATCTCGGCCCGCGGGTACGGATCGTCGTTGTGCCACTGCACGATTCGGATGCGGTCGGTCACGCTGCAGCTCAGCATGTACCGACCGACGCCCTGCGGCTGGCACCGGTCGATGCGGGCGAGCGCGCCGACCGAGCACCGGGCGTCGCCGCCGCCGACCTCGCGGCCGGCCGAGATCAGCACCACGCCGAACACCTGCTCCGCGGCGGCCATGCAGTCCCGCACCAGTTCGCCGTACCGCGGCTCGAAGATGCGCAGCGGCAGTTCGTCGCCGGGCAGTAGCGCGGATTCCAGCGGGAACATCGGCGTGATGGGCACGGCTACAACTCCAGCTCCGAGACCAGCGCGTCGACGACCTGCAGCAGGTCCCCGTCGGTTTCCTCGGCGACCCGGCGCTGCCGTTGATAGGAGCCGCCGAGGGTGTAGATATCGGCGACCCGGGCCAGCTCGTCGGCGCAATTCAGCGATGCCGCAACGGGTTCCAGCCGGTTCAGCAGGTCGTCGAGATCTTCGGTGACCAGCCGCTCGTTGCTGTCGGCATCCAGGATGATCTCGGCGTCCAGGCCGTAACGCGCTGCGCGCCACTTGTTTTCCTGCACATGCCAGGGCGGCATGGTCGGCAGCTGCTCACCGGCGTCCAGTCGGCGGTCCAGGTCGACGATCAGGCAGTGTGTCAGCGCAACCAGCGCACCGAGTTCGGCGATGTTCGACACGCCGTCGAAAATCCGGACCTCGATCGTGCCGAGATGCGGCGACGGCCGGATGTCCCAACGGATTTCGTTCATGTGGTCGATGATGCCGGTCTTGCGCTGGTCGTAGACGAAGCGCTCGAAGTGCGACCACTTCTGGAAGTGGAACGGCAGACCCGCGGTCGGCAGTTGCTGGAACATCATGGCCCGGTTGCTGGCGTAGCCGGTGTCCTCACCGTCCCAGTACGGCGACGACGCCGACAGCGCCAGCAGATGCGGGTACTGGTTGAGCAGCGACGTGATGATCGGCATCACCTTGTGCGCCGACGAGATCCCGACGTGCACGTGCACGCCCCAGATCAGCATCTGGCGGCCCCACCACTGGGTCCGTTTGATCAGCTCGGCGTAGCGCTGGCCTTCGGTGAGCTGCTGGCTCTCCCACTCCGCGAACGGGTGGGTGCCGGCGCAGAACAGCTCCATGCCGCGGTCGCGCACGATCCGGCGTACCGGGCCGAGCGTGGACCGCAGATCGTCCATGGCCTCGCCGACGGTGTCGCACACGCCGGTGACGACCTCAACGGTGTTGCGCAGCAATTCCTTGTGCACATGCGGCGTCTCGCCGATCTCGGCGATGACCGCGGCGGCCTCGTTGCTGAGGTCACGCGTGCGGGCATCGACGAGGGCGAACTCCCATTCGACGCCGAGGGTCGGCCGAGGCGACCCGGCGAAATCGATTCGCGGTGGGGTGTGGCTGTCCGCGCTACCCGGCAGCGATGACACCGCACGCCACGCGCTTGCCGGAGTCACCGGTGTTCATCGAAGCCTCGTCCGCACCCGGAGCGGCGCCCTGGATCTGCTGGTACCGGTCAGCCGGGATGTTGCCGAAGTTGTCGGCCTTCTCGTGGATGATCAGCGCGGTCTTGTTGCCGGCGAGCAGCTGCTCGGCGGTGAAGGCGTCGGTGGTGGTCACCAGCGAGCCGGTGCCGTCGGCCTTGACCTGCAGGGAGGCGAGGTCGCCACTCATCGGGTAGCCGGTGTGGCCCGGAGCCTGGAAGTGTCCACCGGCGGACAGGAAGTCGCCGGGGGCGCCACCGGCAGGCGCGACCGAGTTCGGCTCACACTTGCCGGCCGAGTGGATGTGCAGGCCGTGGAATCCGGGGGTCAGCACGCCGCCGGAGGTGGTCTTGACCGTCAGCGTGGCGAAGCCACCGTTGAACAGGAACTCGGCGGTCGCGACCGTGGTGCCCTCGGGGGTCTTCAGCTCGGTGACCAGCTTCTCGCCGATCGGGGCGGCCTGCGGGGCCGCCTTCTCGCCGGCCTTTTCACCGTGGCCCTGCGGGGCGTGCTCGACGCCGGTCCACACCGCGGGGGTGGTGCCGGGCACGGACGAGGGGACCTGTCCGGGAGGGGCACATGCAGCGACGACAGGAGCGATGACCGCAGCGGCGGCAAGGAAGCGAATCGGGGCTGAGATCGGCATGCCGGAGAGCCTAACCGGTCACCAGAACGATCACGCCTGGTCCCTTGTCATTGAGCGCCGGGATGCGTGGTTCGACGGGTGCGTCGAGGATTTTGCCGACCGCTTCGGCGGCCTCCTTCTCCCCTGCGGCGTCACCGAAATACACGGTCGTCGCGGGCGGCGGGGCGTCCACGCTGAGGTTGTCGGTCTCGGTGACGTTCCACTGCGCCTCGTGCAGCTTGTCAGCGACGCCCTTCGCAGCGCCGGCAACCTCGGAGATGTTGAAGACCTTGACGTCGGCCTTGGCCGGCGCGGGCGTCGTCGACGTCGTGGTGGCCGTGGCCGATGTCGCGCTGGCGGAGCTGCTCGACGAGTTCGAGTCGGAGCTGCTGTCCGAACTCAGCGACTGGAACGCCACCAGCAGGAACACGACACCAAGGAACAACAGCACCATGACCATGGCGCGCAGGGGCAGTCCGGAGGACTCTCGCTGATTCATTGCTCCCCACCTTATCGAGGCAGACCCTCAGGGCAGAAAAGCTAGGTGATTTCGAAACCGAGACGACGCGCGGCCTTGGCCTTCTGTCGGCTGGCCCGCTGCCGGCGCAGTCGCTTGACCAGCATCGGGTCCGCGGCCAGCGCCTCAGGCCGGTCGACCAGTGCGTTGAGCACCTGGTAGTACCGGGTCGCCGACATCGAGAACAGTTCCTTGATGGCGTCCTCTTTGGAACCCGCGAATTTCCACCACTGACGTTCGAAACCAAGAATGTCGTGTTCGCGGCGGGTCAACCCGTCGGCGAGCTCAGAGTCGTCCCCGGATCGCTCAGTACGCGCCATAGCGCCGTCCATTTCGCCCCTGGACCCTTTCTCTGATCTCGGTATATGCCAGCCTGTTTCGTGCGTCACAACGGATCTGGGACGCAGCAAGTGGTTCGGCGAACATTCAACCATGACCGACGGTATTGAGCCGTGATCGTTACCCGCGAGTCGGGTCACTAAGATTGCTCGTCATGGCTGTCCGTCCAATCTGCATCGTCGGTGACCCTGTCCTGCACACCGCGACCACTCCGGTGGCCGTCGGCGCCGACGGGTCGCTTCCTTCCGATCTCGCCGAGCTGATCGACGACATGTACGAAACGATGGACAAGGCCAACGGCGTGGGCCTGGCTGCAAACCAGATCGGCGTCGGGCTGCGGTTGTTCGTCTACGACTGCGCCGACGACCGCGGCCAGACCGCGCGGCGTCGCGGCGTGGTGATCAACCCGGTCCTCGAGACGTCGGAAATCCCCGAGACCATGCCCGACCCGGACTACGACGACGAGGGCTGCCTGTCGGTTCCCGGTGAGTCGTTCCCGACCGGCCGCGCCACGTGGGCGAAGGTCACCGGCCTGGACGCCGACGGCAAGCCGGTCGAGCTGGAAGGCACCGGCCTGTTCGCCCGCATGCTGCAGCACGAGACCGGCCACCTCGACGGCTTCCTGTACCTCGACTGCCTGATCGGCCGCAACGCGCGGGCCGCCAAGCGGATGATCAAGTCGAACAAGTGGGGCGTGCCGGGGCTGAGCTGGATGCCGGGCGAGGTCGACGACCCGTTCGGGCACTGATGCCCTCGGTCGGTAGCCGCGTCTCGTTGCGCTACCGGTTGGCCGAACCGGAGGCCGGTCCCGGGTCTGAGGCCGTCACCGACGTCGTCGGTCACCTCGAGGCACTCACCCCGGTCGTCGTCGTACGCACCAAATCGGGTGAGCGCGTCGAGATCAGCCCCGCCGCGGTGATGTCGGTGCGCGAGCTGTCCCATGCCCCGGTGCGCAATTCAGAGATACGCGCGGTCGAACATGCCGCCGCGCTGGCCTGGCCGGGTACCGAGCAGCTCTGGGTCGACGGCTGGCTGCTGCGAGCCGGCGGCACCGATATGCGAACCAACTCGGCTGTGCCGCTGCTCTTTTCGTCAGACTTGACGGCCCTGCCGGCGATCGCCGACTGGTACGCCGCACGCGGACTACAACCGTGGGTGGCGCTGCCGGAGCGGCTGCTGCCGGTCCGTTCCGAGGGCGTCGAGCCCAATCGCGTTCTGACCGTTGAATTGCCGGGCGGCGCGGCTGCCGAACTGCCCGCGCGCCCCGATGCCCGGTGGCGGCAGATTCACGCGCAGGACGTGCCTGTCGAGGTCCTCACTGCCGTCGTCGACGGCGACGTGGCGTTCGCCACGGTGGCCGACGCGGCGGTCGGGCGCGTCGCCGTGACCACAGCACCCGACGGCAGGGTGTGGGCCGGGTTGTCGGACATCGCCGTGCTCGAGTCGGAACGCCGGCGCGGACTGGGCCGCGCCGTCTGCGCCGAGCTGATGTCCTGGGCCGCCGGCCGCGGTGCGACGCACGCCTACATACGGGTTCCCGACGACAACGCGCCGGCGATCGCGCTGGCCGAATCGATCGGTTTCCGGTTGCATCACCGGTCGCGGTACGTGCTCCTGTAACGCCGAAGACCACGGTTTCTCGCGCGACATCGTCGGCGCCCGGGAAACCGTGGCCTCGGCAGGTACCGGCTAGGCTGCGTCAGCCCCGCTGTGGTCCGAACCACCCTGGCCTGCAGTCGATTTCGCCGGGGCCGGCTTCTTCACGGGCTTCGGCTTCTCGGCCTTCGGCTTCGTCGGCTTCTTCTCGGGCTTCTTCGTCTCGGACTTGGTCGAGTCGAACTTCGTCGAATCCGGCTTGGTCGAATCCGGCTTGGTCGTATCCGGCTTGGCATCGTCCGACTTCTGGTTGTCAGCCTTCGTCGGGGTGGCGGGTGTCGCCGGAGTGGCGGGCGTCGCCGGAGTAGCCGGGGTCGCCGGAGTAGCCGGGGTCGCCGGAGTAGCCGGGGTCGCCGGCGTCTCGGCGGTGGCCGGCGTAGCAGGCGTAGCCGGAATAGCGGGCGTCGTCTCCGACTTGGCCGGCGCAGCAGGCTTCGCGGGCGTCTCCGATGCCTCGGAGACGGTCGTCTTCACCGGTGTCACGGCCAGCGCGGGCTGCGGGATCGAGGTGATCGAGTTGTCCGTGGCGGCCTTGGTCACCGATACCTGCGTCGCAGCAGCCGGATCGACAGCAGCCTTGGGGGCCAACGGATTACCGGTGCCACTCCAGCCGATTGCCTTGGCGAGGATGCGGCCGAGCGACACCATGGCGCCGATGGGCCCGATGCCCAGACCGTCGATCTGCAGGTCCGTCCCGATGATGTCGGCGTAGACGGTCTGCCCGAGTGAGTTCAGGATCGAGCCACCCAGGCCCTTCTGGTCCCAGCCAGTCGATCCGGCGGTGAACAGTCCACCGAACTGGATGTTGAGCGCCTTGACGACGGCATTGTCACTCAGGGGAATGGTCTTGTTGATCAGCTTGGCCACGAGGTCCAGGTTGAGGTTGGCGCCGTTGAGGACGCCGTTGACCATGGCAGCCGGGATGTTGATCGCGGTCTGCAGCGCTTTCGCCGCGTCGCCTTGCGACAGGGACGCGCCGATGCTGGTGAGACTGTTCGCCAGTGCCACCGCCGGGCTGATCGCGGGTCCTGCCAGGCCGATCAGGACCCCGCTCAGCGGCGATGCCAGAAAGTTGAACACTTCCTGCACGACCCGGTTGGCCACGGCGTTCGAGGCCGTCGGAAGCAGCTTCGGAATCACCTGAAGCAGGATGAAGTGGAAACCATCGTTCGAGTCGACGGACTGCGAGTTGTTGCCGGGGTCGGTGCCAAGCAGCGTCGCGGCGGTGATCGCCGACTGCACGTTGTGCCCGATCTGGCCCAAAACCGTGCCGATGTTGCCGGGGTTCTTCAGCACCTCGCCGACGTGGTTGATCTGGTTGACCAGGAACTGCTGCAGCAGTACCGCCGGGGCCTCGGAGATGGCGTCACCGAGGCGTCCCGCATTCGCCGCGGCGGTCTTGAACGCGTCCTGCCACGGCTGCAGCGGGTTGTATGCCGCGGTCAACTGCACCGCAGCGGTGCTGACCGACGGCAGCGCCGGCAGGTGAGTGGCGGCAGGTGCCTGCACCAGCAATGGGCCGGCCACGATGGCCGCCGTGGTCGCTGCGCAGATACCCGCCCTGGTATGACGACGGACTGCTGAATCCATGAGAACGACTCCCTCTTTCCGAGTTGATTGGGATTGATGTGGGCAGGACGAAGCGCTCGGCGGGCCTCCCCCGAGCAGGGAGGCCCACCGATCGTTGACCTACTAGCTCGACGCGCCCGAGGCGTGCGAGCCGGCCCCGCCGTCGGCGCCGTGGGCCGAACCACCTTGGCCTGCAGTGGATTTCGCCGGTGCCGGCTTCTTCACAGGCTTCGGCTTCTCCGACTTCTGCTTGCTCGGCTTCTTCGATTCGGACTTCGTCGCCTCCGACTTCGTCTCCGACTTGGTGTCCGACTTGGTCGAGTCCGTCTTGTGGTCATCCGGCTTCTGGTTGTCGGGCTTCGCCGGGGTGGCCGGGGTCGCCGGCGTGGCGGGCGTGGCCGGAGTTGCCGGGGTCGCCGGCGTCTCCGCAGTGGCCGGGGTGGCGGGGGTCGCCGGAGTTGCCGGCGTGGCCGGAGTTGCCGGGGTAGCAGACGTCTCCGACTTGGCCGGCGTAGCCGGCTTCTCGGCCGTCTCCGGTGCCTGTGCCGCGGTGGCCTTCACCTGCGTCACCGCCACCGACGTCTGCGGGATGGAGGTGATCGAGTTGTCCGTGGCCGCCTTGGTCACCGAAACCTGGGTTGCCGCAGCCGGATCGGCGGCGGTCTTGGGGGCCAACGGATTGCCGGTGCCGCTCCAGCCGATGGCCTTGGCCAGCAGGTGGCTGAGGTTGACGAGCGCACCGATCGGCCCGATGCCCTGGCCGGTGATCTCCAACGGAAATCCCGGGGCGAGCACCGTTTCGGCAGTCAGGCCCAGGGAGTTCAGAATCGAGCCACCGATGCCGGTCATGTCCATGCCCGTCACGCCGGCGGTGAACAGCCCACCGAACTGGATGTTGAGTTTCTGCAGCTCGTTGCCGGCCGGCATGGTCTTGGTGATCAGCGGCGCCAGCACATCCAGGTTGAGATTGGCACCGTTGAGGAAGCCGTTGACCATGGCGGCCGGGATGTTGATGGCAGCTTGCGCCGCGGCCATCGCATTACCCGCGGCGAGCGAGGTCGCGATCTTGGTGATGCTGTTGACCAGCGCCACCACCGGGCTGATGCCGGGGCCAACCAAACCCATCAGCACACCACTGAGCGGTGACGCCAGCACGTTGACCACCTGCGTGACGATCGCGGACGCCTGCGGGTTGCCGGCCGTCGGAAGCATGTTCGGGAGCATCTGCGCGACCAGGCCGTGCCAGACGTCGTTCGAACCGGCGATGGTCCAGTCCTCCGGCTTGGTCCCCAGCAGCGTGGCGGCGGTGATCGCCGACTTCACGTTCTGCCCGACGTCCTGGATCACCGCGCCGATGTTGCCGGGGTTCTGCAGGATGGCCCCGACATGGCTGATCTGGTTCGCCAGGAACTGCTGCAGCAACACCGCCGGCGCTTCGGAGACGACCGCGCCGATTCGCTGCGCGTTCTCCGACGCGGTGTTGAACGCGTCGAGCCAGGGCTGCAGCGGGTTGTAGGCCGCGGTCAGCTGAACCGCGGCTGTGCTCACCGACGGAAGCGTCGGCAGCTTGGCGGCGGCAGGCACCGACGGCAACAGTGGGCCGGCCACGATGGCCGCCGTGGTCGCTGCGCAGATACCCGCCTTGGTATGGCGACGAACCGCAACATTCATGAAGTGACTCCTCGGGGTCGGCTTGCTTACCGGCGAGTAATTTACCGACGAGTAACCGAGTTAATCCAGAGTTTTTGACGAAGTCGTAACGAATCGGTAGCGACGACATGTGACCCACAGGCCACTCCAAACCTGTTTGCGTATTAGCCGGTAAAGCGCTGTTCATAGCCCCGCTAACCTTCCCGGCAAATGGCCAGTCGGCAAACCCATTTACGCCGCCGACAGAGCCCTTGACGCGACCCGGGATCAACGGGCGAACCAGCCGGATATATTCCGATTAGTAATGCTCAGGCGCATTTTCGACGTCGTGACCGGGACCACATCGCGTGTTGATCGTGATGGGAATCTCACACGAGCCGAGGCGGCGATGTGATCTCGACCGGGACGCCTCGTACCCGCTCGGGGCAAATCCGACAGGGGCCGCACCGGCGCGTCGACGCAATTGCTGCCGCCGTCCGTCCGGCGGCCTGCCGAGGCACCGGCCGGCGTCCACATAGTGAGACAACATGTGGGACCGGACGTCCCGGGCAATACCAGCAATCGTCTTCCGGGACTCCGCGGGGCACGACCGCCGATGCCGGCCGGCGCTTCGCCAAGTATCTTGGACCGTCGGTGGAACGCACCGAAGTGTCAGGCTGGTCAGGGGTTGCGGGTGCAAGAGAATGCGGCGCTGTCGGCCGCCGAGTTGCTCGAACTCAACCGTGACGTTCAGGGCTCGCGCGCAGTCCGACTGCTGGCCACCAACAACCTCGGCGTCTACGCCACGTTGATGGAGCGGCACCTCAGTGAAGGCATGATCGCCGAGACCGATCTGGTGGTTCGGCTGGAGCGCGATCTGGCGACGCTCGGCGAGACCGATGACCAGCTCGGACAGTCGGGCCTGGCCCTGATCAAGTCGTGGGCCAGCCAGGGCTGGGTGCACCGGGTGGCCGAAACCCGGGCGGGCGCCGAACGCAACGTCTGTTATCTGACGCAGGACGCCCGTCGCGCCCTCGACTTCGTCCGCGGCATGCGCCGTGGCGACAGCATCGCCACCGGCGGCTCGATCGCCGGCATCGCGTCCCGCATGCGTCAGATCGCCACACGTGCCGGCAATGACCCCGACCGCATCCGGGCCGGTATCGAAGCCGAGATCGCCGCGCTGCACCGCGAGCTCGACGAATTGGAAGCCGGGCTGCGCCCCGAGCCCGACGTCACCGACATGTACGACGAAGCCCGCGCCATCGCGCTGCAGATGGAACGGCTGATCACCGACATCGGCCTCTACGGCACCATGATCGAGCAGGCGACGCAGGCGCTCGACGACCCGATCGACACGAACATCGAGTACCGCGACCGACAGCGCCAGATGTACGCCGACTACCAGGCGGCATGGGATTCCGCGGGCCGCGATTCGCACCGGGCGTTCCTGCGGATGATCAACGACCCCGACCAGCGCGCCGAATTCGAGAACGACATCGCCACCGTGGCGTCGGCACTGCCCGAGCTGGACCCGGCGCTGCGCAAGGTGATGGCGGGATTCTTCGAGTTGATCGGCCACCAGATCGACGAGGTCGAACGCATCCAGCAGCGGTGCGCGCAGCGGGTCAAGCGATTCACCGCGTTCGGCACCATGGAGTCCAGCCGCGGTGTGGCCCGCCAGCTCACCGAGGCCATCGGCGCGGCCCGGACGCTGCTGAAGTCGTCGCTGACCGACTCCCGGCTGGACATCGAAGTCCCCTTGGCCCGGCACGCGATCAGCTCGATCGGCGCGCTGAGCTTCAAGATCGGCGACCTGTCGGCACCCAAACCTGCCGAAGCGGCACAGGGCGACGTCGACCTGTCCACCTTCGCGGCACTGACCACCCAGGTCGATGCACCGGCGATGTCCGAGATGCTCAATGCCGCGGTCGCGCGCCGCCCGGTGTCACTGGCCGAGGCCGTCTCGATGCTCGATTCGGCGTACCTGGGCCACGTCATCGTGTTGTGGTCGTGGGCCCTCAAACAACCCGCAGGACCGGGTGACGCGGGCGACGACACCATGTCGGTGCGATTCCGCTCGCTCGACGGTCGGGACCGCGAGATCGAGGTGCCCTCTCTGATGTTCACCGAGCCGGTCATGAGTACAGGAGCCATGCATGACTGACAGCCCCATCGATTTCGCCTCGCTCCCCGAGGTCGACAGCACCAGCCGGGCGGCGCAGCAGCGCCGTCCACGGTTCGACGGCGACGTCAGCGCCATGCCGGACCGCGCCTGCTGGGCACTGCAACACCTGCTGACCCGCCGCTACATCAGCAGCGAGTCCGACCGTGACGTCTACAGCTGGATCTTGGAGTACCGCAACGAATTGTCGGTGCGGTTGTCCGAACTCGACCTGCAGTTGCGCATCTCCGAAAGCGTGGACATCGCGTTCATCGAGCAGGCCCGTTACGAGTCGGCCAAGGGCATCAAGCTGCTGCGCCGCGAGCCCCTGGGCACCTACGACTCGATTCTGGCGCTGCACCTGGCGCAGCTGATGCGCGCCGGCGGCGACCAGAGCTTCCTGATCACCCGCGACGAGATGCACGGCATGTTCAGCGGTGTACTGAACGAAACCGACCGCGACGCAGTCACTTTCACCGCCCGCATCGATGCGGCGATCGCCAGGCTGACGGGCCTGGACATCCTGCGCCGTAGCCGTGACGACGAGGACAGCTACACCGTGAGTCCCGTCATCACGGCCGTGATGACGGCCTCGGTGATCACCGAGCTGCAGCAGCAGTTCGAACAACTCACCGGCGGAGGTACTGAAGCCGATGTCTGAGCAGTTTCACCTGTCCCGGCTCCAGATCATCAACTGGGGCGTGTTCGACGGTTATCACAGCATTCCGTTCAGCGCCGGCGGCTCACTGGTCGCGGGCGGCTCCGGCAGCGGTAAATCATCACTGCTGGACGCGATTTCACTCGGCTTCCTGCCGTTCAACCGGCGCAACTTCAACGCGTCGGGCGACAACACCGCGGCCGGCTCGAGCGCGGGCCGCCGCACCGTCGACAAGTACGTCCGCGGCGCCTGGGGCCAGCGCAGCGAAGCCGGCACCAGTCAGGTCATGTACCTGCGTGGCGAGGGCACCACCTGGTCGGCGGTCGCGGTCACCTACACCAGCAACACCGGCCGCACCATCACCGGCCTGGTCCTCAAATGGCTGACGGGAGAATCGCGTTCGGATTCCTCGAGCCGGTTCGTCATCGGCGACGGCGACCTGGACATCGAGGACGTCTGCAACCGGTGGGCCGCGGGCCGGTTCGACGCCGGGGTGTTCAAGGGCGACGGCTGGCGGTTCACGACCAAGGTCGAGTCGCAGTATCTGGCACAGTTGTATGCCTCGATCGGCATCCGCGCGTCGGACGCCGCACAGCAGCTGCTCGGCAAGGCCAAGTCACTGAAAAGTGTTGGTGGGCTTGAGCAGTTCGTCCGGGAGTTCATGCTGGACGAACCGGACAGCCTGGCGCGGCTGCCCGAGGCCCTCAAGCAGATCGACCCCCTCGTCGAGGCCCGCGAATTGCTCGCGGTGGCGCAGCGCAAGCGCAAGATCCTCGGTGATATCGAGGCCATCCAGGTGCGCTATGCCTCCGAGTCGACCGACCTCGGGATCATCGACCTGGTCGACCTGCCGATGGTGCGGGCCTACACCGATCACGTCCGGCTGCGGCACTGCCCCGCCGAGATCGAGACACTCGACGCGACCATCGACCAGCTGGAGAACGAGAACGCCGACCTGACGCGGCAGCTGAATCTGGCCAAGGCCGAAGGTGATTCGCTCAACGCCCAGATCAACGGCGCGTCGGCGAATGTCGGTCCGCTGCAGGCCCAGGTCAACGCCGCCGAGGCGCAGGCCGACGACGTGGCGCGGCGGCGCGCGGCCTATGAGGAGATGGTCGCGGCGCTCGGCGTCGAAGTGCCGGACACCGCCGACGAATTCTGGAACCTGCGCGAAGAACTCACCCGGCAGGCCACCGAGATGCTGGGCAAGCTGGAGTGGGGGCGCGACGCGTCCACCGACGCCGAGTACGCACAGAAGTCGGCACGCATCCTGCGCGACAACGCGGCCAAGGAACTCAAGCGCGTCGAGCACGTCGGCTCGGCGCTGCCCGAGTCCGCCGTGACGATGCGGGACCACATCTGCGCGGGCGTCGGCATCGATCCCGCCGAACTGCCCTATGTCGCTGAGCTTTTCGACCTGCAGCCCGAGCACTCTCGCTGGCGGCTGGCGGTCGAGAAGGTGCTGCGCGGGGTCGGCCTGCGGTTGCTGGTGCCCGATCAGCACTATGCCAAGGTGCTGCGGTTCGTCAACGAGACCAACATGCGCGGACGGCTGGCGCTGCACCACGTCCGCGCCGGCGCCTCGGGACGCGAGGCCGAGCCGAACACATTGGCGGGCAAGCTGTTCCTGGTCAAGCCCAAGCATCCCTGTGCCGCCGAGGCCGCCGACGTGATCGCCGCGGCCGGCGACCACATCTGCGTGGACACCCCCGACGTGTTCGTGCGGTTCCGCCGGGCCGTCACCGACACGGGTCTGTACAAGGACTCCGACCGGCTGGCCATCAAGGACGACCGGCGCCCGATCAAGCCATCCGAGTACATCTACCAGGGCGATATCAGCGCCAAGCTGGAAGCGTTGCACGCCGAACTGACCGAGGCCGAGGAGGCCTTCAGCACCGCCCGGCGCGCCGCGGATGAGATTGCGGCGCAACGTCAGCAGTGGCGCGACCGGGCCGCGGCGTGCAAGGCCGTCTACGAGCAGTTCCCGCAGTGGAGCCAGATCGACACCGACACCGCCGAGGGCCACGCCGACCGGCTCCGCGAGCAGTACGAACTGCTGCTGGCCGACCACCCCGACATCGAGGCGCTGTCGGCCCGCGCCGAGGAGTGCTGGGTCGACATCCAAACCCTGATGACGCGGCGCGGCGCGATCCAGACCCGGCGCGATGATCTCGACGCCCGCCGGACCAAGCTGATGGATCTGCAGGACCGGCTCTCCCCCGCCGCGGTGTCGGAGCAGGCCACAGATCTGTTGCGCCGCTACGCCGCTGACGTCCCGGTGCCGCTGGAACTGCTCAACCCGGAGCCGCACCGCGAGGCGCTGTTCGCGGCCATCCGCCGCGAACGCGACCAGCTCACCGAGAGCCGTCGGCGCTCCTACGAAGAGTTGTCCCGCATCGTCGCGACGTTCGACGCCTCGTTCCCGGATGCGATTCCGAACGACTCGGACGACTTCGACGAGCGCATCTACGACTACGTCGCGGTCTGCCGTCACATCGACGAGCGCGAGCTGCCCGACGCCTACGACCGCATGATGCGACTGATCACCGAACAGGCGCCCGATGCGATCCTGACGCTGCACCGCGTCGCCGAGCAGGAGACCCGGCGTATCAGCGAGCAGATCGACCGCGTCAACACCGGTTTGGGTGCAGTGGAATTCAACCGCGGCACCCGGCTGACGCTGCGCGCCAACCCGCGCAGCATGGTCGCCGTCTCCGAGCTGACCGACATCGTCAAAGCGATCTCCCGGCGCATCGCCGAGGTGGGGCTGGGCGACAAGAAAGCGATCCTCGATCAGTACGCCGACATCCTGCGGTTGCGAAACCGGTTGGCCGGCAACAACCCCGAGGACCGTGCCTGGACGCGCGATGCGCTCGACGTGCGAAACCGGTTCACGTTCGACTGCGCCGAGTGGGACGTCGCGAGCGGCGAACTGATCCGCACGCACAGCAATGCCGGTGACAACTCCGGTGGCGAGCAGGAGAAGCTGATGGCCTTCTGCCTGGCCGGGGCGCTCAGCTTCAACCTGGCCAACCCCGAAAGCGGCGACAACAAGCCGGTTTTCGCGCAGCTGATGCTCGACGAGGCGTTCTCCAAGTCCGACCCGCAGTTCGCCTCGCAGGCGCTGCAGGCGTTCCGCAAGTTCGGTTTCCAGCTGGTGATCGTCGCGACGGTGCAGAACGCCACCACCATTCAGCCGTACATCGACGGCGTGGTGATGGTGTCCAAGTCCGAGGCCACCGGCCGCAATGCCCGGCCGGTCGCCAACGTCGCCACCAAGACCATCACCGATTTCACCGCCCTGCGTCGGGAACTGAAAGTCCCCGAGCCTGTCTGATCGGAGCGTCATGCGTATCGCCACCTGGAACGTCAACTCCATCCGCACCCGGGTCGACCGGGTCACGGACTGGCTGTCCCGCGCGGACGTCGACGTGCTCGCCATGCAGGAGACCAAGTGCAAGGACGAGCAGTTCCCGACCATGCCGTTCGCGGCGCTCGGCTATGAGGTGGCGCACGTCGGGCACAGCCAGTGGAACGGCGTGGCGATCGCATCCCGCGTCGGACTCGAAGACGTGCAGATCGGTTTCGACGGCCAGCCGCAGTGGCAGGACGCCGACGAGGCCCGCGCCATCGGCGCCACCTGCGGCGGGGTCCGGCTGTGGAGTCTGTACGTGCCCAACGGCCGGACATTGGAAGACCCGCATCTGCCGTACAAGCTGAATTGGCTTGCCGCCCTTCGCGACACCTCCGCGAAATGGCTGGCCGACGATCCGTCGCTGCCACTGGCCTTGATGGGTGACTGGAACATCGCGCCGACCGACGAGGACGTCTGGGACATGGCGGTGTTCGCCAACTCGACGCACGTCTCCGAGCCGGAACGCGCGGCGTTCCGCGCCATCAACGACGCCGGCTTCGCAGACGTGGTCCGCCCGTTCACCCCGGGTCCGGGCGTCTACACCTACTGGGACTACACGCAGCTGCGGTTCCCCAAGAAGCAGGGCATGCGCATCGACTTCGTGCTGGGCTCACCGGAGTTCGCGGCACGCGTCACCCACGGCGAGATCGTCCGCGAGGAACGAAAAGGCAAGCAGCCCAGCGACCACGCGCCGGTGCTGGTGGAGTTGGCACAGTGAGCGCGGTCATTCACGCCGCCGAGCCGGCCAGCCTGCGCGCGCGCATCATTCACTTCTTCGCGTCATTGCTGTTGGCCCGCATTCTGATTCGCGCGCTGACCACCGCGGAGTACGAGGCGACGTCACAGCGGATCGTGCGCGTGGGACGCAACGTCAACAAGCTGGCCAGCCTGCAGCGTCGTCGGCCGCCGCGCGGCTTCCGGCTGGTCGCCGAAAACTGGAACGGCCTGCCCGTCGAATGGGTGTCGCCGTCCGACCTCGACGCGCCCATCACCGACGGCGTCATCCTGTATTTCCACGGCGGCGGGTTCGTCCTCGGTGACCTGAACACCCACCTGCGCGCCGTTGCCGCGCTCTCGCGCGTCACGCGATTGCCGTTGGTACACATCGAATATCGGCAGTACCCCGAGGTCGATCTGGCGACGACCATCCAGGACTGCCTGGGCGCTTACCGTCACTTGTTGAGCCAGGGCGTCGATCCGGCCAAGGTCATCCTCGCCGGCGACTCGGCCGGCGGATTCCTGGCGTTTGCCACCGCGCAGCAGGCCCCGAAGCACGGGCTCCCGAGTCCCGCAGGGGTGGTCGGCATTTCGCCTCTGCTGGAATTGGACAACGCCGCACGCACTGCGCATTCGACCGCGGCGACGGACGTCTTCGGGATCGCCGCCGGCTTCCCGGTCATCACCGAACGCATCTGTCCCGCCGGCAATCTCGACGAATTGGAGCCGGTTTCCGGTCCGATGGACGCGATGCCGCCGTCGCTGATCGTCGCCTCCGAGACGGAGTCACTGCTGTGCGACGCCGAGCGGATGCAAGACAGGCTGATCCAGGCCGGGCGCAAGTGTGAGGTCGCGGCGTGGCCCAGTCAGGTCCACGCGTTCCCGGCCATCTTCCCCGGGCTGCCCGAGAGCCGCCGCGCATACGCGCGCATGGCCGGTTTCATTTCCGACTGCCTGTCCGGCACAGCCCCGGCAAAGTCCGCCTAATTCAGGTACTGCTCCACCGACTCGACAAGCGCCGCCTCGACACGGCGTAGCGGCACGTCCGACTTGGTTGCCTGCGCCATGACGATGGCGCCCTCCACCGCCGCGACGGTCAGCGTCGCCTGCCGTGCGGCATCGTCGGGTGACAGGCCGGCCGCTTCCAGGCCGGCCGCGATGCGGCTTTCCCAGTCGAGGAAGACCTCACCAGCGGCGTCGGCCGCGGCAGGTGCCTCCGACCTGCCGAGGGCGGCAGCCATGATCGGGCAGCCGACTTCGAAGTCACTGCTGGTCAGGTTCGAAATCCACATCTCGACAAAGGCGCGCACCGCCCCGACCGGACCCTTTTCACCGATCAGGCGGTCGATGCCGTCGCCCAGCATGTTTCCCGCCGCAACGGTCGCGTCGGCGACGAGTTCGGCCTTGCCACCAGGGAAGTTCAGGTAGAGGGAGCGCCGTGCCGTTCCGCTGCGTTCGAGCAGTTGGCTGAGCCCGGTACCTGAAACGCCCTGGCGCCGAATCAGATCGATGGCTGTGACGACAAGCCGATCTCGGGCACTCATGTGACGTAACTCCCTGTCCTTCAGCATTGTTTGTACACCAGTCGGTCTACTAGCGTCTGCCTCCAATAGTAGACCGAACGGTGTAGTTCCGGTCTCGAATCAAGGGGGTCCGGGGTGGGACACAACAACAGGTTTTTCGCCGCCACCAGCCGTTTCTGTGCCAATTGGGCATGGGTCGTCATCGGCTTCTGGGTAGCGCTGGCCGGAATCCTCAACGTCGCCATCCCCCAACTCGAGCAAACCGTCGCTGAGCACTCGGCGCCGTTCATGCCCGCGAACATCAAAGCCGCACAGACGCTGCGCGAGATGTCCGACGCCTTCGGCGTCCCGCGGTCCTCGGCCGTCGGCAGCGTGGTGCTGGTCGACGAGAAGGGCATCAACGCGGCCGACGAGGCCCTCTACCGCAACATCGTCGCCACCTTGCAGCGCGACACCACCAACGTCGCCTACGTGCTCGACACCTACGACAATCCGCAACTGCGGGATATCGCACTCAGCCCCGACCACAAGGCGATCAACCTCGTCCTTGCCGGCACCGGCGACGTCGGGTCCACCAAGGCACACAAGAACACCATCGCGATCCGCGATCAGCTCCAGGCCCTGCCCAAACCCCCGGGGGTCGGGGTGTATCTCACCGGACCGTCGCCGACATTGGCCGACCTGTTCAGCGCCATGGACTTTTCCCTGCTGATCATCACCGCGGTGTCCGTCCTGCTGATCACGCTGGTGCTGCTCATGGTCTATCGGTCGCTGGCCACGGCAATGGTCCCGCTGCTCACCATCGGCATCGCCCTCGGCGTCGCCCGCCCCATCGTGTCGTTGCTCGGCATGGGCGGCACCCTCACCGTCTCGAACTTCACCATCTCGCTGATGACGGCGATGCTGCTCGGCGCCGCCACCGACTACGCGATCTTCATCCTCGCCGGCTATCACGAGGCCCGGCGCAGCCAGGTGCCCGTCATCGATGCGATAGCGCAAGCCGGGCAGCGGGTTTCGGGCATCCTGATCGCCTCGATGCTGACCATCGCGGCGGCCGCCACCGCGATGGGATTCACCGAGCTCGGCATGTTCAAGGCCGCCGGCCCACCGATCGCCATCGCGATCGTCGTCGGACTGGCGGTGTCGATGTCCCTGCCCTACGCCCTGCTGTCGATCCTGGGACGCCGCGGCCTGGCCGAACCGCGTCCCCTCAACGACCGACGCTGGCGCCGCATCGGATCCACCATGATCCGCCGGTCCGGAGTCCTGGTGACGGCATCGCTGGTGCTGCTGCTCAGTTCCGCAGCGGTTCTCACCACCTTCCGGGTGAACTTCGACGAAAATTCCATGCAGCTCGACGACACCGAGAGCGCGGTCGGATACGAGAAGACCTATGCGCATTGGGGTGTCAACGAGGCGGCACCGGAATACCTGATCGTCTCGGCCGACCATGACATGCGGAACACCGACGACCTGGCCGCGCTCGACCGCGTTGCGGGTCGCCTGTCGGGGATGCCCGAGATCGCCTATGTCCGCTCGATGACCCGGCCGGCCGGAAAACAGTTGCCGCAGACCACCATCGGCTACCAGGCCGGAATCGTCGCGAACCGGCTCGGCGATGCCAAGAACCAGGTCAACAAGGCCGTCCCCGACATCCACCGGCTGGACTCCGGCGCGGCTCAGCTGCGCGACGGTGCCGCCTCCGCCGTCACGCAGATTCCCCAATTGGTTTCCGGCATCCGGCAAGTCACCGGGCTCGCCCATCAGGTGCTCGACGGGTACCAGGCCGCCGGCGCCGGGTTGTCCACCCTCACCGACGGCACGGTTGACGTCCGTTCTGCGCTGGCCGATCTCAGCTCCTCCACCGGATTGCTCGACGCGGCGCTGCAGGCCATCGACGGCAACGCGCAGGTCGCCGACGCCGGTCGGCTGGTGAGTTCGGCTCTCGGCTCCGCACTCGACCCGCAACCCGGCCCCGACTGCCTGATGAACCCGGTGTGCAGCCGGGCCCGCGCGGACATCGCCGACCTCGACGCCATCTCCAATGGTGCGGTCAGCCGGGCACTGCTGCAGGCGCAGCGGCTCTCCGCGGTCCCGCAGGTGACCGTCGAGAAGGTGCGAGCCGCCGAGCCGGCCATCCGAGATGCGTTGGCCACGTTGCAGAAAATGGTCGCGAACCTGCCCGGTGGTTCGCCGGCGCAGGCCCGCACCCAGCTGACCGAACTCGTACGTGGCGCGGACCAGCTCAGCGCCGGGATGACCCGGCTGGCCTTCGGGCTCGATCAGGTCAAGGGCGGCGTGGACCAGGTGGTCAACATGTCCGGGCGGCTGACCGACGGGCTCGGTCAGGCGACGGACTACCTGACGACCTTGAGCACCCACACCGGCGACGGCCCGGCCTCGGGCTTCTACCTTCCGCCGCAAGGCTTTTCCGATCCGGCCTTCCGGGCCGCACAGGACCTGCTGTTCTCCCCCGACGGCAAGACCGCGCGAATGCTCGTCATCTGGAAGATCAACCCGTACAGTGCCCAGGCCCTCGATGCCTCCCGCGCGCTGGCGCCGGCGGCGACCGAGGCCGCAGCCGGAACCTCTTTGCAGACAGCACGTTTCGCCAGCACCGGCCTGGCGTCGCTCTCGGCCGACATGCGCGACCAGGTGTGGCACGACTTCGCGGTCTACGGCGTCGTCGCGATCCTGGGCGTGCTGCTGGTGCTGATCGCATTGCTCCGTAGCATCCTCGCGCCGGTGTTCATGGTCGCCGTGGTGACGCTGTCATTCGCCGCCGCCTCCGGATTCAGCGTCCTGGTCTGGCAGCACCTCATCGGAGTCGACATCGACTGGTCGGTGTTCCCGGTGTCCTTCATGGCGCTCATCGCTGTGGGCGCGGACTACAGCATGCTGTTCGCCGCCCGCATCCGTGAGGAGTCCGGTGACGGCATGATCCGCGGCATCATGCGCAGCTTCGGCAGCACCGGCAGCGTCATCACCACCGCCGGAATCGTCTTCGCGCTCACCATGTTCGCGCTCATGACCGGCCGGGTGATCAACCTGCTGCAGATCGGGTTCACCATCGGCATCGGCCTGCTGATCGACATCACCCTGGTGCGTACGGTGCTGGTGCCGGCCGCGATGGCCATGATCGGTAACCGCATCTGGTGGCCGAGCAAGCCGCACACCGCCGAGGGGCACGCCGCGACGACCAACGCGGAGCGCGAGCCCGCGACCGTCGACGCTTAGGTGGGCTGGGTAAATCGGGCGGGTTTGTTGGTCCTACCTCGTCCCATCGTGGCGGTGCCGGTGGATCGTCGACGCTTAGGTGGCCTAGCTGTCCTTTGACGCTCCTGCGGCCCCGGTCGCTTCGCCCGAAGTTCTCTGGACGGGTCTGGGACCCTCGGCGGTTAGGTCGGCTCCGCAATCGTTCCGGCCCATCCCCAAGGGCTCCGGCTCCGGCCTGTCGATCCCCGACGGTTAGGTCGGCTAATCGGTCCTGCCGTCCGGCGCGGCGCCTTGGCAGGTTGCCGGTGGCGTGGCTTGCCTCTTGGCGTCCCGCGTTCGCGGACCGAGTTGGCTAGTTGTCCTAACCGTCGACGATCCATGCGCCTGGGGGTGGAACCCAATCCTGCTGTGGCGCTTCTGTTTAGGTGCTCTAACCGTCGACGATGAGGCGATGTCAGCAGTCGCTGATCTTGTCGGTGGGCAGGTCTATATTCGAACGTATGAGCGAAACTATGAGTGATCCCCACGCCGCGGCCGCGGCGGTCGACGCGATCACCCTGGCCACCCGCCAGGAGAACGCCGCCGGCGCCCGGCGCCTGGCCGCGATCGGCGACCTGTGGGAGCTGCGCGCTCCCGACGACGACATCGAAAAACGGTACTGGGCGATCGACGGTTTTTCTGGCCTGGTGGT